>JAIOPR010000308.1 GCA_021413805.1 Planctomycetota bacterium
GAGGACGGGACGCTTCGGCTGTGGGACGAGAGCAAGCCGGCGGAAGTATTCCGGGCGCCCGGGGCGGTTTTGCACGCGGCGATTTCTCCCGATGGCCGGTGGATTGCGGCGGCGACGGGCGACTCCGGGCTGCTGTGGGCCTCGGACGCCCCGACGGCGCCGCGGCCGCTCACGGGGCACGCGAAGCCGGTCACGGCGTTGAGTTTCTCCCCGGACTCGCGGCACCTTGTGGTCGGGGATGCGGCGGGGCGGATCGTCCGGTGGGCGGTCGCGACGCTCGAGCCGGACGGGGAGCGGCAATTCATTTCGCTCGATCCGCTTCCCCCCGGCGAGCCGACGAAGCCCCCGCCCGAGGTGGGGGAGATCGTGCATCACCCGGACGGGAAGCGCGTGGCGGTGAGGGCCCATGCGTGGCTGCACATCCTGTCCGCCGACCTTGCGGCCGAGTATGCGTGCCACGAGCAACCGGGGCTGAATATCGGGGAAGGGACGCTCGACGCGGACTGGAAACGCTGCCTGGGCCGATTGTTCACCGAGGCAACGTCCCGGGACGTGGACACGGGTGCGCGCCCCGTCGTGTACGGGGGGCACGAGTACAACATCGAATTCGCATGCTATTCGCCCGACGGCCGGCGCGTTCTCACCGGCGGACGCGACCGCACGGCGATCGTGTGGGACTCCGAACCCGGTGACTGCCTGCCCGCATACCGGTGGAGCGCGACCCGGCCGGATGCGATCGCATCCCCCGGCGGCTCGATGGCCATGGTCCTCGGGGAATCGGGGAAACTCGAAATCCACGACAACGCCACGGGCCGGCTCGTCCGCGCGCTCGACTGGTCCGGGGCGCGCGTCTCGGGCCGCTTCTTCGCCGACGGGCACCGGTTCGCCGTCAACTCCGGAAAAGGAGACTGCGTTCACGTCGGCGACGTCGAGCGCGGGTGGCTCTTCGACGCCGATGTCGGCACCGGCACGGTCTGGTGGTTCCGGGAGAGCGCGAACGGCGAGTGGCTGCTGGTCAAGAACTTCGAGCAGGCCGGCAGGATCTGGCACGTCGCCGACGGAAAGGCCGGGCCGGCCATCGATCTGCCGCCGCACACGTACGACTTCGTTTCCGTGAGCGATGACGGGAAGATGCTCGCGCTGGCGAATTCGTCGGCCGCCGAGGTCATCGTGTACGGCGTTGCCGAAGGGCGCGTCCTCGCCCGGCTTCGGGGCCACTCCGGGTGGACGATCGGCACCGGCTTTGCGCCGGACGGGACCGTCCTGACGACCGGCATGGACGCGACCGTTCGCGCGTGGAACCCCGGCACCGGGGCGGTGCTGCGATCCGGCCGCTGGCCCCTCATCCAGGAAACCTGGATCGTCCCCTCCCCCACGGGCCGGCTCATTGCGCTCAACGGCGGCAACACGACCCGGTTCTACACGCTCGACACGCTCGACGAGTTCGCCGCGCTCCCCCGCGGTTTCGAGTGGCCAGGGGCCTTCTCTCCCGACGGCGCCTTCGCGGTCGCCCGACGCCGCGGGGCGTGCGTGCGTCTCCCGATCAACGCGCTGGCCTTCGCGGAGTCCGTCCTGACCCGCGGACTCACCCCGCTCGAGGAACGCGGCATCTCCGTGTCGCGCGCCGAAGCGGACGCCTACGCCGAGGACTACACCCGCCGCCACCCGAAATACGAAAGCCTGCTCCTGCGCGGCGAACGGGCGCTCCGGGAGGGACGATGGGAAGAGGCGCTTCGCGAGTCCGCCGACGCCGCCGCGCGGCTTCCGGCGCACCCGCTGGCACGCGAGCTGGAGGCAAGGAGCCACGCCGTCCACGCGTCGACGCTTCCCGCGGCCGACCCGCGGAGGACGGCCGCGGTCGAGGAAGGACTGGCCGCGCTGGAGGCCGCCGTCGCGCGTGGATACCGGGACGTGGCCGCGCTGGAGGGCGACGAAACGCTCGCGCCGCTGCGGAGCGGCCCGCGATGGGAGGAGCTTCTCTCTCGCGCAAAGCGCCCGCCATCCTCCGAATAATGATCCTCAATCCTTTCTAATCTTTTCCTATCCGTGCCCAGCTCGTTGCCCTGGCCCAATCCCAGGAACATCCTGCCTTTATCCCGTCCTTCTTTTCTTCTTCTGTTCCAGGCTGACCACCTCTCGTCTGACCTCCACCTTCGTCACCCCGAAATTCAGAATCAACCCGACCTCCTGCCGACTGCTCGCGAGGGTCGCCCGAATCCTGTATTCGAATCCTTTCCGTATCTCTTCCACCGCTTTCGTCTCAACGACCACCGTGTCTTCGACGATGAGATCGGCTTCCGAATAGCCCATGGGAGCGCCTTCCAGGAAGCGGAAGGCAGTGCCGATGATTCAGCTGGTGAGGGATTCGTGGGAGAGCATGATTGGCCTTTTGAAGTGGGAGACGAATGAACAATATGATATGGATATGATGAAGTCAACTGTGGCGGATGCAATATATGATAAACAAAGGCAACGAGCTGGGCACGGATAGGGCATGATAGGAAAAGAGGGTGCGTTGACTCGGCCTTACGGGGTGCTACCCGCGGCGTTCTCCGGATGCGGACGAACAGTTCAGTCCGCGATCCGGATGAGCCTCATCGCCCGCGCCCTGAATTCCCGCGCGGACACCGGCCTCGGCAGAAAATCGTCCGCCCCCGCTTCCAGCGCCTGCCCCGCGACGTCGGGATCGTTCACGGGGGCTACCAGGAGCACCGGCGTCCGCTCATGAAGCGGAATCCCGCGGAGCCGCTTCATGGCCTCGAGCCCGGCGGTGCCTGCGAGCGCGATCACGACGAGCGCCGCCGCGGCGCGGCGCGCTTCTGAAATGGCCGCTTCCGCGTCCCTGCACGGCACCGCCGTAAGGCCGAGCGACTCGACGAGGCCGGCGAGTTGCGCGCTCGAAGCGGGATCGCCGTCCACGACGAGGGCGCGACGCGGCGCCGGCGCGGCTGCCCGGAACGAAGCCGTCGACGGCGCGCCCGCGGCACGGTCCAGCGCCCTCGCGAACGCCCCGGCGTCGGCAAATCGCTCCGCTCGGTCGCGCGCTGTCGCCTTCGCGATCACGTCGTCAACCGC
>JAIOPR010000309.1 GCA_021413805.1 Planctomycetota bacterium
TCGTTCTATCTCCCGCTCGCGCTCCTCCATGTCACCCTGGTTGCGCGCGTCGCTGCCGACCTCGCCGTCTCTCTCCCCGGTCGCGAATGGGGCGCCCTCGGCAACGCCACTTCCATCGCCCTCTTTATCGTCGTCCTCGCCGTGTCCGTGGCCCGCGCGGCACTCGAAGCCCGGCGCCGGGAAAGCGCCCGCGCCCGGGGCTGAGACCTACCGCCACTTCTTCACGATCTCTTCGCCCCCTGCTTTCCTCAGCGCCGCCGCCGCTTCCTGCGCGACACTCTCCGCGTCCGTGCCCTCCGACCTGGTCCGCAGGCCGGCGAGGTCGGCCTGAAGCGACAATTTTTCGCCGGCCCACGTCGCATACGCGCCGAGCGGTGTCCGGCAACCGGCGCGCAGGGCCCGGAACAGCCCGCGCTCGGCGTCGATCGCGCGGTGGATCCCCGCATCGTCAATCGCGGAGGCCAGCGCTTCTTCCCCAGCCCGCGTCTCGATCGCAATCGCGGCCTGCCCCGCGGGAGGCACCAGGTCCTCCAGCGCAATCATCTCCGCGATATGCCCGTCCAGCCCGAGCCGTTTCAGCCCGGCGACGGCCATGAGAAGCGCCTCGAACTCCCCGGCCTGGAGTTTTCTCACGCGCGTATCGACGTTCCCGCGGACCGGGACCGCCACGAGCGCCGGCCAGCGCCGCGCGAGCCACTGCTGCCGCCGCGGGCTCGAGGTCGCCACGCGGGCGCCGGCGGGAAGCGCGGCCAGCGTGCGCCCCAGGATGGCGTCGCGCGGATCCTCCCGCTCGGGGACCGCGGCGAGCGCGAGGCCCGCGGCGACCTGCGACGGCAGATCCTTCAGGGAATGCACCGCGATGTCGATGCGCTTTGCGAGAAGCGCGTCCTCGAGTTCCTTGGTGAAGACGCCGACGCCGATCTGCTCGACCGGTTTGTCCTGCGTGGCGTCCCCCGACGACTTGATGATCACGATTTCGCAGGCGGCCCCGCGCGCGATCAGCCGCCCGCGCACGCCCGTCGCCTGCGCGAGCGCGAGGGCGCTTCCCCGAGTCCCGAGACGGATCATGCGCCCCCCCGTTGCAATGTCACCCAGGCCCGGGCTTCCTCGACGACCATCACGCGGCCGGCGTCGAGTTTCGATTTCCGCTCCGCGAGGTTGCGTTCGACGACGCCCTTGAGATGGTCGATGTTGTAGAGGTACAGGTCCGGGATCGACTGTGCCGAATCCTCCACGTTGCGCGGGACGCCGATGTCCACGACGAACATCGGCTTGCCGCCGCGGACGGCCATCGCTTCCCGGAGCATCCCGGAAGTCACGAGCGGTTTTTCGACGGAAGCGCAGGCGACGACGATGTCGGCGTCGCAGAGCAGAGAGGGAAGGCTTTCGAGCGAGGCGGGAGTCGCCTCCAGCCGCGCGGCGACGGCGGCCGCGCGCTCTTCGGTGCGGTTGGCGATCGTCATCCGGACGGCACCGCGCGCCCGGAGGCACTGGGCGGTCAGTTCGCCGGTTTCTCCCGCGCCCAGGATCAGGACGCGTTTTTCCTTCAGGTCCCGGAAGACGCGTTCCGCCAGGTGCACCGCGACACTCGCGACCGAGAGCTTTCCCTCCGCGATTTTCGTCTGCGTGTGCACCATCTTCGCCACGTTGAACGCCTTCTGGAACAGCATGTGAAATACCTTGCCGACGCTTCCCGCCTCGGTCGCGACCCTGTACGCATCTTTCACCTGCGCGAGGATCTGTGTCTCGCCGACGATCATGGAGTCGAGCGACGAAGCGACGGAAAACAGGTGCGTGATGGCCTGTTCGCCGCGGAAGTCGTAGAGGTAGGGCCGGAGGACCTCCGGGGTGAGGCCCCCGTGGCTCGCGATCAGCGCGACCGCGCGGGCCAGGGCCGTTTCGGGATCGCCCGACATCCACGCCTCGACCCGGTTGCACGTGCAGATCAGGATCGCTTCATCCACCATCGGGCGCTCGCGGAGTTGAAGCAGGAACCCGCGCGTCTGGTCCACCCGGACGGCGACCCGCTCACGCACATCCACCGGCGTGTTGCGGTGGTTGAGGCCCACCACCTGCACCTGGTTCATGGGCGGTGGACCCCGTGAGCCAGGAGCGTGGCGCCGAAAAGTGTGAACGCGGCGATGGCAAAGGACCACATGGACATGCGCGCGGCGGAGCGGCCGTGGTAGCCCTTCCGGAACCGCATCGCGACAAGCCCGCCGTAGAAAAGCCAGGTGACCATGCCGCCGAGGATTTTCCCGTCGGCGAGGATGGGTTTGTCGAAAAGGGGGATGGCGAAGGCGATGCCCACGGTCAGGAGGACCCACCCGACCACGACGGAGCGGGAATTGACGGCATCGACCGCTTCGAGGGAGGGAAGTGCTGAGAGAAGGGAGCCGGAGGAGTGCGACCGGAGTTGCCGTTCCTGGACGAGGTAGAGGGCGCCGGCGACGAACGCGACGGTGAACGCGGCGTAGGAAAGCGCGATCAGGGCGATGTGGAAGGGCAGCGCCGCACCGCCGTGCAGCCGGGCGGGATCGGCCTGGTAGAGGCGGAAGTACGGCGCGCCGGAAACGATCACGGCGAGGGGCGAAACGAGGGCGGTGAGGGCCGGCATTTCCAGGCGGAGATCGGCCACCAGCGCGACGACGGCGGCGACGACGGCCGCGAAAACGCACGCTTCGAAAAAATGAAACATCGGGCATCCGTGCGTCCGGACCGCGCCCGCGCCCAGGAACCCGGCGTGGGCCAGGATCCCGAGCATCGTGAAGATCCGCAGGAAATGCGGCAGGTTCTCGCGGCGGGCGAGCAGCGCGCCGAGCGCGGTGGCGCCGGCCGTCGCGTACGCGATGAGGCCGAACCAGAACAGAACCATCTCGACGGGGGAGTAGGCGAGGGGCATCAGAGTGCGGCCCTCACGGCGGCGCGAAGCGTTTTCCTGACGGCCGCGGGGCCCTCGCGCTCGAGGCGCCGCGCCAGCCCGGCCGGGGCGAGCAGCCGGAGCACCTTCCGGCGCCCGGACGGGGAGAGCGTCGAACGCAGGACCGACTTCCGCGCGCGCGCCGCTTCTTCCGCCACCGCGGCCCACCCGTTCGCGAGAACATCGGCGATTTCGCGGCGGAGGAGGGAAGCGAGGGCAGGGGAAGCGCCGTTGGTGGAGACGGCGACGGCGATGTCGCCGCGCCGGACCGCGGCGGGTACGTGAAAATCTGAGGCGCGCGGATCGCTGGCGACGTTCACCAGGATTCCCTTCGCCCGGCACGCCTGCGCCACTGCATCATTGACCGCGGGGTCGTCAGTGGCGGCAAAGGCGACCGTGGCGCCGCGCAGGTGCGAGACCCGGTAAGGCTCGTCCACGCAGCCGACCGGCAGGCTCGCAAACCCACGGACGAACTTCGGCGCAACCACCGTAACGACGGCGCCGGCACGGACCAGGGCGCGGGTTTTTCGAAGCGCAACCCGGCCTCCGCCGATCACGACCGCGGGGCGGCCGGACAGGTTGAGGAAGACCGGAAAATGCGTGTTGAGGGCCATGGCGTCACGGCCATGGTAAGCGGTGCGCGGATGGATGGAAAGATCGGCGCCCGCGTCCCGATGCGGCGGCGCTTGACTTGCTTTGGCCTCAATGCCCCCGTGGCCTAGAATGGCGGCGTGGCCGACACCCGCGTCTTCCCGCTGTCCCGCGCCGTTTTCCGGCCGGACGATCTTGCCGAGCCCGCGCGCATCCTCGCGGCCGGCGGGCTTGTCGCGTTCCCGACCGAGACGGTGTACGGACTCGGGGCGAACGCCGATCGCGGCGCGAGCGTCACCCGCCTGCTCGAGGTCACCCACAGCCCCGCCGACCGGAGGCTGACACTTCACCTGGGCCAGCCCTGGGAACTGGACCGATGGGTCCGGGATATTTCCCCCGCAGTCCGCCGCCTGACCCGTCGCTTCTGGCCCGGCCCTCTCACGATCGTCCTCAAGTGCTCCGACGGCGAACGGCGCGGATTCCGCATTCCCGCCGACGAGGTCGCGCGGGAACTCATCAAGCTCGCGGGCGTTCCCGTGGTCGCGACCAGCGTAAATGCGGCGGAGGCGCCGCCGATGAACGATCCCGCGACGATCCTGCGCCACTTTGGCGGGCAGATCGACGCGGTGGTGGACGGGGGACCCGCGCGGTTCGCCCGGCAGTCCACCGTCGTCGAGGTCGATGAGGAGGGCTGCCGCGTCACCCGCGAAGGCGTCGTCCCGCGGGCGGAAATCATCGAGGCTTGCCGCAAGCACATCCTGTTTGTCTGCACCGGAAATACCTGCCGTTCCCCGATGGCGGAAGCCCTGACCCGCCGCGCCCTCGCGCTTCGCCTCGGCGTCCCCGAGGACCGCGTCGAGGAGAAAGGCTACATCGTCGAATCCGCCGGTGTCGGCGCATCGGCAGGCGCGCCGATGGCCGACGATGCCGTGCAGGTCCTGGGCGAAATGGGTTGCCGCGTCCGGGAACGGAAATCGCGGGCGCTGACGGTGGAAATGGTGCGTGAAGCGGACCATGTGTATGGGATGACGCGGACGCACCTGTCGCGCATCATCGAGATGGCGCCGGAAGCGGCGGGGCGTGCGCGGCGGCTGGACACCGCGAAAGACATCGAGGATCCGGTCGGTGCGGGCGTCGAGGCGTATCGCGCCGCGGCGAAACAGATGAAGAAGGCCATCGAGGGGGTGGTAAAGACGCTATGAAAATTGCCATCGGGTCGGACCACGCGGGATTCCGCGCGAAGGAATTCCTGAAGGCCGCGCTGATCGCGAGCGGCTACCAGGTGGAGGACATGGGGACGAAATCCGAAGACTCGGTGGACTACACCGACTTTGCGATCGCCGTCTCGGAGAGGGTCACGAAGGGCCTTGCGGAGCGCGGCGTGATCCTCTGCGGCACGGGGATCGGCTCCTGCATCGCGGCGAACAAGGTGCACGGCGTGCGCGCCGCGCTGGTCCACGACGGGTTCACCGCCGAGATGAGCCGACGCCACAACGACGCCAACGTCCTGTGCCTCGGCGCCCGCGTCCTGGCCGAGGACCGCATCCGCGACCTCACCAAGCTGTGGCTCGAAACCCCGTTCGACGGCGGACGGCACGAACGCCGGCTCGGGAAAATCGCGTCCTACGAAAAGACGCAGTGTTGAAGGGCCGCGCCGGCCGGGAATTACTTCTTCGCCCCCGGCCGGTCCAGCTCCGCCAGCGCTTTCCGGACCGCGTCCAGCCGGTCCGCTTTGCGCCTTGAAGCGTCCGCCGCGCGGCGCAGCAGGTCCGCGGCCCGCGTTTCCTCCATCCCGCACAGCTGCTCGGCATACCGGGCGGCCGCTTCCCACGCCGGACGCGTCGTCGGCAGGATGTCCCTCAGGCTCTTCTCGAACAGCAGTCGCCGGTAGATCACGAAAGCTTCGCGGCGAGCCGCTTCGCCAGCGAGCACCGTGGCGGCTAAAAAGAGCGCCAGACCGGCGCCGAGCGAGGCGCAGAGGACGGTCCAGGCGGTGTCGGTGAAGAGGGGCATGGTTTGCGGAGTCTGGGACCCCTCCTTGGAAGGTATCGGGTGAAGCTCGGGTGGACTTGAGCGACCGGCAGTTCGGAGTTCGGAGACGGGAGTTCGGAGGAACGGCTAGGTGTACGCGGCGATCCCTGTCGCGGCCTGGCCGAGCACCAGCGTGTGGATGTCGTGGGTGCCCTCGTACGTCTTGACGCTCTCGAGGTTCATCATGTGCCGGATCACCGGGTACTCGTCGATGATCCCGTTCGCGCCGTGGAGGTCGCGGGCGAGGCGGGCGATGTTGAGCGCGATCTCGACGTTGTTGCGCTTCGCGAGCGAGACCTGCTCGGGCTTGAGTTTTTTCGCGTCCTTGAGCTGCGCGAGGCGGAGGCAGAGGCACTGGGCCTTCGTGATCTCGGACAGCATGTAGGCGATCTTTTCCTGGTTGAGCTGGAAGGCGCCGATGGGTTTCCCGAACTGGATGCGGGTCTGGGCGTAGTTCACGCTGGAGTCGTAGCACGCCATCGCCGCGCCGATCGCGCCCC
>JAIOPR010000312.1 GCA_021413805.1 Planctomycetota bacterium
GTCGCGCGGATCGCGCAGAAAGCGGCGACCGTCATCCGCTTCCCGATCGGCAAGGGCATCGCGGGACACGTGGCGGCGACGAAGGAGATCGTGAACATCGCCGACGCGTACCAGGACCCGCGGTTCAACCCGGAATTCGACAGGAAGACGGGGTACAAGACGCAGACGATCCTGTGTGCGCCGCTCCTGACACGCGACAACGAGGTCATCGGCGTGCTGCAGGTCATCAATAAGAAAGACGGCGCCTTTTCGCTGTACGACGAGGCCTTCCTGCTGGCGTTCGGGTCGCAGTGCGCGATGTCGCTCGAAAACGCGCGCCTGCTCAAGGACTACGTCGAGCAGCAGAAGACGAAACAGGCGATGTCGATCGCGCGCAACGTGCAGCAGGGCCTCCTCCCCAAGGCCGCACCCGATCTCCCCGGCTGGGACATCGCGTGGAAATCGATCGCCTGCGATGAGACCGGCGGCGACTATTTCGATTTCGTCCCCCTCCCCGACGGCCGCCTCGGCGTCGCGATCGGCGACGTCAGCGGGCACGGGATGGGCCCCGCCCTCCTCATGGCCAGCGCCCGCTCCTTCCTGCAGGCCCTCTCCCGCCAGACTTCCAACCCCGCCAGCGTCCTCCCCACCCTCAACGACCTCGTCTCCCGCGACATGGAGTCCGAGCGCTTCATCACCCTGTTCTACGGCGCCCTCGATCCCCTCACCGGCGACCTCCGCTACTCCTCCGCGGGTCACGATCCGCCGTTCCTCCTGCGCGCGAACGGGTTCTGCGAAGAGCTGGACTCGACGGGCGTGCCGCTCGGGATCCTGTCGGGAAGCGATTTCCCGTGCGTCGAAGTGGCGCCGATGGGGCCGGGGGATATCCTGATCCTGTCCACGGACGGCGTGTGGGAAGCGATGAATCCCGCGGACCAGAGTTACGGCCGCGAGAAATTCAGGGCCGTGCTGGAGTCGGTCAAGGGGCAGGGCGCGAAGACGATCGTCGATACCGTGTACGAGGACGTGATCCGGTTCTGCGCGGGAGCCGCGCAGCGGGACGATTTCACGCTGGTTGTCGTGAAGAGGAGCTGAGCGGCCGCCACCCGTCCATTTCCCGCGAATTTCGCCCGATCCCCCATTCACGGTCCCGCCGATGCCCCTCGAATTCCTGCACACGCCGGAGCCTCCCCCTGACCTCGGCAAACCGCTTCTCGAGATGGTGCTTCCGTCGCAGCTCCCTGAGAAGGACGTCGCACTGAACAAGCTGCTCGTTTTCCTCCAGGAGCGGCGCTTCATCCGCGGCGACGATGAGGAGATGAAACTGCGGCTGGTGCTCGACGAGGCGCTCGTGAACGCGATCAAGCACGGGAACAAGTTTTCCGAGCGCAAGAAAGTCCTCGCCGGCCTCTATGAATCGCCGACGCACTGGTCGCTTCGCATCCAGGACGAGGGCGAGGGATTCAAGCCTTCCGACGTGCCGGACCCGGACGATCCCGAGTCGCTTCTGCTCGAACACGGGCGCGGAATCGTTTTGATGAAGTCGATCATGGATGACGTGCGTTACTATCGGAACGGCTCGTGCCTCGTCCTCCTGCGCAAGAAAGGATGACCCCTGTCATGTCGATCGACCCGAAGAAGAATCATTTCATGGTGGAAGTCTCAGGCGAAGTCACGTGCGTCTTCCTTTCGGACGCCCGCATCCTCGACGAGACGACGGTGAAGACCATCGCCGAGGAGTTGATGCGCCTCGTGGACAACACGTTCAAGATCAAGCTGCTCATCGACTTCTCGAACGTCGAGTACCTTTCCTCCGCCGTGCTGGGCAAGCTGGTCGCGATCCACAAGAAGGTGCAGGAGGGCAAGGGGCACATGAAGCTCGCGGCGATCAAGCCCGCGATCAAGGAAGTCTTCAAGATCACCAAGCTCGACAAGGTGTTCGACATCTGCGACACGCACCACATCGCGATGACGTCGTTCCAGACGAAGAGATTCGGGCTCTTTTAGTCCACCGATGCCCCGCGCCGCGCGCAGTCCTCGAAGCGCCGGCCACGTCGCGCTGGTCGGCGCCGGGCCCGGCGACCCGGGGATGCTCACGGTCCGGGGGCGGGATCTTCTCCAGGCGGCAGACGTCGTCCTCTACGACCGCCTGGTGGACCGGCGCCTCCTCGACATTCCCGTCCACGCCGGGTGCAGGAAGATCTACGTCGGGAAGGATCTTCCCGGCCACGCCAGCCGCGACGCGCAGCAGGACAGGATCAATGCGCTCATGGTCCGCCACGCGAAGCAGGGACGGCACGTCGTGCGCCTCAAGGGCGGGGATCCCTATGTTTTCGGCCGGGGCGGCGAAGAAGGGCTGTACCTGCACGAGCACGGCATCGCCTTCGAGGTCGTCCCCGGCGTCACCGCAGCGCTCGGCGCGGCCGCGACGACCGGCATCCCGTTTACTCATCGCGGCGTCGCGGCGGAAGTCACCTTCGCCACGGCCCACGAGGCCGACGGCGCTTCACCGCCGCCCTGGGAAGCGCTCGGCAAACTGAAGGGGACGATCGTGTTCTACATGGGGACGTACACGCTGGCGCATGCCGCTGAGCAACTCGTTGCGGCGGGCCGCCGGGGCACGACGCCGGTTGCGGTCGTGGAGCGTGCGACGACGCCCAGGCAGCGCACCATCATCGGGACGCTGACCGACATCGCGGGGAAAGTGGCCGCCGCGGGCGTGAAACCGCCGTCTCTCGTCGTCGTCGGCGACGTCGTCAACCTCCGCCCGGGCCTGAACTGGTTCGAATCGCGCCGGCTGTTCGGGCGCCGCATCCTGAACCTCCGCCCCGGCGAACGCGCCGAGGACGCGCTCGGGCACCGCCTCTCGCTCGAAGGCGCCGAGGTCGTGCGGCTTCCCGGGCTCGCCTTTCTTCCGCCGAAATCCTGGGCGCCGGTGGACCGCGCCCTGAAGCGCCTGCACACCTTCGACTGGATCGTCCTCACCAGCGGCCGCGCGGCTCGATTCCTGCTCGACCGCGCCTTCGCCCTCGGACTCGACGGCCGTTCGTTCGCCGGCACCAATGTCATTGCGATCGGGAAAGAAACGCGGTGGATGCTGGAAGCGTCGCCCGACCCGATGCTGCGCGCGGATTTCGTCCCGGAGGTGGCCACGTCGGAAGGAGTCGTCGCCGGGCTGGGCGCACGCCGCATCCGCGGGAAATCGTTTCTGCTGCCTCGCGCCGACAAGGCACGGGAGGCACTTCCCCGCCTCCTCAAGGCTGCCGGGGGACGTATCACCGACGTTGTCCTCTACCGGTCGGTCGTCCCGAAGCCCGACCGCGCGGTTGTCGCCGAGCTCGCCGCTGGGCGCTTCGATGCCGTACTCGTGACTTCCGGGGAAATCGCGAAGAACCTGAAAGCCTGGCTCGGGCGGCGTCCATGGCCGGAACGGACGAAGCTGGTTACGATCGGTCCCGTGACGTCCGCGGCGGTGCGCGGGTTGGGGTGGCCGGTGAGCTGCGAAGCGGCGGAGCCGGGGAAGCTGGTTGAGGCGACCATGGAGGCGCTGGCGACATGAAGGACCGGCCGAGGCGACTGAGAGCGAGCGCGCTGATCCGCGGGATGGTCCGCGAGACGACGATCTCGCCGGCGAACCTGATCCAGCCGTTCTTTGCGCGCCCGGGGAAATCGCAGCGGCGGCCGATCAAGTCGATGCCGGGGTGTTTCCAGCTCAGCGTGGACGAGCTGGTGAAGGAAGCGAAGAAGACGCGGGCCGCGGGGGTGCCGGCGGTGATCCTGTTCGGGATTCCCGAGACGAAGGACGCGGCGGCGACGAGCGGGACGGACCCGAACGGAATCATCCCGACGGCGGTCCGGGCGCTGAAGGACCGGGTCAAGGACCTGCTCGTCATCACGGACGTCTGCCTGTGCGAGTACACCGACCACGGGCACTGCGGGCACGTGGACGGCGACCGGATCGCCAACGATCCCTCCCTCCAGACGCTGGCCCGGATGTCGCTGGCCCACGCCCGCGCCGGGGCCGACATGGTCGCCCCGAGCGACATGATGGACGGCCGCGTCGGCGCCATCCGCGGCGCGCTCGACGAAGCGGGGTTCGAAGACCTCCCTGTCATGAGTTACGCCGCGAAATACGCCAGCGCCTTCTACGGGCCGTTCCGCGACGCCGCGGAGTCGCCCCCGAAATTCGGCGACCGCGCGACGTACCAGATGGACCCGGCCAACGCGCTCGAGGCGCTTCGCGAGGTCGAGCTCGACATCGCGGAAGGCGCCGACATCGTGATGGTCAAGCCGGCGCTCCCCTATCTCGATGTGATCCGGCGCGTGAAAGAAAAGTTCGGCCGGCCGACCGCGGCGTACTGCGTGAGCGGCGAGTACTCGATGATCAAGGCCGCCGCCGCGAACGGGTGGCTGGATGAGAAGCGGACCGCGTTGGAAATCCTGACGTCGATCCGCCGGGCGGGCGCCGACATGATCCTGACGTACTGGGCCACGGAAGCGGCGGGCTGGATGGGGTAACGCGCGCCCCGCTTCATTGCGCATCCGCGTCCAATCGTTACCATTCCGCCACTCCCCCGCCCCGCGAGACACGCTTCACGATGGCGAAAAAAAAACTGACACCGCCGGAAACGCCCGCCCCGCCGCCGCCCGCGGAGCCGGCTCCCGCACCGGTTGTGGAAGCGACGCCGGAGCCGCCGGCCCCGAAGAAGCGGCGCGCGAAGAAAGAGGAGCCCGCGCCGGAAGCGCCGCCGACTCCGCCTGAACCGGAAACCACGATGACCGCGGAGGAACTCACCGGTCCCGCGGCCCCCGCCGAACCCGAGGGCTCGGAGCCGCCGATGGACGAGTCCGCGGCGATCCGGTCGTTCGAGGCGCTTGTCTTCGCTTCCGAAGACCCGCTCCCCCCGGCCGCGGTGCGCAAAATCGTCCCCGGCGCCACCCCGGCCCGCGTCCGCCGCTGGGCAGAAGCCCTTCAGCGCGAATACGACGAACGCGGCCGCGCGTTCCAGCTCAAGGAAATCGCGGGTGGTTGGCAGATCCTGACGCGCCCCGAGCACGCCGAAGCGGTCGGGCGGCTGCTCAAGGTGAAGAGCGAGAGCAAGCTGTCGGCGGCGGCGCTCGAGACGCTCGCGATCGTCGCCTACCGGCAGCCGATCAACCGCGCCGACCTCGAGGCGATCCGCGGCGTGGGAAGCGGGCCGCTGCTGCGCGCGCTGATGGAGAAGGGGCTGGTCAAGGTGACGGGCAAGGAGGAGACGCTCGGGAGGCCCGTTCTCTACGGGACGACGGAGCGGTTCCTGGAGATGCTCGGGCTGGCGAGCGTGAAGGACCTGCCGAAACCCGAGGAACTCAAGGGTTAGCGGCTCGACGAAATGTAAGCCTTCGTGACATTCCGCGCCCGTCTCCGCCGAATCCGCGCTTCCCGCCCGGCACGCGCGTTGCTTTTCGGAACCCCGTGAACTCCCTTCGCGCCGCCCTCCTCACCGTCGCGCTGGCGCTCCTCGCGCTTCTCCTTGCGTGGAGCTTCCGTCATATGGAAACCCCGGCCTCCGGGGCCACCCGGGTCGCGCCTGCGCCCGAAGCCGCAAAGAAGACGACCGCGCCGCCGGCGCGCGATTTTCCCCGCCGCCCTCCGCCCCAGGATGCGGTGTTTGCGGACCCGCCGGAAGAAGCCGGCACGCCGGACGTCGAGCACCCCTGGGCGGAGTACCTCCGGTTGTGCGCAGCGGCCAAGGCCAGCCTGGACGGGAAAAGCCTCGATCTGGATCACACCGACCAGGACCTTCCCACCGTTCTCGCGGACATCGAGGCGAAGACTGGAATTCACCTGAACATCGACGTCCCGGCGGAGACGCAGGGAAAGAAGATCTCCTTTGCAGTGAAGGGGCTCATCGCCCGGCACGTGCTGCGGCTCCTGCTTCAGCAGTACGACCTTCGGTACGTCATTTCCGGGGACGGGCAGATCTGGATCGAGCCCGAGTCCGGGAAGACCTCCGTCCACGAGCCGCCGTTCGCGGCGGAACTGAAGGCGCTCAAGGATATGAGCGGCGGCATCATCGCCGCCCGTGCCCCGAAACCGGGCATCGAGAACGACCGGCAGCTGACGACGGCGCTCGAGTCCATCAAGGTCTCGTACGATTTCCGCGAAACGCTTCTTCCCGAGGTCGTGAGCTTCCTGCAGGAGGCTTCCCAGCTCAACATCATGATCGACCGCCGTCAGCTCGACGGTGACACGCTCGACACCGCGATCACGGCGACAGGGTCCGGCCAGCGGGTGGACCAGGCGCTCACCAGCCTCTTCGACGGTCGTGACCTGGCATTCCGGATGGAGCAAGGGGTCCTCATCGTGACGTCGCGCGAGGACGTCGAGAACCGGCGCGCGGCCGAAGCAGCCGAGAAGAAGAAACAGGCCGAGATCCGCGAAGCCGAGCAGGACCTGTTCGCACGGACCGTTGCGTTCGGCGGCGAGAATCTGCGGCTGCGTGAAGTGGCGGAGATCCTGGCGAAGGGGCTGGGGGTGCCGTACGTGATCGACCCCGGCACATGGTCGCGGAAAGCGCGGTACACGATCGAGGAGCGGCAGCGGCCGGCCTCGGAAATCGTGACGCTGCTGCGAAAGGGCGCGCCGCTGATCGTGGCGTACCGCGACGGGATCCTGTGGTTTCTGTCCCCCGAGGGAGTGAAATAATGTCCACGCCGCGCCGCCGTGTCGCTTCGATTGTCCTCGTCGCATTGCTCGCCGCCCTCCTGGCCGTGTCATGGCGCCTCCGGGGCCCGTCTCGCGGCGCTTCGGCATCGGCGGATCCCGCGGGAACCGGGGCCCCGCCGCCCGCCGCGGTCGTCGCGAAGAAACCGCCGGCCTGGGATTTCCCGAAGCAGACCGGGATGCGCGTGACGCCGATGACCGAGGGCGAGAAGGCGGACCCGACGAGCCCGCCGCACCCCCTGGACGCGGAAATCGCGGCACGGGAGGCGCGGCTGAAACCGTGGCGCGAAACGAAGGTGGACCTGAACTACACGGATACGCCCCTGGCCGACGTGCTGGCTGACCTGGCGAAGCGATACGGGCTGAAGCTCATCGTGTCGCCGGGGCTGGACATGGAATTCAAGACCGTCACGTTCAAGGTCGATCAGCTTTCGGCCGACCAGGCGCTCGACCTGATTTTCAAAATGGCCGACCTGCGGTACACGATCACGAGCGATGGTTCGATGGTCGTTCTCGAGAAGGATGGGGACGCGGCGCCCTGGGCCGTGAAGGACTCCGACGAATTGAGAGGGCTGGAAGAAGCGCTTGGGCAGTGCGATTCCCAGGGGCAGGAAGCGAAAGAAGACGCCGCCAATGCCATGTTCCTGGCCTCGGTCAACGACAAGAAGCTCTCGACGGCGGTCGCGCCGGCGAGGCTGTGGGATTCGCTCGACGCCCTGCAGGAGGACCTGAAAGTCAACATCGTGATCTCCTTCTGGGCGCGAAAGGAATACCCCGCCGACCGCCCGATTCCCGAACTTCCCGCCGGGCGCTCGGGCGCCGAGACGTTCGACGCGTACACCTCCGCCGCCGAACTTGACTGGATGGCCAGGAACGGGACGGTCTTCCTCGGGAAACACGAAGAAGTCGCCGAGGAAAGGGAAAAGCAGGACAAGCGAACCGCGGGCCGAAAGCAGCAAGAGGATGCGCTGGCCGCGCTTCTGGCCCGTCCCGTCGAGATCGGCGGTGAAAACCTGGCGATCCGCGACGTGGCGGATCTGCTGGGGCAGGCACTGGGAGTCCCCGTCCGGGTGGACCCGGTGACGTGGCACCGGGCCGCCCGCCTGGCGTTTGACCGGGCCTCCCGGCCCGCTTCGGAGATCGTCGCGGCCCTGAAATCCGCTGCGCCGGTTCGAGTGGTCTTTCGCGAAGGAACGCTCTGGTTTCTGGGACCGGCGCCGGTCGGGCCGCAGTAGTCTCAGCGCGGCGAGCTTCATGACAACCAGCACCGGGCCGACGTAGCTTGCCCCGCTGGATTTTTGCTCGGGCTCTACTTCTTGTCCGGCGGCTTCACCTCTGCGACCCCTTCCGTCGTGAATTTCCATTCCGCCGACCAGGGACGCCCGCCGACCTTCGCGGCCATCATCACGGTGTAGGTCGCGCCCGGCTTCAGCACGTCTTTCGGCATCGCGCAGATCGTGTTCCGCTGGTACCGCGCGTCCGCCGGCTTTTCCGGGCTCGAAACCCAGCAGTCCAGCAGCTTCCCGTCCGCATCTTTCAGCCCGACGCTCGCCTCCTTGACCGGAATCCCGCCCGGGAACTGCGCCGTGATCGGATACCCGGCGCGCCCGTCCTTGTCGTCGGGAATCGGGTTCGGCAACTCCCCGCTGAATTCGTGCGGGACGTCCTTCTGCTTGTCCCTCGGGTACAGCACCGGCTGCGGGCCCTTCCCCGTCGCCTTGCCGCCCCCCTTGCGCCCGCTCATCACGTCCACGACGACGTACCAGCCTTTGTCGCCGTGGATCGCGCCGAAACCGATTTTTTCGAGCCCGGGGTCGAGAAGCGGCACGCGGTGGAAAAGGGTCGCCATGAGGCCATCGATCGAGGGAACGGGGTCTTCGAATGAAATGTCCGCGGAGCCGCCGGCCTTTTCGCCCTCGATGGTGTAACCCGGCAGTTTCGCGTCCTCTTTGTGCGCCCCCAGTCCCTGCGTCGAGGGCTGACCCTCGTTCGTCTTCAGGTATTCCGCGTGCGCCCGGCACCCTTTTGACAGCTCTTCGTCCATCTTCACCGCCGGCTGCCCGGCGAGTTTGCGGTACGCGTTGACCTTCTCGAGGACTTTCGCCGAAGTTTCATCCGCTGCGGGAAGCGGGTCCTCGCCGTGGGCAAGGAGGGCGCCAAGCGCGAGGACGGCGGGGATGAAGGATCGTGGTCTCATGGCTCGCGGACATCATAACCGGACCCGCTCGCCGATGATTCTCGGCGATCAGATATGCCGTTCCGAAAAAGCGGGACTACAATCGGGGCATGGCCAAGCCGCGCGAAGAAGAAGCCCAGCTCGACGCCGCGCTTCGCCCGACGCAGTTTTCCGAATTCGTCGGGCAGAAGCAGGTCGTCGACAACCTGAAGGTCTTCCTCAAGGCGGCGCGCGACCGGAAAGAGCCGGTGGACCATGTGCTGCTCTCGGGCCAGCCCGGTCTCGGCAAGACGACGCTTGCGGCGCTCGTCGCGCACGAAATGAGCGCGCCGCTCGTCACGACCAGCGGCCCCGCCCTCGAACGCGCCGGGGATCTCGCCGGGCTCCTCACACGACTCGAACCCGGAACCGTGCTCTTCATCGACGAAATCCACCGCCTCGCGGCGACCGTCGAAGAGTACCTGTACTCGGCGATGGAGGACCGCTTCATCAATATCGTCCTCGACTCCGGCCCGCACGCGCGGACGATGAAACTGAACGTCCCGCCGTTCACGCTGGTGGGAGCGACGACGCGGGAAGGAATGCTCTCGGACCCGTTCCGCGCGAGGTTCGGGGTGCTGCTCCGGCTGGAGCCGTACCCGGAGGGCGAGTTGGTGCAGATTCTCAAGCGAAGCGCGGCGTTGCTGAAGATTTCGCTGGAGACGGCGGGGGCGGAATCGCTGGCGAAGCGTTCGCAGGGGACGCCGCGCCTGGCGAACCGGTATCTGCGACGCGTCCGCGATTTCGCGCAGGTCGAGGGGGACGGGAAGGTCACGAGCAAAGTCGCGAGCGCGGCGCTCGAGCGCCTCGGCATCGACCCGCTCGGGCTGGTGCCGATCCAGCGCCAGATCCTGGAGATTCTCTCGAAGCACGGCGGCGGGCCGCTGGGGCTGAAGACGATCGGGGCGTATGTGGGGGAAGAGGAAACGACGCTGGAAGAAGTGCACGAGCCGTACCTGATCCGGCTGGGGTTCCTGAAGCGGACGCCGCGCGGGCGGGTGGCATCCGAAGACGGGCTGAAGCATGTCGGGGTGAAGACGAGTGGGGGAAACCTGTTCTAGACGGTGATTTCAGTTTTTTCGGCGGCCCCTGCGGACTGCTACACTCTGTCGAATTAATTTTGGGGTGGCTCACATGATCCTGCCTCCTGCGACGCGCCAGTCCGGTCGGGACGCTCAAGCAGGCGCTCGGCCAGGTGAAGCACGACGGCCTTCGAGTCCAGCTGATCTTTTCGGCCCTGTGGCTGCCCGCGGAAGGCGGTGGCCAGCCCGAGGAAATCAGGGTCAGCTGGGAGGTCGAGCAGGCGGGACCTGGGAAATTCGAACTCATCCAAAGCTCGGCGAAAACGCCGCCGCAGGCTGGTTGGCAGGCCCGCGTGGCGTCGTGGCTGGCAGCCGAAATCTGGCCCGCGGTGCGCAAACGGGCCGAGATGCCCGAATAAGCCCGGCCCTCCCGTATCATTGCAGGTCGGAACAACTCCAGGAGCCTTCGAATGAAAGTCCGGCGCGGTGAAATCGGCCTGTTCGTCTCGGACGTCGCCCGCGCCACGGGCTTTTACATGGCCACCCTCGGGTTCAAGCGCGTCCCTGACGAGCATTTCGGCGCCTCCGACGGTACCTGGGAGAAAATCGCCGCCGGCGACCTCGTCCTCGCTATTTTCAAGGCGAAAACCGCCGAACCCGCGCCGGCGCCGTCTTCGCGAAGCGGCATGTGCGCGGACATCATCGTGGACGACCTTTCATCCGCCGTCCTGAGGCTGACCGCCGCCGGGGCGAAGGTCGGCGAAATCCGCGAGTGGCCCGGCGGCCGCGTCGTTGAGTTCTCGGACCTTGACGGGATCGGCTGGGCGTTGATCGAGATGAAACGTTAGAGCCCGAGCGAAAATCCTGCGGGGCAAGCTGCGTCGGCCCAGTGATCGTTATTGAACGGTTTTTCGCAGGAGGGCCGACTCCGCCCGCCCCGCAGGATTTTCGCTCGGCCTCGCTTATGGGTCGGCACGCTTGATTCCGTGGGTCCCAACCTTCGGCCGCAAATTCCGAACTCCCGACTCCGAACTCCCATCTCCGAACTGCCGTAGCCCTTTCCCCTCACCTCCAAACTCGTACCCCGATCCCCGCCCCTCCGCTAACATCCCCGCACCATGCCCACCCTCGCCGGCCGCGAAGCCGACCTTCTCTTCGGCGTCCTCGCCATGCGCCTCTCCTTTGTCACGGAAGAGCATCTCGTGCTGGCGATCGGCGACTTCATCCGCCACCCCACTGCGGATTTTCCGGCCCTCCTGGCGACCCGCGCCGGGCTCGATAGCGACCGCCTGAAAGCGGTGCACGCCGCCACCCTCGTCCACCTGAAATCCGCCGAGGCCGTCGATGTCCTCGACACGCTCGATACACCTCGCAGAATCGTCGAAGCCTGGAAAGGCCACCACGCGCACCCGGCGACCGCGGAAACCCTGATGATGCCCGCTTCGCGCGGCAAAGAACACCCCGCCACCGTCCAGCCCCTTCGCGGCTCCGTCGGCGCCCCCGTCGGCGAGCGGACCGTGCTCATGACTCAACCTTCCGACCGCAAGTACGTCCTCGGCCCTGAACTCGGACGCGGCGGAATCGGGCGCGTTGTCGAAGCGCTGGACACGGACATCGAACGCAAGGTCGCCCTCAAGCTCGTCCTCGAGGACGCCCCCGCCGAGGCCCTCGAGCGCTTCAAGTGGGAAGGCAAGATCACCGGCCGCCTGGAGCACCCGAACATTGTTCCCGTGCACGAAGTCGGGGTGCTGCCCGTGACGAAAGAGGTTTTCGTCGCGATGAAGCGCATCTACGGGAAGGATATGCTTCAGGTAATCCGCGAGGGGACCTGGAAGCAGCGCCGGCTGATCGAGGCGTTTCGCGATGTGTGCCGCGGGATGGCGTACGCGCATTCCAAGGGCGTAGTGCACCGCGACCTCAAACCGGCGAACGTGATGCTGGGCGAATTCGGCGAAGTGCTGATCGTGGACTGGGGGCTCGCGCGGATCGTCGGCGAAAAAGAAAACCGCGGGCCGGTGCGGCCGCGGCAGACGACGCGCAAGATGCGGAAACTGGGGCAGGCGGGCGAAGCGCGGTCGAGCAAGCTGACCATGGAGGGCCAGGTCCTCGGCACGCCTTCCTATATGCCCCCCGAGCAGGCGCTCGGCAAGCTGGACGAGGTGGACGAGCGCAGCGACGTCTACGCCCTCGGCGCGATCCTCTACGAAATCCTCGCGCTCAACCCGCCGTTCGAGGACGAAAACCCCTGGGAAGTCATCCGCATGGTCACTTCACAGGTGATCAAGGCGCCCTCGCTCTACATGAATTGCCCGCCGGAGCTTGAAGCGATCTGCCTGAAGGCACTTTCGAAGGCCAAGTCGGACCGCTACCCGAGCGCGGGCGAACTCGCGGCCGAAGTGGACGCGTACCTGGAAGGCACGAAGGAACGCGAGAGGCGCGAAAAGCTGGCGGGCGAGCAGGTCGAGCGCGCCAAGGTGGAAATCGAAAAGTGGATGTCTTCGGACGCAGAAGCGCGGCAGGTGAACGAGGAAGCGCGGGCTTTGGCCGAGGAAGTAAAGGCCCATGCGCCGCTGGCGAAGAAGAAAGAGCTGTGGGAACTGCAGGACCGCGCATTGACCCTGGAGCGCCAGGGGCTGCGCGCCTTCGCCGAGGCGGACGCCGCGCTGACGTCCGCGCTTTCGAACGTCCCCGACATGAAAGAGGCCCGTGCGCTGAAGGCGCAGATGTACTGGCAGCGATTCCTGGAACTCGAGGCTGCCGGTGACGAGCGGTCGGCGCTTCTGCATCGCCAGATCGTCGAGCGCCACGACGACGGCGTCTACGCGGCGCGGCTCCGCGGCGACGGGACGCTGGCGGTGCGGGCGAGGGCGTACGCCTGCCGCTGCCTCGAGGCCGGGCGGCGCGTGCGGCCGGAGGAGCTGGTCGTGATGGGGTACCACCCGTGGAGCGGGCGGATGCCGCTGGTGAAGGGCACGGAAGGAATGCGCGAGCTGGAGCCGGACATGCCGCTCACTCTGAAAGTCCACTCGG
>JAIOPR010000313.1 GCA_021413805.1 Planctomycetota bacterium
GCTTCGCGGAGCCAGTCCACCGTCGGCACTTCGAACGGCGGCCCCGGCCAGATTGGGTTCCCGTAAATCGCCCCTCGCGGCACACGGCGCGCCGCCTCGGCCGGGCCCACCGCGTTCAGGAACTCCGCATACTCCGCGCACGTCACCGGATGCCGCTGCACCAGGTACGCCGGCAACGTCGCCGCTTCCGCAGGCAACGAATACGGGTTGTGCGGATCCCCCTGGAACTCGAACGCCCCCGCCGACACCGGGAGAAAACCGGCGGGAATTTCGCCCGGACGGAAGAGCGTCGTTTCCTGGATGCAGGTGCCGCAGCGCGGGATCGAAATGGGGCAGCGAAGCGGCTCGAACCCTTCGGCCTCGAAGATGAGCAGCCACGAGCCCATCGGGAGCGCGAGGCGCTCGATCGGGGTGACGCCGAGAAAAATCCCGGGGCCCTCGGGCCGCCCGGGCGAATCGGACGCGAACAGCCGGTGCACCGGCCGGCCGCGCGACGATTCCTTCGGGCCGCTCCACGTCGGCATTTCACTCCGCGCGGGCGTCACCGGGACGAGGCGCCGGTCGCGCTCTTCGAAACGCCACGCCCAGACGCGGGCGCCGTTCAGGGGCCCGAGTTTGCACGCGGGCGAGTGCCACCGGAGTTTCACGGGCGCCGCGGGCTCGAGCGCCGGGACGCCTTCGCCTTGCCGGCGGCCGTCGAGCGCGCGTCCGGAAGCGGCGTGGTACCCGAATCGCGGGAATTCCGCGGGCTGCGTCTTGCGGCCCTTGAGCATGCAGGCGCATTTGTAGGCGCTCGTGCGGACGAGGATCGTGCCGTCCCCTTCGAGGCGCCGGTCGAACCCACCGTCGTTGAACTGCTCGACGGCGCGGCGGTGGATCTCGACGCCACCCGCGTCGCCGGATTCTTCGGCCTCGAGGAATTTCCGCCAATGTGTCTCGGCCATCAGGCGGCGGCCTTCGGCGTGATTTCGATCGTGCGTCAGCGCGCCGATCAGCTCGCCGACCGCGTCCGCGAACGCCCGCGCTTCTTCGCGATTGAGGTCCGCGACGCGGTCCTGCGCTTTCCAGAACGCCGACTTGTCGCCGCGCGGCTCGAGATTCCGCTCGGCGAGTTTCAGGCTCCGAAGCGCCGCCCCCGCCTTCCGCTGCAGCTTCTCCTGGTTCTCCATGTGCCGGCGCGCCCGCCGGATCGCTTCTTCGGCCAGCTTGCGGTTCCGGTCGCGCTCCTTCACGCCCTCGAGGTAGAGCTGGATGTCCGCATGAAGCGCCTTTGCGCTGGGGTAGCGGTCCTGTTTCCGGAGGGAGAGGGCTTTGAGGCAGATGGCATCGAGCTCGGGTGGAAGGGGCGGGGCTTCGGGGTGGGAAGCGCGGAGGAGCTGGGAAGGCGGGATGCGGATGCCGGACTTCACCTGTTTCAGGATGTCGAGGAGGTTGGTGCCGGCGACGGGCGGCACGAAGGCGAGGATTTCGTAGAGGATGGCGCCGAGGGAGTAGAGGTCGCTGCGCTCGTCCATCTCCGCGACGTTCCCGTCGGCCTGCTCGGGCGGCATGTACGACGGCGTGCCGACGATGACGCCGTCCTCGGTCAGGCGCCCGCCGTGGTTCGCGTAGACGACGGTCTCCTGGGAATCGCCGAACTTGAAATCGGCGATCGTCCGCTCGACGTTCATGTGGAATTCGGCGGCCGTGGTCTCTTTCGCAAGTCCCCAATCCACGATCAGCACTTCGCCAAAATCCCCGATCATGACGTTCGCGGGTTTGAGGTCGCGGTGGATGACGCCCTCGGCGTGGGCGAAGGCGACGCCCTGGCAGATGTCCTGGAAGACGTCGAGCAGGAGGTGGCGCGTCCACTCGGGTTCCTGGCCCTCGGCGACGGCCTTGAGCAGTTGTCCCAGGTCGCGGCCGCGGACGCGTTTCATGGAGAGCATCAGCTGCTGGTCGACCATGGCGAATTCGTGGACAGGGACGATGTTCGGGTGCTCGAGGCGCGCGGTGAGCCGGGCCTCCCGCGCGAACCGCTCCGCGAGTTCCGCCGGCAGATCCTCGCGCATCAATTTCACAGCGACGGTGCGGTCGAGTTCCTTTTCGCGCGCTTCCACGACGCGCCCAAGTCCGCCGCGGCCGATTTCGCGCCCGAACGTGAAACGGCTTTGAGCGTCGTGGGGGGTCACATGCGAGAGGATAGCGAAGCGCGAGGGTGCGGGGAAGGCAGTGTGAGCGGCGAGCGGCCAGCGGCCAGTGGCGAGTGAAAAACGGCCAACGGCGAAGCAGGCAGGCGACGCGGAGCCGGTCGCAGTTTGCATTTCACTCGCCACTGGCCGCTCGCCGCTCGCCGCTGTCACTTCGTTTGCGATAATGCCAGCTCACAACTCTTGGACAGGAGTCCACGGTGGCCAGCTCTCCCTTCGGCCGAGTCGTCGGCGGCGGCATCAGCGTGCTTATCGGTCTTGGCGCGTTCGTGTACGGCGTCTGGTCACACCACCGGACTTCCGCGGCGGGGTCGTGGCCCACGGTGCAGGGCGTCGTGGATACGTCGTCCGTGACCTCGAGCTACAGCCGCCGCAGCGGTACGAAATATCGCTGCAAGGTGACGTACCACTACAGCGTCGGCAGCACGCCCTACACCGGCGACAACGTGACGCCCACGGGATCGACCAGCGAGTCGAGCAGCGCCGCGAATTCACGCCAGGCCAAGTACAGACCGGGCGGCGCCTGCACGGTCCACTACGATGCGAGCGAGCCTTTCACCAGCTGCCTGGAGCTGGGCTCGACGTCGGAAGCGTGGCTCATGATGGGGATCGGGGGAGTTTTCGCGGCAATCGGGATTGGTTCTGCGCTGAAGTCGATCCTGCGTCCTTGAGGAGAGCCGGCGCCGACTTGCCCGTTCCTTTCCGCACGAGTCGTTCAAGGACGTTCGCTCTACCGCCCGCTTCCCCGCCTCCCCGACGAACCGGGGGGCACCCCATTTGCGATTGAATCGCCCATGCCTCCGAACGTGTACCAGATCCAGAGGGGTGCAATCCCGAAGCAGCCGGGCGCCGGCGGCGCCGGGTGCGGACTTTTCGTGTTCGGTTTTATTCTCTCCACCGTCGGCTTCGGCCTCGCATGGCCGTGCTTCCGCGCTTCAAGGTGGCCGACCGTCCCCGGCACGGTCATCGAAAGCTCGATCCAGACGTCGCGCGGCAGCAAAGGGGGGACGTCGTATGCCTGCCGCGTGAGCTACTGGTTCATGCTCAACGGGACGCGCTACAGCGGCGACAAGCTGGACCCGGTCAAGATCTCGACCTCGGGGAACGGGGCGCAGGAGGACCATGCGCGGTTCGCGCCCGGCACGGCGTGCGAAGTCCACTACAACCCCGAGGACCCCAACGAGTCGTGCCTGCGCCCCGGCCCGGGGGCGTTTCAGTGGACCTTCATCACGATCGGGTTCCTGTTCTTCTGCGGGGCATCGGCGGTGTGGGCCGTGGCATGGTGGAAGCGCGGAGTCCCGGGCGCGTAGGGACACTCGCCGGATTTCCCGTGACTCCCCCGCCCCTCGGGCATCACATGACCTGCCATGTCCACCCGCCCCAGCTTCTCCCACCGGCCCAGGGAGGTCTTCATGCGCCTCAACCGCTGGCTGTCCGTCCACCAGTCCGAACTCTGGACCTTCACGATCTGCGCGGGGTTCGCGGCGGCCCTCACGGGGCTCGGGATCGCTTCAGAGGGCGCCGTAAGGTCTTACCGGGCCTCGGTTCAGGACAACTGGCCCGTGGCGACGGGCGTCATCGTCCGAGTGGACGATCGCACCGACCGCGTCGCCAACGGGCAGCCGGCCGACTCGCGCGTTGCGGTTTACTCGTTCCAGCTCGACGGCAAGCAGCTCGTCGGCGACCAGTCCATCGCCATCCCCTCCTTCGACTGGACCCTCGGCGCCCGCGAATCCGACCTCCTCGCCCTTCGCCCCGGCGCCTGCCAGGTCCACTACAACCCCGAAAACCCCGCGGAATCCTGGATCTGGCGGGAAGACTCCCGGTCGGATTCGATCCTCCTCGGCGCGCTCTTCGCCGCCCTCGGGCTGGTCGTCGCGTTCGTGGGATGGAAAATGCGCAACGAAGCGGTGCGCCTGGTCGGGGAAGAGCACGGCGCCGACTCGCTGCACAAGGAGCCGCCCGGGATCAAGCGGTGGGAAGTCGGGGTATTTGGGATCAGTTAGACAGCGAAGGAAAAACGGACGAATTTCCAATTTCCAATTTTCAATTCTCAATGAGCAATCAGCCGCGTCAGCTCAGGCGCTCCGCGAGGCGCGTCCACCGGAGTCGCTCGCGGTCGTTGGCGATCGCGGTCCGAAGCGCCCGCTTTGAACCGACGATGACGACGTGCCGCTTGCCGCGCGTGATGGCCGTGTAGAGCAGGTTGCGCTGCAGCATCGGGAAATGCTGGGTATGAAGCGCGATGACGGCGGCGGGGTACTCGCTTCCCTGCGACTTGTGGATCGTGCAGGCGAAAGCGAGATCCAGCTGGTCGAGGTCGTCGGCGTCGTACGCGCAATTGCGGCCGTCGAAATTCACGGTGATGATTCCCGCGTCGGTGTCCACCGCCGTGACGAGGCCGAGGTCGCCGTTGAAGACGTCGAGCTCGTAGTTGTTCTTCACCTGCATGATCTTGTCGCCGATGCGCAGGTTGCGGTGCGGCACGGCGCGCACGCCTTTCGGGTTCAGTTTTTCCTGAAGCGCGTTGTTCAGGGAAATCGCGCCGAGCGAGCCCTTGTGCATCGGGACGAGGACCTGGACCTCGGCGGGAGAAATGCCGAGGCGCTTGGGGAGATCGTGGGAGGCGATCTGGACGATGGCGGCGAGGGCCTGGTCGGGGTCTTCCTTCTCGACGAAGGCGAAATCGTCGCCGAGGAGTTCGGGCATCTCGCCCTGGAGCACCGCGTAGGCGTTCGCAACGATGAGCGACTGTTCGTCCTGCCGGAAAATCTGGGTGAGGCGGATCGTCTCGACGAGGCGCGACGCGATGACGTCGCGAAGGACGCTTCCCGGCCCGACACTCGGCAGCTGGTCCGCATCGCCGACGAGGATCAGGCGGGCGGACGGGGGAAGGGCTTCGAGGAGGAGGCGGAAGAGGTTGATGTCCAGCATCGAGGCCTCGTCGGCGATGACGACATCGGCGTCGAGCGGCCGGCCGGGGCCGCGCTGCGGGAGGCCCGATTTGGGATTCCACTCCAGCATGCGGTGGATCGTCTTGGCCTCCCACCCGGACGCCGCAGCGAGACGGCGCGCGGCGCGGCCGGTCGGGGCGCAGAGCGCCAGGCGCAGGTTTTTCGCGCGGAAGATTTTCGTCAGGCCGCGGACGAGCGTCGTTTTTCCGGTCCCGGGGCCGCCCGTGATCACCGTGACCTTGTTGCGCACTCCCGAAAGAATCGCCTGCCGCTGCCCTTCCGCCAGCGTGATCCCCGCCGTCTTCTCGAACCACGCCAGCGCCTTCTCCGCGTCGATCGGCACGTCCACCGGCGGCGCATCGACCAGTTCGCGCAGCCGCGCCGCCGCGGCGGTTTCGGCCTGGAAAAGATCCTGTGTGTACACGCCGCCCTTCTCGATCACGACGAGCTTGCGCTCCGCAAGGCGGTCGATCGCTTCGGTCGCGGAAGCGCCCTCGGGGCCGAGGAGCTGCCCGGCCAGCTCGGCAAGTTCTTCGCGCGGCAGATAGCAGTGCCCGTCGGACTGCGACTCGCGCAGGACGTGCATCGCCCCGGCTTCAGCGCGCTCCGGCGCCGACGGCGGGATGCCGAGATTCTGAGCCAGCCGGTCCGCCGTGAGAAAGCCGATTCCGGCGACGTCCGCCGCGAGCCGGTACGGATCGCCTTTCACGACCTCCGCCGTCCGCGCGCCGTACCGTTTCATCACGCGCACCGCCAGCGCCGTGCCGAGCCCGAGCCCGAGCAGGAACGTCATCGTCTCGTGGACCGCGCGCTGCTCCTTCCAGGCCTCGGCGATCGCCTTCACCTTGCGCCCCAGCCCTTTCACCTCCCGCAGCCTCTGCGGCGTGTCGGTGAGCACGTCCAGCGTCCGGTCCCCGAACGCCGCCACAATCTTTTCCGCCGTCCGCGGCCCCACGCCCTTGATGACCCCGCTTCCCAGGTACTTCCCGATCCCCGCCTCGGTGGACGGCAGCACCGGCGTGAACGTCGCGATCTTGAACTGCCTCCCGAAGCGCCGGTCCTCGATCCACTCGCCTTTCATGCGAAGCGTTTCGCCGACGCGGACGCCGAGGAGGTTTCCCACGGCGGTGAGGAGGTCGCGTTCGCCATCCACAAGGATGCGCACGACCGACCAGCCGTTCTCCTCGTTCACGAACGTCACGCGCTCGAGCACGCCTTCCAGCGTGTCGGGGGCGGACGAGGGATCGGGGAAGAGGTCGCGCATGGGGGGTGGCATTGTGGGAAGCGGGAGAGAGCCGTGCAAGACACCCAGGCAGGTTCTTCCCCGGACGTCCCGGCCACGCCCCGGCTCACAACCCTTCAGTGCGTTCCGTGCGTTTTCCGCGCTTTCCGTGTTCCGCCGTTTTTTGAAAACAACGTCAGAAAACCAACAGCTTCACACGGAAAGCACGGTGAACGCACGGAAGACACGGAAGGGCTTTCCACATGAGCGTCGGAACCGCGGCATTGGGTACACTCGCG
Source organism: Planctomycetota bacterium (assembly GCA_021413805.1). Taxonomy (GTDB): domain Bacteria; phylum Planctomycetota; class MHYJ01; order WSZJ01; family WSZJ01; genus WSZJ01. Next base: position 6,665 of record JAIOPR010000313.1, read on the forward strand.
GCTCCTGTTTCGCGCAGGTCGGGAGCGAGGCGGTGTAGGAGACAGACCTGAAGGCCTAAGCGGAGAGGAATCAATGAAGAAGCTCGCGATCGCGTCCGCCCTGTTCGTGTGCGCCGCGGCTCTGGCCGAGGACAAAGCGCCCCCGCCGCCGCGCAAGATCGACGGGGTCACGCTGGACACGGGGAACGTGTTGCAGGCGGAAGCCGAGCTCGCGATCCAGTGGTCGTGGGAAGCGGGCAAGGCCGTGGCGGTCAGCGGGATCGCTTCCGATGCGAAAGGCCATTTCGAGCACACGTTCAAGAAATGGCCGGGAAGCGTGCTGGTGCTGGCGTACGACAAGGACCGCGAACACGGCTGCCTCTTCAATATCACCGACGAGCTGTCGAAGAAGCCGCTG
>JAIOPR010000278.1 GCA_021413805.1 Planctomycetota bacterium
GCAGTACCCGACTTCCTGCATCAGCTCGAGGTCGTACTTGGTGCGCGCTTCCAGCCGCTGGGCCTCGAGCAACTTTCCCTGCCCGCGCAATTCAATGAGCCGCGCGGTGAGCTCGTCGTGGATCCCTTCGATCGCCGCGACCATCTTGTCCTGGGGCGTGACGAAGTGCTTCGCCGGGTAGACGGTGTAGTCGTCGTAGAGGTAGAGGTCCGACCCGGTGACCGGGTTGATCTCGGTGATTTTCTCGATGGTGTCGCCGAAGAGCCGGACGCGCACGGCGGTTTCGGCGTACGCGGGGTAGATCTCGATCGTGTCGCCTCGTACCCGGAATTTGCCGCGCCCCACCGCGATGTCGTTCCGCTCGTACTGCAGCTCGATCAGCCGGCGCAGCACCTGGTCGCGCGAAACTTCGTGCCCCGTCCGGAGCGGCAGCACCATCGCCTTGTAGTCCGCCGGCGTGCCGAGGCCGTAGATGCACGACACCGACGCGATCACGACGACGTCGTCCCTCGACAGCAGCGCGGACGTCGCCGCCAGCCGCAACCGGTCGATGTCCTCGTTGATGTCCGCGTCCTTCTCGATGTAGATGTCCTTCTGCGGGATGTACGCTTCCGGCTGGTAGTAGTCGTAGTACGACACGAAGTAATGCACCGCGTTCTTCGGGAAGAACTCGCGGAACTCCGAGTACAGCTGCGCCGCGAGCGTCTTGTTGTGCGAGATCACCAGCGCCGGCTTCCCGAGCCGCGCGATCACATTCGCCATCGTGTACGTCTTGCCGCTTCCCGTCACGCCCAGCAGCGTCTGGCCCTTCCGCCCGTCCTCCAGTCCCTTCACCAGTTTCTCGATCGCCGCCGGCTGATCCCCCGCGGGCTCGTACGGCGCCACCAGCTCGAACGCTGCACGCCCGGAGTTGCGCCGGTCGGCGTCGGAGGGGACGGGGGAGAGGGAAGGATTGGGGCCGTGGGACATGGGGACATTAGACTTCGGGTGTTGAAGCGGCGTCTACGACGACTGTCATGCGAAAAGGAGGGCCCATGATCCGCGGCGTCCACACGATGTTCTACACGTCCAAGGCAAAGCAGCTCCGCGAGTTCCTGCGCGACAAGCTCGGGTTCCCGTGCAGCGACGTCGGGGAGGGTTGGCTGATCTTCGACTTGCCGGAAGCTGACATGGGTGTCCACCCCGCCGACCCGGCGCACGGCGATTCGCGCACCGGGACGCACAGCATTTCGTTCTACTGTGACGACATCGCGAAGACTGTGGCGCAGCTCAAGAAGAAGGGCGTCAAATTCACCGGGCCGGTGGTCGACCAGGGGTACGGGCTCGTCACGTATTTCAAGGTGCCCGGCGGATTTTCTCTTCAGCTTTACCAGCCGCGTTACGAGAAGAGGAAGGGACGGAAGTCGCGGAAATAGCCGATTCGCCTTGTTGTTACTTTCCGGTCCGCGTAGGGGGGGCAGCCGATGGCCAACAGCCGGCAATTGTTCATCGCCGTTCAGCGGCACCTCCATGCGCTCAAGCACGGTTACCAGGCGCACCCGGCCATCTGGAGTGATTTCCATCTTCGGGCGCGCAGCTGGAAAGTGCTGCTTGAGGCGTGCCTTGGCCTGGGCCGTCCGCTGACGATTGTCGAAACGGGGACGGCCTGTGATAACGGATCGACCTGGCTGTTCCATCTTCTGACTCGCAGCACCGGCGGGGTGGTGCACACGATCGACATCAACGAGGATCTGTGCGGATTCGTGTCCGAGGTCGCCTCAAAGGTCGGCGCCGGCGAAGAGATTGTCGTCCATTGCGGGGATTCCCCCTCCGTTCTCAGGACTTTCCGCGACCCGATTGACGTGCTTTACCTGGATTCCTACGACGTTGACTGGACAAACCCTTCAGGCTCGATGGAACACCATCTGCAGGAACTGAAAGCGGCCTGGCCGCTGCTCGCCCGACGGTCCATTGTGGCCTTCGACGACACGCCTTCGGGCGGAGCATTCGCCCCGTGGTGGTGCTCGCCTGCCGAGCGCGCTGCGATCTCCCAGCCGGACCCGCCGGGCAAAGGGCCGCTCGCCATCAAGCACCTCCGCCAACTCCCCGGTCGGGTGACGCAACTCATCCACGAGTACCAGGCTGTCTTCATGGTGGAAAAATAGTGGACCAGGAATTGCGAGGTTATGAAGCGAGACTCTCTGGGAGACTGGCCATGGCTCACCGCGAACTTCACCGCACTTCCCGCATCGGCTGGCTGCGCGCCGCCGTCCTCGGGGCGAACGACGGCATCGTCTCCACGGCCAGCCTGCTGGTCGGCGTGGCCGCCGCCCACGCGGGCCATCGAGAACTGCTGCTCACCGGCGTCGCCGGGCTGATGGCCGGCGCCATGTCGATGGCGGCGGGGGAGTACGTGTCCGTCAGCTCGCAGTCCGACACCGAGCAGGCCGACCTCGCGCGCGAACGGGCCGAACTGGCGACTGAGCCCGAACTCGAACTCCAGGAACTGGCGTCGATCTACGAAGGAAGAGGCTTGACCCCGGAACTCGCGCTCCAGGTGTCGAAACAACTGACGGCCCGCGATGCTCTTCATGCCCACGCGCGCGAAGAGCTCGGCATTTCCGAAGTCGTCAGCGCGCGCCCGGTCCAGGCCGGGCTCACTTCGGCCGCCACATTCGCCGTCGGGGCGGCCCTGCCGCTCCTCACGGCACTTCTCGCCCCTGTTCAGCACGTAGTGCCGATCGTCGCGGGCACGTCCCTGGTGTTTCTCACGGCGCTTGGAGTCTTGTCCGCACGCACCGGCGGAGCCCCGGTGCTCAAGGCCGCCGCCCGGGTCGCATTCTGGGGAGCGCTTGCCATGGGCCTGACCGCGGCGGTCGGGAAGCTGTTCGGGACCGTTGTGGGTTGAATTCGCGTTCGGCGGTGAAGCGCCAATCTTACCGGGTAGGAATTCCCTGCCTGGCGGGCCGCGCGCAGCCGGGGCGAGCGCTTCCCCTCGAACCGACTTCGGCACGCGCCTTGCGATTGGCAGGGTGACGTCAAACGATGTCCTGCCACCTCAAGGAGAAGAGCATGATCGCCATCGGACGGAAACTCGACTGCCTGCGGATGTTCCTGGAACGGATTGTGGACGGAAGAGACCCGAAGGTAGTGCCGATGGGATCATCGAGAAATCTGCGGTCGGCGACGGCGCCCGGAGTGCCGAAGGAACCGCTTCCCGGCCACGCGACGGCTCGGCCCCGCTGATCGCATTGGTGCGCGCCTGGAAGCGAAGCTGCTAGGATTCCGGTTCGTTCAGCGGAGACACGCCGCCCGGGTTCAAGCGCTTCGAGGACATTGGTCATGGGCAAACGGGCCCGATGGGGTGGGGTAGTCGCGGTCCTTCTCTTGATGGCAGGATGCGGCAAGCGTCCTCTACCCGTTCTTCCGCCCACCACGCCCGCCGTGGTCGCGCCTCCCGTCGAAAAGCGGGTGCTTGTCGTGTCGGACATCGCCGCCGGTTACCGCGACAGCAACGGCTACGCGCTCTCTTCCCGCCTGACCAGCGGGCTCCGCATGCTCGGCGTCGAATCCGTCGAGGACCCCGCGGCGGCGCATGACGCCGCGCTCACCCTCAAGATGGTCGAAACCCCCGGCGCGATGTACGACAACGGGCAACAGGGGATCAACTGCGAACTCCAGGCGTCGCTCGTCATTCCCGGCCGCGCCGCGCCGCTCGACTTCGGGTTCAAGGGCGGCTCGCTCTCGATGGAGTACATCAACAAGAGGGAATCCGTCGCCCTCCGCGGTCGCCAGCACATGGCCGACGAAAAACGCTCCGATGCACTTCCTGCCCTCGTCGCCGCCGCACTCGGGATCAGGATCGGCAGCGAAGCGCTTGCGAAGGCGGCGGTGTTCCCCGAGACGCGCGACTACGCGATGGCCGGGATGAAGGCGATGGGGTGGAAGGCGGCCACGCCGGTGGAAGAGCGGTGCCTCGCGATCGCCACGGGGGATCTCGCCGTCCTGAAGCGCGATCCCGGTGCGGCCGCGGGGATCATCGCCGAAGTGCTCGACCGGTCATTTCCCCCGCCCGAGGAGTTCATCCGGCTCGTGCGGCTGCTCGGCGAGCTTCCGGACGCGAAATCCGCGGGCTGGCTCGCCGACCGGCTCCACAAGAACCTGAAGGTCGGGTGGGGCACGGCGGCGCAGCTGATTCCTGTCGTCGAGTCTCTCGGGAAAGTGGGCGGCGAAGAATCCCTTGCCGACCTCGACGCAGGCGCTGGAGGGAAGGTTGAGGACAAGACCTCCGCGCTGGCCGACCCGTCGCTCCAGAAACCCGCGGAAGCTGCCGCTGCCGCCATCCGAAAGCGTCTCGGGAAATAGAAGGCCGCGCCCTCAGGGCTTCTTCGCTTCCACCTCGAGGACTTCCAGAACCATCGTGGACTCCCGCTTCCCGCCCGCGACTTTCCACCTTTCCTGTCGCACCTCGCCGCCGGGAACGGCCGGGCAGATCCAGCGATCGGTTTCCGTGAGCGACTCGTCCTTGTCGTCGTCGTGCACCACTTTGAGGACGAAGCACGGGTAGTCGGTCGCGCCGATACGGTACTGGCGGTCGAGATCGATCACGGTCTGGGTTTCGGTCATCACGGTTTCCTTCCCGCGGTGGCCCCAGCCGAAATCGCGCCGGATGATGCCGTCATTGGCGGGGAACGTGGTGCAGCGCCAGACGCGGTATTCGAGAATGAGGTCTTGAAGCGGTGCGGCGTTGCCGTTGGCGGGGGAGGGGATGACGACGGAGAAGATGTCGCAGGGCCAGTCTTTGCCGCAGGCCTTCACCGTTTCGGTGCCGATCGGCTTGACGCGGGCCCACCGCAGGTAGCATGAATTCCAGGGCATGTCCTGCACACTCGCCTTTGTGCCCACCGGGGTTTCGCCTGCCTTGTGCCACTGCTCCAGGGTCTCGTACTCCATCGTCCAGCCGCCGCTTTTCACGGCTTTGAGGGTGGTCTTGCTCACTTGAGATGACTTGCCCCCGGCGTCGCTGGTCTCGCATCGCGACAGGACCGAGCTTCCCGCGCCGAATCCTTTCCAGGCCGACGGCAAATACCGGAAGAGCGCCCGGACGTCGTCGCAGGCCCGGCGCACCTTGTCCTCAGGGATGGAGTCGTCGTCGCCGAAGGCCGTCACGGATTCCTCAGTCTCGACGTCCAGCCTCGTGCCGTGCCGGATGATCCAGCCTTTTCCCTTCCGGCTGACCACGCCGCCAGGCATGTCCGGGCTTTCGATCTCTTCGGTGACCGTCATCCCCATGTCGTCCTTGAGCATTTCGACCTCGCGGAAAGCGGTTCCCATCACGCGGCGCCCGCCGATTTCCACGAAGCGGTTGAATTCCACCGCTTCACGCGAGAGCGACGAGCCGTCCCGGCGGCGGCAATCGCTCGCAACAAGGGAGGCGGGAGTCGGGACGTACGTGCCGACCGAGAAGCGGTACTTCGCGCCGGCAGAATCCGTCGCCGACAAAACCGTGCACCGCTGCTGCACTCCGCCTTTTTCAGGCTGCTCGAAACCTTCGTACTTTAGGTCCGCTTCGGGCAGGCAGAAATCCTCCACGGACTGGACCCACGGCTCCGACGGGTTTGAAAGCAACGTCATCGCAAGGACCGCCGTGCCGTCTTTCGCGATGCTGCGAAGTTCCCGTCGCTCGATGTATTGATTACGTTTGTCGCCCTCGCGCCGCATGACCCGCCACTCGACCCAGGCGCCTTTTTCGAACCCATGCCACCCGTGTTCGATCCGGAAAACGCGTTCCGGTTCGGGCCCGCCTCCCGGTTCTGCGACAGGCCCGATCGCCTGGGCGGCGGCAACGTGGGCGAGGGCGAGGAGAAGCGCGATGCGAAGGGTGAGTTTCATGCCTCTTGGACGCAGATCGGTCCCGCGAGTTCCCCTGCTTTCGACCTCCTTTGCTACGATCGCTGCCCTATGAAGATCCTCCCCATCAGTGTGCTCGTGCTGGCCAGTGCCCTTTCAGCCCTCGCCCAGCAGGACTCACCGCCGCCCGTGAAGGTAAAGGACGGCCACGCCCTCGGCGTTTTCTACGGCTGGTCCCCTGTGAACGACCTCTGGGGCAATTCGCGGTCGGGCGTCTGGACCCTCCGCAACGACGGGCTCCTGATGTGGGGGACCCCGGAGGGCCCGATTGACGAATTCGACGGCCGCGAGCTTACCCCTTTGGAAAAAGAGAACGGATCGGAGACCTATTCGATCGACGGCGAAAAGTTTCACTTCAGGTATCGCGACAATTCCACCGGCGAAGGAAAGATCACCTACGGCAAAGACGGGGGAATCGAACTGATCGAGGCCTCGGCGCTACGCTTCAGCCCCGTCCACCCGATCACCTTCCCGCTGGCAGGGAAATTCGACTGCACCACGAGCTTCACCAACGGCGCTTACGCCATGACGACCACCGCGTGGAGCGGCTACTCGTTCTACCCGAACGGCGCGTTCGTGCTGGAATCCGGTGCCGGGACCACCTGCACGCACGTCGAAACCTACGAATCCGTGCAGCGCGAAGTCCATGACTTCTACGGCAACGAAGCCAAAGGCCGCATGGGGCGCTTCCAGGTCAAGGGCACCGGCCTCACGCTCACGTACGACGACGGCCGAACGGAGAAACGCTTCATCGCGCAGCTTTTCGACATCGACAGGGACGGGCTCGCCTGGATCCTGATCGGCCGCGGCCGCTTCGATGGCAAGCCCGGGAAATTCCCCGGCGAAGCGGAGAGCTGCAAGGCGGAGCAGTTCGAAGTGCGGCTGCCGAAGGGCTGGAAGGAGAGTTCGCAGGAGACGAACGGGATCAAGGTGCACACGCTTGTGCCGGGAGATGCCTCCGCCGGGCTCGCGATCCTCGCGATCGGGCTGGATGTGGACGCGGCGACTCGTGTGAAGACGGAGGGGGCGGAGAAGGAATTGCGGGATACGGTCGCGGCCTTCGTGGGAAAGAAGCTGGACGCCGCGGGGGATCTTGAGGAATTCCAGATCGACGGCGCGGCCGCGGTGCGCGTGCCGAGCACGTTCGACAAGGACGGCGTCAAGGTGCGCGCCGACGCCATCTACGCGGTGAAAGGCGGCCGGGCGATCTTCCTGATCGCCCTCGGCACGCTGGAAGGAGCGTCGGCGTTCGCGGCGGACCTGCGGTCGATCCTCGCCGCCGCCCGGTTTGCCGCCGACGAGACGAAGGACGCTTCGACGGGCGATTTTTCCGTGAAAGCCCCGAAGACGTGGACGGCCACCGCAGGGAAAGACACCGGCTCGACGACGCTGGCGCTCGCGCCGAAAGGCGTGGATTCCGCCGACTTCTTCGCCGCGATCGTTTCGCAGGTGACGGAGTTCAAGTCGGTCCGGGACAAGAAGGCGATGACGTGGCTGCGCAAGCAGGTCACGGACACGATCCCCGGCGTCGAGAAACAGGGCGACGTCGAGAAGCTGACCGTGGATGGCGAACCCGCAATGGGCGTGACCTACGCCGGCTCGAAGCCGGACGGCTCGGTCGTCGTCCTCCATCTCTACGCGGTCATCAAGAACGGAAAGGTCGCGCTCCTTTTCATGGGCGGGAAGCGCGAGCCCGTCGAGAAGCATTCCGGCGCAGCGCGGCGGGCGTTTGAGACGTTGAAGATGCGTGAAGGGAAGTAGGCCTCATACCATGCTTTCACGGAGGAATCGGATGAGATTTCAGGTTGTCGTGGCCCTCGCGCTGTTGTCGGCGGGAATCGCACGAGCCCAGGAGGAGTCTGACCAGGCGCTGTTCGACAAGGCGTGGGCGCTTCAGGACGGGAAGAAGGACTGGGCGGCGGCCGAGGAGATTTACGGGAAGCTCGTCGAGCGGCGAGCGGCGGGAAGGGAACTCGCTGTACGCACGCTCTACGAACGCGGCGTTTGCCTCGCAAAGCTCGAGAAAACCGAGGACGCGCACTTCGCCTTCTACCTGGTGTGCGACGAGTTCCCATCGGAATCCGGATGGTGCGCGAAGGCCTCTGCGGCGAGCGCTGGTTTGCGTCCGGCGTCCACGGACGAGGCGACCTTGAAGAAACTGAAGTCCAGTCATGTGTCGGCGACGTTTCGGGAGTGCAAGTTCCTTGAAGCGGTGGCGTTCATGGAAGAAGTGAGTGACCTGGGAATCCGGATTGAGGAAAGCGTCTGGCTCCTTTTCAGCACCGCTCGCGTTAGCTTCCGTGTCGAGGATCTCCCGATGATCGACGCGATCGATCTCATGGCTCGCCAGGCCGGCCTGGGCTGGACGATCGAGGATGGCCGGATAGTCTTCGGCATCCCGATCGAGCAGAAGGACCGCGTGCGCCCCGCCCCGTCGGACACGCCGGAGAGCACCAAGGCGCTTCTTGAGCGTCTGTACGCGGCCAAAGTCACGCTGAACGCCCGGGACGAAAAGCCGCTCGCACTCGTGGAATACCTGCGGATTGCGACGCGCCTTCCCATCGTTCCGGGGCGCGAACTGCTCAGCAACTCCGGGCTCAATTTCCGGGTCGTCGATGGCGTCATCCTGCTGGATCCGTAAATCGAAAGTGCTCCCCGCAATCCCCCTGAAGGAGTTTCTCGAGTGAGCCCAGGCTCCGAGCAGCACGGCCTCGTCCATGCGGTCACCTTCGAAGGCGACGGCTCCGGGATGGCTCTCGCCTGGAACGAGATTGCGTCCTCCCAAAAACCGATCTGGATCCACCTCGATCGCACGTCGCCGGCGGCGCAGGAATGGATCAAGGGAGCTTCGGGACTCGATCCCCACACTTGCGAAGCGCTTCTGCAGGAGGAAACCCGTCCCCGCGTGGTCGTGGGAGATGCGGGCATCCTGCTGATCCTGCGGGGAGTGAACCTGAACCCGGGAAGCGATCCCGAGGACATGATCTCGATCCGCTGCTGGGTCGAGCCGCGGCGCGTGATCACGCTTCGCCGCGAAAAAGTCATGGCGATCCAGGATTTGCGGGACCGGTTGACGGTGGGGAAAGGGCCGATCGGTCCGGCCGATTTCGTCGTCGCGCTGGCCGGCGGACTGGTGGCGAGAATGAGCGCCGTGGTGACGGACATTGAGGAAGTGGTGGACGACTTCGAGACGCGGGTGCTCGAAAATGCGGAGAAGGGGCTGCGGTACAAGCTTTCCGAAACCCGCCGGACGACGATCATGCTCCGGCGGTACCTCGCGCCGCAGAAGGATGCGCTGGGCCAGCTGTTCGGCAGCGTCTGCCCGTGGCTTACCGCCGTCGATCGCAGCCACCTGCGCGAGGTCCTGGACAGGACCGCGCGCTGCGTCGAGGATCTCGATGCCGCCCGCGAACGGACGCAGATCATCCACGAAGAGCTCGCCGCCCGCATGGCGGAACAGATGAACCGCACCATGTATCTCGTCTCAATCGTGACTTCCGTCTTTCTCCCGCTCGGCCTGATCACCGGCCTCCTCGGGATCAACGTCGGCGGAATTCCGGGGACCGAAAGCCACTACGCGTTCGCCGCCGTTTGCGGGCTGATGGCGGTCATCATCGTGGTTCAGGTCTTCCTGTTCAGGCGGATGAAATGGCTGTGAACCCGAAAGGAAATTCCATGCGGCATTCGCTCGCTGCGTTCGCATTGCTGCTGGTCGTCCTCGGCGTGGCGCGTGCCGAGGACCCACCCTCGTGGAACCCGGCGAAGACGTACGTCCTGGTCGCGAGCGTCATCGAGTGGCCCGACAAGGCCCTCGCGGCGTTCAAGGACGCTCGGCGGGACGAAGCGCTCGTTGAGCAGTTCAAGGCGGATGGCGTGCCGGCCGCGAATGTCGTTTTCTTGAAAGACAAGGACGCCACGCTGGCGGCGCTTCGGCGGGAGCTCCACGCCCTCGCAGGCCGGGCCGGAGAGGGCAGCACGTTCATTTTCTACTTCCAGGGCCACGGGCTCACGCGGAAAGAGAAGACCTTTCTCGCGTGCTACGATGTGAACACGAAAGACCTCGCGACGGCTTTCGACGTGGACGAACTCTTCCCGATCCTGGACAAGGAATGGAAAGGCGATCGTCTGCTGCTCCTCGGCGACTGCTGCCACGCCGGCGCCCTCGGCACCGTCGTGCAGCGCTTCGAGGGAAAAACCGCCGTCCGCGCCGCGTGCCTCACGTCTTCCACCGCTTCCAACCGCTCCACCGAGCACTGGACGTTCACGGAAGCGCTGATCACGGCGCTCGCGGGGGACGGCGCGGTAGACCGGGACCGGGATGGAAAGATCACCTTCGGCGAGGTGGACCTGTTCGCGCACGACGAGATGAAGTTCCGCGAGGACCAGCTGACGCGCGGGAAACGGACGAAGAATTTCGAGGAAGCATTCGCGTTCCGGGCGGTAGCGGCGGACCGGCCGGCGCCGGCGAAGGTCCAGGGCGAGCGGCAGGTCGGTGAATTTCTCGAAGCGTGCGACCGAGACGGGAAGTGGTACGTCGCGCAGATCCTTGCGATCAAGGACGACCAGTTCCGCGTGCACTACTCGGGATGGGATTCGAAATGGGACGAATGGGTCGGCGCGGCGAAGCTTCGCCCGATCGCGCGCCCGAAACTCAAGGTCGGCGAGCGGTACGAAGTCGAGTGGCAGAAGGACCAGTGGTTCCTCGCGACCGTCACGAAAGCCGAGGAGGACTGGTTCTACTTCGTCCATTACGAGGGTGAGGAAGGCGACGACGACGAGTGGGTGACCGCGAGCAAGACCCGCACCCCCGCCGCGGGCACGAAGCCCAAACCGCCGGAATTCGCCGCGCTCGCGCCCCGAGCCCTCGTCAAAGGCGACGCCGTCGCCGCCCGCTGGAAACGCGCCTGGTTCCTCGCGGAGGTGACTTCGATCGACGGGGAGATGCACGCGGTCCGCTACGCCGACGGCGAGAACGGCTCCCTCACCGCGGCGGATCTCGTGCCGGTCGCGAAAGCGTCCGAGGTCGAGGTCGGCGACCGCGTCCTCGCATGCTGGAACGGAAAGCCGCAGATGTACCCGGGCGTGGTGGCGTCGAAGACGGAGAAGGACTTTTCGGTGAAGTGGGAAGATGGGAGCAAGGCGACGAGTGTGCCGATCGGGCAGGTGGCGCGGATCAAGGCGGCGGGAAAATGACTGAGTGAGCACTCCTTCTAACAGCTAAATCGACTTCGGAGAGTAACCCATGCATTTCGCCCGCTTCGCCGCCGCACTGTTCTTCGCTGTCATCTCGTTTCAGGCGCCCGCGCTCGCCGGCGACAAGGACAAGAAAGATGAGCCCTCCTTGGCGAAGACGCCCGAGGAGTGCCACGAACAGTTCAAGGAGGCGCTGATCGCGAAAGATGCCGCGGCGCTGTGGGCGGTGTTTTCGAAGAAGACGCAGAAGTGGCTTGCGGTGACCGCGGAGGAAGACCGCACGAAGGACGCCGAGGCGGTCGCGAAGTCGATCGGCGTGACGGCGAAGGAGCTGGAGAAGCTGGAAGCGAAGGACGTCGCGATTCGGAGGATCCTCGCGCAGGTGGACGACGCAGCGAAGGAGCGGATTGAGGCCGAGAAGCTGCAGGACCTGAGCGTGAAGGAAAAGATGGCGACGGCGGTCCGGAAGAGCGGCGACGACGAGCGCCTGGTCATTTTCGTGAAGGAAGGCGACGGCTGGTACGTGGCGATTGGCGGGGGGGAGTGCGACGGCGGGATGGACGAGGAGAAGAAGTAGGGACTCGCTACGGGCGTCCGCGGGAATATTCCTCGACCGGCCGGCCGACGAGCGCCTCCAGCCGGCTGCGCGCGACGGCGAATTCGAGCTCGGCGTCGACTCCGCTGTGCGCTGCGAAGGAAGACGCGCGGGCGGCGCTGCCCCGAGCCCCCTGGTAACGGCGGACCGCGTCGGTCACGTCCCGCTCGACTTCGGCTTCCGCCGCGTTTCGGGCCTCCATGGTTGCACGCGCTTCGGCGGTGACCCTCACGATCGTGCGTCGGCCGTGGCCGCGGGGCGGGAGGTTCATGGAGAACCCGATGAACCCCGAGCTCTCCGAGTCGTGAAAGTCGAAGCTGGCGCTGTTGCGGTCGCGCTCGACGGAGTAGGCGACGCCGATGCCCGGATCGGGGGCGTCGTCGGCCTCGGCCTGGTCGAGCCGGCTGCGGGTTTCATCGGCGGACGCGGCGAGCGCGGCGAGGCTCGTGCTGTGGAGGCGCGCCATGGCAATCGCCCGTGTGAGATCGACCTCGGGGCGGTCGTCCGGGAAGGAGTCCGTCAGCGTCCACGACGGCGGCGCTTCCGTGCCCACCAGGGTCTCCACGGCCCTTCGCGCTGATGACGCTTCCCACTCTGCCATTCGCAATTCGCCGCTGACCGACTCCGGAGCGACGACGAAAGTGTCACCTCCGGGCCCAATCCCGTGGGGACGGTCTGGCTCGATGGCTCTCCTCCGCTCAACCCCGAGCCGATTTTCGGCGGCAACGGCCGACCAGTAGGCGCACCGCGCGATGTCGCGCACCCGGCAAAGCAAGTCGTCGGCATTCTCCCGGGCCAGCGCGATCTCCGCCGTCATCGCCGCCTGGCGTTTCTCCCATCGGCGGTTGTAGTCGAACACGTGCCGCACCGTCGCGCCGGAGGTTGTCATGACATCGCTCTGCGAAGGACGTACCCCGCTGACTTCGAACGGAAACGACGGAAACGACCGCGTCCCCTCAATCCTTACCTCCGCTTCACGGGTGAGTTCGCGCGCCACCGGTACCGCACCCCGCCGCTCCACGCACACCAGCAATTCTTCCAGCGAAAGCCCGTCGCTCCAGTCGGGGAAGCGCCCGCAGGCTGCGTCTACCCTGCGCCAGTCGGTGTAGCGCCAGGGCGTGACGGGCTCGGGGTCGCTTCCGCACGAGGCAAGCGCAGCGAGCAAAGGGAGGAAAGTGAGTTTTCGCATGCTCTCCAGTGATGCAAATGGCGGCCCTTGCCAGCACCGGGAGAAGCGGCCTGCGGAGGGGCATTTGACCCTGTAAAACTCACCGATTTCCGGAAGGATTGACCCGCTTAGCGGCGCTTTTCGGCCGCTGGCCCCGCGTTTCCCGGTACCACGTCTCGCCAGGGGGCGTCAGCCGGCACGCCGCGGCGAGGCGGAGGCCGTTGGTGAAGAACGCAGCGTGGATGTGGTTGACGCCGGAATGGCTGGCGCGGTTGCGCGGCGGGGCCTGCGAGAACGCGCCGCCTTTGCCGATGCGCATCGTGCCGTAGCCGAGCCCCGGGTCGTTCAGGCACCAGTTCCACGAGTTCCCGGCGAGCTGGCGGATGCCGTACGGCGACTCGTCCCACGGGGTCGCCGTGACCGGCACCGGGTAAAATCCGTCGCCGTGCGACCCGTAGGAATTGCACAGGCTCGTGTCGAAATGCCTCCCCCACGGATACCCCCGCCCGTCGACGCCGCGCGCGGCTTTTTCGCACTGGTCTTCGTGCAGAAGCGTGTACAGCCGCCCGTCGCGCATCGATTTCCAGCGTGCATACGCCATCGCATCGGCCCACGAGATGCCGAGCACGGGCCAGTCGGCATGCCAGTCCGCGGAGGCGGTGTCGAGGCGGCGGGCCTGCGCGCGCAACTCCGGTGAAGCGGCCGCGAGCCACGCCGCGTCCGGCACGGCGTACCCGCCCCCCGGCAGCCGCGGCCAGTACGTCACCCCCTCTTTTCCCATCCGCGGTACCCGCATCGCCGCCTCTTCGGCCGAAGAGCGGTCAAGGTCCATGAGAAACGCGGCGTACTCCGCGCACGTCACGGGCGATTTCGAGACGAAGAAATCGGCGACATCCACGATCGCCGCCGGGCCGGAAGCCGGGTTCCCGGGATCGCCCTGCGAGTGGAACGCGCCCCCCGCGATCAGCTCAAACCCCGCGGGGATTTCCCCCTCGGCGAACACCGTCACCTCGACCTCGACCCGCTCGAGGCGCTTCACCTCCACCGGCACGCGCACCGGCGGACCTTTTCCGGGAACGACGACGACCAGCCATGAGCCCACGGGAAGCGCCCGGTTCTTGACGGGCGTGGGGCCGAGGTGAAGGCCGGGGCCGCGCGGGCGGTAAGGCGAGTTGCCGAAGGCGCGGTCAAGGGCCGCGGACGGACAGGGCAGGCCGCCTTCCAGCGCGCTGACGGGGACGAGAACGCGGTCTATTTCCTCGAAGCGCCAGGCCCACGCCTCGGCGCCAGGAGCGGGCTTCGTGTCGCAAGCGGGGGAGTGGACGCGCAGTGCAATCGGCGCGGCCAGCTCGAGTTCGGCCACGCACTCGACCTGCGGTCCCTCCAGCCGGCGGCCGGACCACGGGTGGAACCCGAGGACGTTGAGTCGATCCGGCGGCACGTCGTGCGCTTCGCGAAGGCACGCGCAAGCGTACGCGCTCGTGCGAAGCGTCAGCCGGCCTTCGCCGCGCAGCCGCTCGTTCAGCGCGCCGTCGTTCCAGCGCTCGGCCTGCGCGCGATGCAGGATCATCCCGCGCCGGTCGTCGGCTGCTTCCGCCTTCACGAAACCGTCCCAGTGGAATTCGGCCATGAGGCGGCGGGCTTCGGCGTGGTCCGGGGAGTTCGCGAGGGCGGCGTCGAGCGACGCGTTCGCTTGCGCTGCCAACCGCGCGGCTTCCCGGGCGAATTGCTCGGCCCGGTCTTCGGCGGCCCAGAGCCGCATCTTCTCTTCCCGCGGCGCGTGGTTCGGGATTTCGCGGTCCAGCCGCCCGGCATCCGTCCGCGCGGCCGCCGCTTCCGATTCCAGAGCCCCGGACTTCGCCAGGTCCGCCGCGGCCTGCGCCGCGAACTCCGTGGCGAGCGCGCGGCGCCGTTCCCGCTCTCGGGTTCCTTCGAGGTGCGCGTCCAGTTCCGCGGCGAGTGCCGAGGCGTCGGCGAAGCGGTCCTCCTTGCGGTGGGAGAGAGCGCGGAGGCAGGCGGTTTCGAGGTCGGCGGGGACGTCGGGCCACCTCGAACTCGCCGCGGTGCCGGGGCGCGCCGGAATCTCGGAGGCCCGCCGGCGGACGACGGCACTCGGGGCCTCCGGGGCCGAAGAGACGACCTTGCTCAGGATCTCCAGCGCGGTGTTCCCCGTGAATGGCGGCCGTCCGCAGAGGATCTCGTAGAGAATCGCGCCGAGCGCGTAGACGTCGCTCCGCGCGTCAATCGCTTCGATGTCGCCCGACGCCTGCTCGGGGGGCATGTACTCCGGCGTGCCCATCACGTCGCCGGCGAGCGTCAGCGCGTCTCCGCCGCCCGCCGTGCCTTTCATCGGCTCCGCGGCTTCCCCCGGCGCCCGCGCCAACCCCCAGTCCACGACGAGCGTTTCGCCGAATTCGCCGAGCATGATGTTCGACGGCTTGAGATCGCGGTGAATCACGCCCCGGGAGTGCGCGAACGCCAGGGCACGGCAGGCGTCGCGAAGCGCTTCCACGAGCCGCCGTTGCGGCCACCCCGGCGTCGGCGTTCCTCGCCGCATACCTCCGAGGACATCCGCCATGTCGCGCCCGGCAATTTTCTTCATCGCGAAGAAAATCTCGGCCGGTCCCTTGCCCGCCGGCAGGACGCCGAGGTCGTACACCGGCACGATGTTGGGGTGCTCCAGCCGCGCCGTGATGCGTCCTTCGCGGCGGAAGCGCTCGACCAGTTCGAGCGGCGCGCCATCGAGGAGGAGTTTCAGCGCGACAGCCCGGCCGGTGCGCGCGTCCTGTGCTTCGACGACACGCCCGAGGCCGCCGCGGCCGAGTTCCCGGCCGAGGGTGTAGCGCTTCTCCTTGTCGACGGACGCAGGCTTCTGCTTTCGGTCACCTTTCTTCACGGCCCCAGTGAACCTGCGGAGGAAGCTGGTTTCAAGCGGCGCGAGCCATGAAGTGGCTCTTCAGGTTCCGCCTCATTTTTCTCGCCGCAGGGACCCTATGCCGCTAATTTCTCGCCCGAACAGGGTCTGGGGAGAAACCAATGCAATCTGCAATGACCTGCGCCTGCGGTCTGTCGTTTGATTCCGCAACGGTGCCCATGTTGTGCCCCGGCTGCGGCGCGCCGCTTCGGGTGCCGAGCTTCGCTCCCATTCCGTCGCGGCCGGTCAACCCGGTGGAAGCGCTGAAGACGGAGCCGGGATTCCACACTGCCGGGGTAGTGGCAATGGGCGTGGTCGTGGTGACGTTTGCCGGAGGCTTCTTCTCCCACCTGATGTTCTTGTCGTGGCTCGTGGGCGGGTCGATTGGGGCCGTGCTGGCCGCGGGAGCCATGGTGAGGCTTCCCGGCCGGGACGGCGCGCTTGTGGGACGCAATTGGGCGCGCGCGGCGCTGCTGTTCGCCCTCCTCGAGCTGGCGATCCCGTTCGTCGCCGGCATCGTGGCCGTTCGGTGGATGTCCGACCAGATTGCGGAACTGCAGAGTACTTACCGATGAAAACCTCCCCCGAATCGCGCCGCTGTGCCTGCGGGGCCCTCCCGGACCCCAGCCACGATTTCTGCATCTCCTGCGGAGCGAGGCAGGTTGCGCCTATCCCCGATATCACCCTGCGCCGCCAGCTCGAACCCTTTCAGGTCGTCGCGCTCCTGGTGCTTCTGGTTCCCGTCTGCGTTCCCATTCCCCGGGACCTTCTCGGCATCGGCGCGGCCACCTGCCTGGTCATCTCCTTTCCGCTCTTCATCGCAAGCCAGTTCCGAATCTGGCGGTCGCGCAAGATCATCGAAACGGTCCTGGCCAGCGCGCGGAACGGAAGCGCCGTCCGGGGAACGCTCACGCTGCTCGAGCCTTTTCCGGTCAGGCTCCGGTCGCAGGAGGCGTCCGGGTTGGCCGTGGTCGGATGCGGACTTGGCGTCGTGGCGACCGCCATGGGGCTGGCTTTCATCATTTTCCTGCTGGTCTTTGTTTCAGCCTTGCTCCGCGGCTGCGCTCCGCACTAAGCCCCGCCGTTAAAGAATCATCTCGGGTCTCGGCAAAAACTTCGAAACCCGGCGTCGAGTCCGGCTGTAAATTCGTGCACTACCGTTCCCGGAGACTCCATGCCCCATCGCGCCGCCCCGCTTCTCTTCCTGCTCCTCGTCTCCCTCGTCGCTGGTGTCGCCTGCAGCGGCGACGAACCCGTGCCGCCTGCCGCCGATCTCGAGAGAGTGGCCGTCGACATGGAAGGGAAGCGCATCGCGGTCGTGAAAGGCGTCGCCTACCTTTACGACGGGGACGCGAAGAAGTGGGGATTCTTCAAGCGAATCATGGAGGACGGCTGGTTCGAGAAGAATTACGCCTTCGAGGGCGATCGCATCTTCCGGATCAGCGATGACGGCCGGAAAATCGAGGTTTCGCGGCACTTCAAGTCCGGCTTCGAGGACGCCGCGACGATCAAGGACCTCATCGGCGAGAAACCCGGCTGGACCGCGTTCACGCTTCAGTCGCCGAAAACCCCGACGGTGCAGAACTACGTGGACCTGCGCAACCGCATCCTGAAGGAAGGTGTGGCGTTCCTCGATAACGTCGTCGAGCCGTCCACCGCAAGATTCCACAGCGGGAAAGCGGCGCTTCGCACGAAATCCGTCGCGAAATCGAAGGACATGGTCTGCGCCAAGGCGTCGCTCGAGTCCGAGCTGATTCATTTCAAGAAGGGCGACGACTACTGGTACAGCGCGTGGTATTTCATCGAGGACCGCGTCCCGTACACGCTGATGGACCTCGAGTGCACCTGGATCGAGGGGCACGCGGGGATCCGCATCACGACGTCTGATGCCGGCCTCGGTTTCGAGCTGAAATTCCCGCCGAAGCCGCATTACCGCACGACGAACCCGACGCCGATCCCGCTGAAGAAATGGTTCCGCATCGTCGCCCACATCAAGCTCGACGAGAAGGACGGCCTCTGCGAACTCTGGCAGGATGGAGTGAAAGTCTGCGAAGGGAAGGGACAGACCCTGCCGCTCGCGGAGGCGATCTGTAATTCGCTCGAGATCGGGATCAGCGCGACCGATGTGGAGAGCACGGTGTGGGTGGATGACGTGGAGGTGTCGGACAAGGAGATTAAGTAGGCACCGAACCGCGCCTGGACAGGAGTGCCCCGAGGATCGCCGCGAGGATGTACGCGACGAGGCTCAGCGGCGTCATCGCGTCCTCAACGAGAAACGTCCCGCCGTGTGAACCGAGGATGACGATCGCTTCGCCCGCATTGAGCCCGCGGCTCCGCGCCGCCGCGATGGCGAACCCGGCCATGGTCCCGAATACGCACGACCACAGCGAGAGCCAGCCGCCGAGGAGCATGACGCGCCCGTCCGACCGGCGACCGATGAGACGCACGGTGAGGCCGACGAATACGCCGACGTGAACGCCCGGAAGCGCGTTTCGCAGCCCGGAAAATCCCAGCGCCGCGGCCCAGATTGCGGCGAACAGGATCGCGACAACCGAAGCCACCCCGGAGGTCTTCTTCATCGAGCGCTCCGTCGCCGGCGCAGCCGGACTCCGCATTTTGGATTCAGTGCGCTTTTCCTGCCTCGACACCCTTCGCCGCCTCCGCCGCCTTCACCGCCTCAAGCGCCCCCGCCTTCCACGACTGAACCTGGTTGCGCCCGCTCTTTTTCGCGACGTAAAGTGCTTCGTCGGCGCGGGAAACCAGATCCTCCGGCGTCTTCATGTCCGCCGACCACTCGGCGACGCCGAAGCTCGCGGTGATCGACAGCTTCTTGGTCTCGCCCTGGATCGTTTTCGCCTCGAGCTTCTTCCTCAGGCGCTCGGCGAGCAACGCCGCCTGCTCGGCGGACGTCTCCGGGCACAACACTCCGAGCTCTTCTCCGCCATAACGGTAAGCCTCGTTTGACGACCGGATCGACTCGCGGACGATTTTCGCGACTTCCTTCAGCACCATGTCGCCCGTGAGGTGGCCGTACGTGTCGTTCACGTTCTTGAAATGATCGACGTCCACCATGATCAGCGCGAGGGGTTCGTTGTGGCGGCGGGCGATCGCTTCGTGGTGGTGCAACTGATTCGAGAAATGGCGTTTGGTGAAGAGCTTGGTCATGCCGTCGCGGATGGTGCGCTCGTAGAGGTCGGGCGTCTTGATGGCGAGCGCGACGAAATTCATGAGTTCGTACAGCTCGCTCTCGAGGCGCTTCGCAAACGCGGCGCGTTCGGCGTCGTCGCCTTCCTGGGGGATTTCGACCTGGAGGGCGCCGATGGTTTCTCGGTCGGCGGTGATGGGGATGGCGAAGCGGAGGATGGCGCCGTCGTCGCGGGAGATGAGGCGGCGGCCGACGAAGGCTTCGCCGGCGATGGCGGCGTCGATTTTGGCGCGGGTGATCTTGGCGGGTTCGGTGATGGGTTCGCCCTCGCGCCAGACGGCGCGGAGCTGGAGTTTGTCTTCGCTGGCGAGGTGAATGGCGACGAGGCCGCGGTCGGGGGCGCCGGCGGCCTGGGCGACGAGGCCGAGGACTCGCTTGGCGATGGCGCCGAATTCGACTTCTTCGCGGAGGACGAGCATCATTTCGCGGGCGGCGGTGAGGAACTCGACGCGGCGTTCGAGCTCGTGCTTGCCGCGCGCGGCTTCCTGGCCCGCGGCGAGGTAGACGTTGGCTTCCTTCGCGAGTTCCTTCTCACGCCGCCCGGCCAGCGCCAGCAGCAGGCCCAGCACCAGCGCGTAGATCGACGTCAGCGCTGCGAACGCCGCCAGGAACGGGATCACCCCGCCGCGATTCTGCGCCGCCTGGTACTCGGCGCTGAACTGCCACATCGTCGCCAGCACGAAGGTCGCCGCCGGCAGGGTCGCGAAGAGCAAAAACCACCCGATGCGTTTTTTCACCGCGCCTCCGTCAGCGTCGCGATCCGCTGGGCCGCCCGGCGTGTCACGCCCTTCACCCGGCGGATTTCGCCCGGGGAAGCGAACCGGCCGCGGGAAGAACGGTCGGCGACGATGCGCTCGGCGGTTTTCGGGCCGACGCCGGGAAGGAGGTCGAGTTCGCGGGCGGAAGCGGCGTTGAGGTCGAGGCGGGGCGGCAGGGGAGCGGGGGGCGCGGCGGGAAACGCGGTCGGGAGCGCGGCAATGACCGCCGCGAGGGCGGCGGCGGCGGACGCGACGGCCGCGGTCCGGGAGGTCATGCGACCATGGTAGAGGACGAAGGCCGTGCGTCAATTGCTGGGGGCGAAAGGCCGGGGCGAACGGCCGGGGCTTCGGTCCGAGCGCCTTTGGCGTGTTCGGGAGCGGGCTCGACTCCGAACCGTGTCGGGGCGGTCCCAGGATTTCCACTGATCGATCTTCAGCGTGATTTGTATTGCGAGTCGTTGCCTTTGCCCCGGCATTCTGCCCCGGCCCTTGCCCCGGCCGTCACTTCCCGCGGAGGAAGTCCGCCGCCCTCTGCACGAGCGCCTCGACTTCCTTCTTCTTCACCGGCTCGTTGCTGAAGGCGACCTCGATGGTCCAGCGGTCCACGGCCGCGATCGAGTCCCGGAGCTTGACCGTCTGCCCGTTGACGTCGAGCGTCTTCCGGGCGTCGATGGTCTTTGCCGCACCTTCGACCTTGAGTTCGCCGTACTTCGACTCGGTGATCCTGATGCCTCCCGTCTTGAATTTCTCGTCCTTCGCCTTGCCGAGGTCCGCGTTCAGGTCGAACAATGTCCCGGCCGCCGCTTCGTCCTCCATTTCACAGATCCCGATAAGGATCATCGCGCGGCCCGGGTTGTCCTTCGGCGTCAGCACGAGGGTTTGCCCCCCGTGAAATCCCTTCAGGGCCTCCGCCAGCCGTTCCGCCGGCAGCAGATTCCCCACGGCGGTCTTGAACTCGACCTCGCTCAAGGTCACGAGCTGCGCGTTCCATTCCTCGGCGCGATCCTTCTTGAGCGCGTCGAACAGCGGGGCGAGATCCTTGGTGGCCGGGCCTTCGTCCGGTTTCCCGTACCGCTCCGGGTGCAGGATCACGTCCTTGCGCTTCGGCGGGTCCCGGAAGACCTCTTCCACAAAATTCTTGCGCCCGGATTTCTCGAGGGCGTTGAAGAACGCGAGGCCGTCGTGGTAGGCGAAGCGCGACAGGGAATTCAACAATTCGAGGACCATGCGTTCGCCGCCGGTGACGCCGGGCGGGACGGCGCCGACGATCCTTTCGAATTGCTCGAAATGGGCGGCGCCACCCTCTTCCCGGGCGAGAATGCGCGAAGTGACGTACTGGGCGTGCCCCTCGAGGATTGCGTTCCAGGCGTGAAGTTCCTCGGCGGTCTTGAGAGTTGAGATCCGGTCGAAGGCCTTGAACCGGGCGTGGTCGGAGGCGTGGACCATCTCGTGGATGACGATGGTGTGGAAAGTGGCGAGGGAGAGGAGGTCGGGCTGCCCGGCGGTGTCGCCGAGCAGGTGGAAATTGTCGCGGACCACGTAGATGGTGTTCGTGCCGGGGGCGAATTTCCCGAACAGCGAGGCGCCGAACAGGTTCGCCATCTGCTCCGCGGCGGCGCGGCGGCCATCCTCGGGGAGCGAGGGCTGGAGAAGCGGGATCTGCGGGATCAGTTCCTCGACGAGTGCCGCCGCGACCTCCTTTGCACCCGCAATTTTCGCTGACGGCGCCGGGTCGATCTTCGCGCCCGTTTCGGCCTCCACGAGCTTGAGCGCCTCCGCGACCACCCGTTTCACCGATTCCTCGGTGACGATTTCCTCGGCGGACTCGGCGCGGACGAACAGGGAGGTGAAAGCGAAGGCGGCGGTGAGGAGGAGGCGATTCATGGAAATGCTCCGATAGGGCTCGTCAAACGGGGTTGGGCGGCGGTTCTCCACGCAGGACGGCGAGCACGTTCGAAGCAGCCATGGTGGCCATCCGGTTGCGGGTCTCAAACGTCGCGCTTCCGATGTGCGGCAGCAGCACCACGTTTTCCAGCTCGAGCAGACCCGCGCTGACCGCCGGCTCCTCCTCGAAAACATCCAGCCCCGCGGCGAAAATCCGCTTTTGACGCAGTGCGTCAACGAGCGCCGCTTCGTCCACCACCGGGCCGCGCGCCGTGTTCACGAGGATCGCCGTCGGCTTCATTTTCGCGAGGAACGCCGCGTCCACGAGGTGCCGCGTCTCCGGCGTCAGCGGCGTGTGCACCGACACGACGTCGCACGTCGCGGCGATTTCGTCGAGGGAAGCGCTCCGGGCGGCGCAGGCGGCCTCGAATTCCGGCTTCGGCGTCCGTGAGAGATAGAGGACTTCCATCCCGAACCCCTTCGACATCCGCGCGACTTCCTGCCCGATCCGCCCCGCGCCGACGATCCCCAGCCGCTTCCCCACGATCGTCTGGCCCTGGAGGAGAAGCGGGTCCCAGCCTTTGAAACGCCCGGCGCGGAGGAAGCGGTCGGACTCGGGGAGGCGGCGGGCGGTGGCGAGGATGAGGGCGAACGCGAGCTCGGCGGTCGCTTCCGTGAGGCAGCCCGGGGTATTCGTGACGGTGACGCCGAGGCGGCGGGAGGCCGACAGGTCGATGTGGTCGGTCCCGGCGGACATCGTCGCCAGGACGCGCAGCCCGGGGAGGGACAGGACTTGCTCGCCAATTTTATCGGTCAGCTGGCAGAGGATTGCCGTGTTTCCCTCGGCCTGGAACGCGATCTCCTCGGGCGTGAGCGGTTTCGGGCTCGTTGTGACGGTGACGTGCGGAAAGAGCAGCGCGAGGCCGGATTCGGGGATCGGGCGGGTGATGAAGACGGATTTCATTTCGGGAGAGTAGGGGGGTGTGGGTTGGCGCGCAACGATCGGGTGGCGGAGTTCGGAGACGGGAGTTGGGAGTTGGGAGTTGGGAGTTGGGAAAAAGGGCCGGAGCGGAATGTTGTTTCGCTTCACGACCCTCCGGCCCCCCCCGCACAATCGCCCGCAATGCCCCCTTCACGCACACCGGCGCTTCCGCTCGCCCTCTACGATTTCTCGAACACCTCGCAGATCGTGGTGCTGTTCACGCGGGATCTCGGGAAAGTGCGCGGGCTGGCTAAGGGCGCGAAGCGGGCTACGGGATCGTTCCAGGGAGGGTTTGACCTCGGGGCGGTGTACGAGGTGACGCTGATCGAGAAGACGGAGGGGCTGGACCTCCTGACGAAGGCGGAGATGACCGAGGGGTTCCCGGGGCTGCGTCGGAATTTGGCGGCGCTGGAAGCGGCGTTTTATGTGCTCGAGCTGGCGGCCGAACTGACGGTCGAGCACGACCCGCAGCCGGAATTCTGGCAGGCGACGGTGGACACACTGCGGCTGCTGGACAAGTGGGCACCGCGCGACATTGTGCTTTTCGCATTCGAAGCGGCGGCGATGCGGCAGCACGGATTCATGCCGCGCGTGGACGACTGCGCCGTCTGCGGGCGGCCGCTTCCGCCGCGCCCGGCCTTCTCGCCGCGCTTCGGCGGTGCGCTCTGCACCGTCTGTGCCCCGATGGACCCTGGCGCGCGGGCCGTCTCGGCCGGAGGCCTCAAGATGATGGCCCGTCTCGCCGAGGGGACCATCCCGCTTCAGTCCCTGAACGTGGACGGCCGCGTCGGAAAGGATCTCCGCGCCGCATTCGACCTGTTCTGGCTGAACCTTTTCGGCCGCGAATTGCGAAGCGCGCGATTTGTCCGCTGAAGCCGCACCCCGACGCCCTCACCCCCTTGCGCCGCTTCACCCCTTGGAGTACCCTTCGCCGCCCCATTTCCTTTTTCAGGAGGTCTTCCCAGTCATGCAGCGGACCCTCGTCATGGTCAAGCCGGACGGCGTGCAGCGCGGGCTGGTCGGCGAAGTTGTCGGCCGCCTCGAACGCAAGGGATTGAAGCTGGTTGCGATGAAGTTCCTGAACCTCGGCAAGGATCGCGCCGAGAACCTGTATTCGGTACACAAGGAGCGCAAGTTCTACGGCTCCCTCATCAAGTTCGTGACGGGCGGCCCGGTCTGCGCGATCGCGGTCGAAGGCCCCGCGGCGATCACCCTCGTCCGAAACCTGATGGGCGCGACGTTCGGCACGGAGGCCGCCCCGGGCACGATCCGCGGCGATTTCGGCGCTTCACGATCCTACAACCTCGTCCACGGCTCCGACTCTCCCGAGTCCGCCGCGCGCGAACTTCCCATCCTGTTCAATGCCGCGGACTTCGTGGACTACAAGGTCCTCGGCGCCCCGTGGGTTTTCGACGAGTCCGAGGACAAGTAAATGGGCGCCGCCCGTTTCCTCTGGAGCCCCGGCGCCGCCGCGGCGGAGGGGGGAAGGGTGTGGCCCGCGGCCGCGGCGTGTGCTGCGGCCGCGTTCGCGCAGGGGGCGGCATTGAAGTGCGTGCTGTTGAGGCCGGAGTTCTCGCACCAGGACTCGCCGCCGATCCCGGACCCGTGGTGGGCGGTCGGCCTCAACGTGGCGCTCGTCGCCTTGCTCGCCTGGTTCATCCGCTCGACGGTCCTCGAGATCGCGCTCGACTGGCCTCGAAAGCTCCGCAACATGCGGCCCAACCTCAGGGCGGAGGCGTGGATTTCGGCGATCGCGGGGACGATGGGCGCGCTCTGGGGATTCGTCGCGGTCCTCGCCGTCCCCCGCGGCGCTTCGCCCGTGATCATTTCAACGCCCGACAGCCCGCTGACCGAAGCCCACGTCGCCCCGACGCTGTGGGTGCTCATCCTGCCGTTCGCCGCGTTCTGGATCTGGCGCGCGGTCTGGGACGGCCGCGCCGCCGCGAAACTCTACGGCCGCTCCGCCATCCTCACGGTCGCCGCTTCACTCGTCGCCGGTTTCTTCGCCCTCCTGTTCGCCTTCTACGCCGTCACCTCCGCCACCGCCCAATATGACCGGATCTCTCACGCCTTCCGCGGCTGAGTCCGACCCCGCGGCGCTTCTCCGGGCAAAACTCCTCGCGGCCGTGGAGAAGTGGCGGGACCGCGCCCGGGGGAAGATTTTCAAGCTGAAGCAGGCGGCGGCGGACACGGCGCGGGCAGACGAGCTGCGGCTGTTCGGGGAGACGCTGAAGATGCATCTCGCGGAAATCCCGCGCGGCGCCGAGTCGGTCACTCTCCCCAACATGTTCGGCGGGCCCGATCTCGTGATCCCGCTCGAGAAGGCAAAGTCGCCGGCGGAGAACATGCGCGCGGTCTTCAAGCAGTACCACAAGGCGTTCCGCGGGCAGGAGGAGGTCGCGCGGCGCTCGGCGGCCGAGGAGAAATCCCTGGTCCGCATGGCCGGGATCGACGGTGAAATTGCCGCCGCAGACCTCGCTTCCCTGAGGGAAATCGAGGTGCGCCTGCAGTCCGCGGGGCTCTTCCCCCGCCCGGTCAAAATGCAGGAAATCGTCCGTTCCGAAAAAAAAGGACCGAAGCATTTCGTGTCAGGCGACGGATTGGATATCCTCGTGGGCCGCAATGCGGTGGAGAACGAAGACCTGTCGCTTCGGCTCGCCAGGGGCAACGACGGGTGGTTCCATGCGGAGGACCGTGCCGGGGCTCACGTGGTCGTCCGGGTGCCGACGGGAAAGGAACTTCCGCAGGAAACGATCCTGGATGCGGCGACGCTGGCCGCGTACCACTCGAAGCTGCGGGGCCGGCCGGTGGCCGAGGTGACGTGGACGCTGGCGAAATTCGTGACGCGGGCCAAGCATGCGCCGGCGGGGACTGTGATCGTGCAGAAGGGAAAGACGATTCGACTCAAGATAGAGCCCGCGCGGTTGGAACGGCTGATGGAGCCGGCGCGGCGCCTGGGAGAGGAGTAAGCGATGGCCGGGGCGAAAGGTCAGAAAAAATGTCCGGCGTGCGGGAAAGGCTTCCGCGCGAGGAACAGGGTCCACGTGTACTGCTCCCGCGAGACGTGCAAGGCGGGGCGGCGCTCGAACTACATGAAGAAGTACATGTCGGGGTGGAAGCGCAAGCACCCGAACTACTGGCGGACGGAGCGCCAGAAGGAGTACATGAAGCAGTGGCGCGACGCGCACCCGGCGTATTTCAAGGGGTGGCGTGACAAGGCAAAGCGGCGGGGGAAGGGGAAGTAGCGGCGATGCCGTCGATCGCGGCGTCGCTGGCGTTCGTGGGCGGGCGCTGGGTCGAAGGCGTCGAGGTGGCGCACGAAGGCGGGGTGATCCGGGCGGTGCGGCGCGTCCCCGGCGCCGGGCGCGGGAGGATCCTGCTGCCGGGGCTGGTGAACGCCCACGCGCATCTCGAGCTGACATTCCTGGGCGGAAAACTCCCGCCGGCGCCGTTTCCCGAATGGGCGCAGGGGCTGATGGAAGCCCGGGCCGGGTGGACGCCGGCGGATGTCGAGGCTTCGCTTCGGGAGGGCATCCGGCGGTCGGTCGCGTCGGGGACGGCGGCGGTCGGCGACTTCGCGTGGCTTTCGAAAAATGACGCACTGCGTCAATCCGGCCTGCGCGCGGTGAGCTGGCGTGAAGCGCTGGGGATTGCGCCGGAGCGGGCCGAAGAGTCGGCCGCGCGGGCGGGGACCTTCCTCGAAAAGAAAACCTCCACCTGGACGCCGGGGCTGGCGCCGCATGCGCCCTACTCCTGCTCGGGGGAGCTGTACCGGAAGCTGCACTCAATGGCCCGCCGGGCGCGGGTGCCGTTCGCGACGCACCTGTCCGAGCTGCGCGAGGAAATCGAATACCTGCGGACGGGGCGCGGGGCGTTTGCCGCGATGCTGCAGAAAATCGGCCGCGACGCCGGCTCGTGGCGCCCGCCGCGCCGGCGGCCGGTCGCGTACCTCGCGGGGCTCGGTGTGCTGCGCCGCACCACGGCGGCCCACGCGAATTACCTGACCCCGGCCGACGTCGCCCTCCTGAAACGCGATAAGGCCGTCGTCGTCTGGTGCCCGCGCACCCATGATTTCTTCGGCCACCCGGCCCACCCGACACGCCGCCTTCTCCGCGCCGGCGTCCCCGTCGCCCTCGGCACTGATTCCCTCGGGTCTTCGCCCGACCTGTCCGTGCGCGAAGAAATGCGCATGGCGATGGGGAAGGGCTTCACGCTCGAGGAGACGCTGAAGATGGCAACCGAATCCGGCGCGAAAGCCCTCGGGCTGCGGCGGGCGGGCCGGATCGCCCCGGGGTGGGCGGCGGATTTCACGGTCATCGGCGGCAGCGCCCCGCTGGAAATTCTCCCCGGTCCCGTCCTCGATGTCATCGTCGCGGGGAAACGGCTTCGGCTCGCGTGAGCCGGGAGCGCCGACTTCTCCCGGCTTCAAATTCTTGACGGATCCGCGCCGATTTTGAAAATGCCTCCCGTCGCACAGGGAGGGTTTGCCGTGAAATTTCACATTGTCGTTCTGCACCTCTGTCTCTTCGCCGGCGCGTCCGCATGGGCGCGGCCGCAGGTGGCGTCCGTGCGGGTGGAAAGCTCCGCCGCCTTACCGAAGATCCGCCATGGCGGACGCGCGCTGCTCATCGTCGACCGCGTCCCGAAGGCCCGCGTCGAACTCCGCGACTCCGAGGACCGGGAAGACGTCGTGGTCGTCGCCTTCGCCGCCGGGGTCCCGCTCGCTCGCCTCGAAGGCCGGACGACGGGAGGCCTCGATAACTCCTTCGAGTGCGACGTCCCCGGCGCCGACCGTGCCGACCGCTTCGACGTCGAACTTCCCGGCGATGCCGCCCGCATCGAGGGCCGCGTCGTCCGCCCGCCGGCCGAGTGGACCCGGCCCCCCGCCATCCGGATCGCGCCGATCGCCGGCTGGATCTGGAACGAACGCGATTCCGGCGCATCGTCCGCCCCTGTCGCTGGCGGAAGAGTGAGCGTGGGGTTAGGAAGCGGATTCTGGCTGGAGGCGGAAGCGGACACGTACGCGGGGCGGCGGGACCGGATTGAGGAAGAAGAGTTGCCGGGGCAGACGGTGTTTGTGCCGGGGTCGGGGGGGAATTCGAATCCTCCGCCGAGTCCGACGCCCAGTCCAAACCCCAATCCGAACCCGAATCCCAATCCGAACCCTAATCCGAATCCCAACCCGACGCCTTCTCCAACCCCTTCACCAACCCCGGCTCCTTCCCCGGGCACGACCACGAAGACCGGTCCCGGCTCCCGTACCGTCGTCGAACGCGACTATGTCCACGTCTCCACCTACCTCGCCGGCATCCGCTACGACGCTTTCTCCGCCGGCCCCCTCACCGTCTTCGCTGCCGCTTCCGCCGGCGCTTCGGAACTCCGTTTCCAGCGCCGCGACACCGAGGTGGACCCGGTCGGGCAGTTGCGCGGCGGGTTCGAGCTGCGTCTCGGCGATGCCGCCCGGCTGACGGTCGATTTCCGCGGCCGCGCCTCGCGCTCCGTTGACTCCCGCGGCTCCCACGAGTGGCAGGGCGCGATTTCACCCTCAATCGGATTGGAGATCGGATTCTGATGCGTGCGATTCTGGTCGTGCTGTGCCTCGGCCTCGTCGCAGCCGCGGAACCTGCCCGTGCGACGCTTCGCATCGGCCGGGAAGACCGTACCGTCGCCGTCCGCGCGCCTTCCGCGAAGGCCGTGCTCCAGGTCATCCCTCGCGGCGCCGCGAAGGCCACGCTCGAGGTCGCTCCCGGCGACGACGGGTACTGGCGTCTCGATGCCATTCCCCTCGCAGCCGGTGCCACGCTCGCCGTCGCCGGCAAACCCTTCATCGAACTCGTCACGGCAGACGACTCCGCGGGCACCGAAGTCCCGGGGCTGATCGAGGCCGGCGAAGCGGTGGTCGAGGTCCCCGCGCCGGCCGCCGCCGCTGCGGTGCCGGGGACGTGCACGCTGACGCTGGAGAACGAGGGGTCTTCCATCCGCCAGGACTTCGCCGGAGCCGATGTCTTTATTTGTGGCGAGGGCACGGAAGCGCGCGCGGCCTTCCTCGGCCACATCGCGCCCGACCAGGCCGGGCTCAACGCGGTCACGTTTGCCACCGGGGACTTCAGCAGGAAATGGGAGGCCCGCGTCTACTCGTGGCGATGGAGCGCCGAGCGCCCCCGCGTGGCCCGCGGCGAGATAGCCCGGTTCCGGCTCGAGATCGACGGCCTCGCCGAGGGAACCGAGTGCGACATCACCCTCGCTTCAACAAACGGGCTGCAGCTCGCGCAGGCCCCCGGTACAGTTACCGCGAACGGAGCGGGGTTCTGGAAGGCCCGCGTCCGGGCCGGGACGTTCGAATTCGAAGCACCGGAGGACGGCGACGCGGCAGTGACCGCGGACCTGCAACCCGTTTGCGGAGAGGGGAAGTGAGATGAAGCTCCGGATGGCGGGGTTCGTGGTGGCTCTCGCGGTGGCGGGATGCGGGGGAGACGCGCCGAAGAAGACGGATAACAGCGAGGCGATGGAAGCGTACCGGTCCGACTGCACCGCGGCCCGCACCGCCTGCGAACGCGCGGCGGACTCCGCCGGCATGGAAAAGGGGACGCACGGCCTCGCGCGCTTTCTCGAATTGTGGGCCGCCGACAAGAAATCGAAACCGCCTGACGGGCTCCAGGACCACGCGGACGTCCTCCGCGAACGCTTCACGGAGCTCGATGTCACCCTCAGGGCGTCGCGGGCCCTCGCCGACGGGACGCAGACCGACGAGAGGACGCGGGAAGCGCTCGACGCGGCGACCCGGGCGATCCGGAATACCGTGATTTCCGTCCGCGAGCACGCCGCGGTGGTGGAGCCTGCGATCCGCGAATTCATCAAGCGCGACCCGCAGAGCGACCTGGCGCAGAAACTGTACGCGTCGATCGAGGACGTCAACGGGACGACGCTTCCTTCCTGCGAAACCGCCGCGCGGTCCCTCGGGAGTGCCCGGGATGCCCTCAAGAAGGTTCTCGATTCTTCGAAATAGGAGCGTGCGATGGCGAACGCCGCGGGCATCCGGCCGGAGTTGATAGGGTTCCGCTCCCGGCGGCGCTACGATGCGGACCTCGCGCGGTACGACCGTTCGGTGGAACGGGCCCACGAGACGTTCCTCACCGTCGCAAACCTGGTCGCGGCCGTGGTGACGCGCTTCCTCAAACATGGATAAACCATGAAACGCCTCTTCCTCCTGGCTGCCCTCGCTGGTTGCCATGCCCGCGAATCGGCGGCTCCCGCTGCGGATGCCCCTGACCGGCTTGCCGGTCTCTCGATCCTGCGTCTCGGGCAGGCGCACCTCGGCGGCGCCCTCGAAGTTACACGCCTCAGCCGCGACCTGCCCCACCTCGCCGTCGGCGTCACCAACCGCACCGGCTCGGAGCTCCGCCTCCGCTGGCGTTTCCGCTACATCGATTCCGGCGGATGGGAGCGCCGTTCGCGCGACAGCGCCGAGTGGAAGCAGGCCGTCGTGGCGGCGGGGGAGGAGTGGGCGTTCGCGGGGGAGGCGGAAGTCGGCGAGGCCCAGTCGGTCGGGATGGACTGGCGCTACGAGAAGGAATGAGCCGGGCTAAGAGCCCTCTTCCTTCTTCGGCGGCGCTTCCAGCACCTTGCGCACTTTTTCAGCCAGGCCCGCGGCCAGCACGTTGACTTCGCGCCGGTTCCCGTTCGCGGTGAATTCCTCGCGCTGGACGCCGGAGCCGGGCTTGAGGCGGAGCAGGACCGCCCGGACCTGGACGCGTTCCCCGTTGATGCGGACTTCACCGAACAGGACCGCTTCGGCTCCGTGCGTGCGGCCCGCGGATTCCGCCGCGACCTCGACGTCGTGAGCGAGGGCGATGTCGGCGCACGCCCGCGATTTCGGGAGCACCACGACGCGGCCCGCGGCGGCGATGTCGCGCGCGACGAGGTCGGGGACCGCCGTGCGGAGCCAGTCGCCCTCGGGGCCGGACAGTTCGGCGATCATCAGGATCGGCCGCGCCGTCCACGGGGCGCTCGGCACCGGCGGCCTGGCCGGGTTCGAATCCACCGGGGCGGGTGCGGGGTTGGAAGCGGCGGTTCCGCGGACGATCCCGGGTTGGCCCGGGTTGAGCTCGGCAGGGCGCCACGCGCGAATCTTCTGGGAAGCGAAGGCTCCGCCCGCGAGAAGCAGGACGGCCGCGGCCGCGACGACGGGCCACTTCAGGGCGGCCTTGCGAAGCGCCGCGTCGAGGGCGCGAATGGTATCGCTGGCCGTCGCCGGCCGGTCGCCGGGGCGCTTGGACATGAGTTTTTCGACCAGGTCGGCCACCGGTTTGGGCACGGAGGGTTCGAGGTCGCGGATCGCGATCGGTTCTTCGGTCGCGATCAGGCGGCGCAGTTCGGCGGGTTCTTCGGCGACGAAAGGAATGCGGCCGGTGAGCATCTGGTAAATCGTGACGCCGAGCGACCAGAGATCGGTGCGCCCGTCCACGGTGCCGGTGGAGTGCTGCTCCGGGCTCGCGTACACCGGGGTCCCGGCGAATTCGCGCGAGTCCATGACCTCGCCCGCCAGCGGCTTCGCGACGCCGAAGTCCATCACCGTCACGTGGCCGTCCGGTCCCACCATGATGTTCGCCGGCTTGATGTCCCGGTGCGCCATCCCCGCAGCGTGCGCCGCTTCCAGCGCCCGCGCGACTTCGCGGCCCACGGCCAGCGCGCGGCGCCACGGCATGCGCCCGTCGTTCTTGAGAAGTTTCTCCAGCGTGCGGCCGTTCACGTACTGCATGGCCATGTAGAGAACGCCGGCAGACTCCCCGGCACGATGCGTCTCGATGACGTTTGGGTGGTGCAGTTTCGCCGCGGCTCGGGCCTCTTCGAGGAAGCGCTCGCGCGTCGCCCCGTCGCGGACGGCCTGGGAGCGGAGGACCTTGAGCGCCACAGGGCGGTTGAGCGCGATATCGCGGGCGCGGAACACAGCGGCCATCCCGCCGCGGCCAAGGGGAGTCTCGATGAGGAATCCGTCGAGAGTCTTGCCGGGGAAGCGATCGAGGGGCGTGTTTTCGCTGACGGGTTCCACGTTGCCTGCTCGCGATGGGTTTCTAACCTGTTAGACGGCGAAAACCCCGGCTCCGCTGAAGGTAAATGCAGAAAATCTGGCCCATCCTGAACGCTTGCAATTCGCACGCCCGGCGCCAGCTTGAGCTAAAGAATTGTAACCTGTTTGACTGCTATAGTTTGTGAAATCTGAGGGAATCCGCGCCTCGTTTCAGAATGTATTGATTCCAGTCACCCTGTACCATTTTGCACCACTTCCGCGCCCCGCCGTTCACGGAATGGACAGCCTCACCTGGACGTCGAAAGCCCAGGCGACGTCCAGCGACACCTCGACCGCGTAAGAAACCGAACTGAATTTGCCGCGCCACGGGCAGTACGAAGGCGGAAGCTGGATCTCGAACGGCACGTCGCTGTCCTTGACTGCGGACCCGGGGAAGCGGATCGCCGTCTCGATCGTCTGGTTCTGCTTCGAGTGCCCGCGCGCCACGGCGCCCTCAAGCCGCAGGACGCGCACGTTGACCCATCGGATCGTCTTTCCCGAAGGATTCCCGATCCGCAAACCGCCCGTCAGCTTGACTCCCGGCCCCGCGGGACCCGGGTTGATCCACGCCCGGATGAAGGCGCTTCCGTCGGATTTGGCCTCGCGTTGCCCGACGCGATCCGGGATTTCAGGAATGACGCGGATTTGGTAGTGCGCGGTCAGGTCGAAGGCTCGCGGGATGTCGACGCACGCATCGAGCGCCCAGGTCACGTCCGTGTTCAACCCGGCGTACGCGGCCGGCGCGCCTTTCGGGACCTCGAAACGGAACGGGTATTCGTACACACCCGCCTTCAGCGTGGGCTGCTCGTTGCCGGCCACCGCGTCGCCCATCGATCCGAAAAAGCCGAGCGGGTCCGGCGCGCCGAAGAGCCCGATCCGAAACGAGGCCCACGAGCAGCTCTCGTGGTACGTCGTCGCGTGCTTGCCGCTTCCCACCCGCACGTGCGTCTTCTCGCTTCCCGTCCAGTAAAGCCGCACGCCGCGCACGGCGCGGGATTTCGGCCAGTGGAGCCGGAGGACGCCGGTCATGGAGGTGCCCGCGAAAGCGATCGGCGAATCCAGGAAAAGATCGAACGCGCCGCCGGCGGGGACGCGGCCGGTGTGGGGCGGAAGCGGCGGCCGCGACGACGGCTTTGGCGGAGCAGGTGCGGCGGCGAGCGCAAGCGGGATCGCGTCGGGCGGCTCCGCGGTTTTCTTTTTGCGCGTGGTCGCGCCCAGGACCTGCGGCTCCGATACCGGCGCCGCCCCGGTTCCTTCCCGGATCCGGTCGCCCAGCCGCCCGAATTCATCGCGCTCGAGCGAGGAAAAACAGACGTGGTCGAGAGGCCCGGCCTTCCCGAGCAGCACGACGCGCCCCGCGCCGAACGAGCCGCCTTCGAGCTCGCAGCCTTTGATATCACGAAGCGGAATGGCGCGGATGCTCACCGGACCGCCGAACCCGCGGTCGCCGACGAGCAGCCGCGATTTCGTCGCGACGAGCCACGTCTCGCCCGGGTCGCCCGAGCGGCTCCGCGAGGACGAACACGACCAGACTTCGCTCTCCCGCCCCAGCGCTTCTTCGAACTGCGGGCGGATATCCGCGGGGACCGTCGTCTTCATGGGCATGGCGGGGAAGTGTGCCACGATCTGCCGACTCCGCATACAATCCGCCCATGGCCGACGCGCTTGCCGATCCCGCAGGACTTCGCAGTGTCATTGCCGAGCTCAAAAAGGGCCGGCGTTTCCTCCTCATCACGCACGCCCGGCCCGACGGGGATGCGCTGGGAAGCGAGCTGGCGCTGGGAGGGATGCTGTCGGGGGCGGGGAAGGAAGTGGTCATGGTGGTGGATGGCGGCGCTCCCGCTGAACTGGCCTTTCTCCCGGGGTC
>JAIOPR010000279.1 GCA_021413805.1 Planctomycetota bacterium
CGACGGCCAGCGCCCGCGCCAGTTCGATGCCGACCTTGCACAGCCGGTTCCAGTTCATCTTCTCGCGCGCCGGCCAGATCCGGCCGTCCTGCACCTGGTCCATCAGGATCCAGCCGCGCCCGTCCTGCACCCCCGCGCCGATCACCGAAACCAGTCCCGAGTGCGCCATCGGCATCGACTTGACCGCATTCTCCAGGTACCGCTTCAGCGACGCCGGCGGGGTTTCCGGTGCGAAGAGCTTCACCACCGCCGGCCGGTTCTGCGCCGGGATCAACCCCTTGTAGACCACCGTGTACCGGCCGCTCCCGATTTTCTCGTCCAGCCGGCACCCGCCGAAAATCTTCCCGACCAGCGCGTCCGCCGGCCCCGCGGGTGCTCCGCCCCGGACCCGCATCGGCACCAGCGGCGCCTTGCACTTCTCGCACGAGAACGGAACCCCCGTGATCCGGAACAGCGAGTCCACGTCCCCGCACGACGAGCACGCCAGCGTCGATTCCCTCGCCTTTTCCGTGATCGACCTCAAGCGGCTCAGGTCGAGATACCCCTTCTCCATCAGCACTTCCCCAATCGGCCGCGGCTTCCCCATCCCCTCCAGCCGCACCCACTGGTCCACCCCGTCCTTGATCTGCTCCGCGCTGAGTTCCTTTTCGCGCATGCCGACGAGGCAGAAGAGCTGCGACTCGCGGATGCCGCGATCGCGGTTGCCGCTCGCCGGGGCCGCGACGCGGGAAGTGTCCTTCTTGTAGAAGCGCATGAGCGCTTCGTAGAGGCCGCGGGGGATGACGCCGTTCGTGCACAGGAGATCCCCGAGGCCGCCCTGCGGCGCCTCCTCAAGCCATTTCAGGGCAATCTCCAGCTGTGCGCGCGTCAGCATTCCGGAAGCCAGCAGGGCACGGGCCAGGAAGGAGTCTGGGCTCATGGGCGGGAATTATATACGCGGATGCGGCGATATTTCGACTTTCGGCGACCGGGTAGAAGCGCGAAAAACGCGGCAGTCGGGCGCTGAGCCAGATTCCGCAGCTATGGGTTCGCGGGGCCCGCCCCTGCGCCGCTTCCCGCACTTCCCCGTTCGCCCCAAACCCCAGAATCATTTGACGTTATGTCCATTCGCCGGGATAATCGCCTCTGCGCGGCACTGTCTACTCGCAGCCGCATCTCCGTGGATTTTCGAGGTCCAGCATGGTCCAGATCAAGAACGTTCTCTTCGGCAAGCTCGCGGTCAGCACGCGGTTTATCACCGAAGAGCAGCTTCAGGAGTGCCTTGACTTCCAGAAGGAAGTCGAGGAACGCGGCGAGCGTCCGCCCCGTCTGGGCGAAATCCTGGAGCAGAAGGGCTACCTCACCAAGCAGCAGATCCAGTCGATCCTCGAGACGATGTCCTCGATGCAGCGCCGCCGTTTCGGCGAGATCGCGGTCGCCTTCCATTTCATCACGCTGGAACAGCTCGAAACCTGCCTGGACATCCAGAAACTCCTCCAGGCGCCGCAGGAAACGGTCCCCCTCTTCGGGCAGGCCCTCGTCACCTATCGCGGATTCCTCAAGCAGGTCCTCGCCGGCGGCGCGCACCCCAAGGTCGGCGACGTCCTGGTCGCCATGGGATACATGCGCAACCACCAGGTCGAGGCCGTCCTGGAAGAGCAGAACAAGCGCATCGTGCGGTGCAAGAGCTGCGAAGCGAGCCTGAACATTTCGCGGTTCGAGCCCGGCCAGAAGATCAAGTGCGGCCAGTGCAACGCGGTGCTGGAGATCGTCAAGCCGGAGGGCGGCGAAGAGCTGGACGTGGCGCTTCCCACCGAGACGATGAGTGGTTCAGGTGCGGGGATGGAGACGGGCGGCGAGGCGGCGCCCGGCGAGGATCAGCCGATCGATCCCGCGACCGCGCTGATGGAGCTCGACAAGGAGATCAAGCAGGTCCGGGCGACGCAGCAGTTCGCCGCGGCGAAATCGAAGACACCGGGGAAGATCGCCGACTTCCAGGTGGTGACGCGCCTCGGGCAGGATGCCACGGGCGTGATTTTCAAGGCGACGCAGATCAGCAAGAACCGCCCCGTCGCGCTCAAGATCATGAATCCTTCGGTCATGAACGACGCGGGGTTCCAGAAGAAGTTCATCGACGAGGCCAAGAAGGTCGCCGGCCTCGAGCACCCGAACATCAAGAAGGTCTACTCGCTCGGCAAGTCCGAGAACCGCTTCTACATCGCGATGGAGTTCGTCGAGGCTGAATCGGTTTACAACGTGCTGGAGAAGCAGGGCAAGTTCCATTTCGAGACCGCCGTCGGCATCGCGCTGTCGATTGCCGAAGCGCTGCAGTATGCGCAGACGCAGGGGCTGATCCACGGGGACGTCCGCCCGTCGAACATCCTGATCCTGCGCGACGGGTCGGTGAAGGTGGCGAACCTCGGGCTCGCGACGAAAGTGTCGGAGAACATCCTCGCGATCAGCCGGAGCGGCCAGATGGCGCCGTTCTACATCGCGCCGGAGTGCGTCACCGGGGACCGCGAGATGGACCAGCGCACGGACATCTACTCCCTCGGCGCCACGCTCTTCCACATGATCGCCGGCCGCCCGCCGTTCCAGGGGCAGAGCCCGTTCGAAGTCCTCGTGCGCCTGACGGAAGAAACGATCCCGCCGCTGAAGTTCTTCGACCCGGGAATTCCCGATTCGGTCTGCCGCGTCGTCGAGAAGATGCTCGAGGCCGAGCCGCAGGACCGGTACCAGACGTGGGAAGAACTGATGGTCGAGTTGCGCGCGGTGCAGGCGGCGGGTGGAGCGCCCCCCACGGCCGCGCCGGGTTTGCCGGCTGCCGGGGTCGCACCGGGCGCCGCACCGAAGCCGATCAAGACCGCCGACGACGCCAAGAAGGAATACGAGAACCGCGCGTCCCGCTCCGCCCAGATGCGAAGCGTCCGTCGCGGCGCCATCGTCCTTGTGGTCGTCGCCGTCATCGTGGGCGGCGGACTCTGGACCATGAACTACATCGCTGCATCGGACCGCGAGAGTGCCTGGGCAAATATGCAGGCACGCTTCCGGTCCAACCCCGTGACCAGCCCGGAATTCGCAACCCGCAGGAGCCAGTACGAGATTTTCATCGGCAAGTACCCCGGCACCCCGGAGGCGGACGACGCGGCCACAAAGATCCAGGAATTGACGGCTCTCGCCACGGCCACGAAAGCCAAGGAACTCCAGACGATCCTTGCGTCGGTCAAATCCAACCTGGAAAAGCACGCTTATGCCGCGGCGCTCGCCGACCTGGGAAGCGGGTCGTTCCGTACTTCCGGGAAAGACGACCCCGAGCTCAAGGGCCAGGTCGCGATCATCGAGACAGCGGCACAGGAAGATTGGGATAAGGTCGTCGAGACCGCCCTCACCCACGCAAAGAACGACATGGGGCAGAAGGCGCACGCCTATGTCGATGACGCGGTACTCCGCCGCGAATGGCCGCAGGACAAAGTTGAAGCGCCCAAGATTCACGCCCAGATCGACGTGATCCGGAAAGAGCTCGCGGCCGCGAAGGCGGTGCAGGAGGAAGAAGAGAGAAAGAAGTCCTCGCGAGTCATCCTGGACAAGGAACTCAAAGACGTGTGGCCGCTCATGGGCAAGTGGATGATCTCGCAGGCGGGAGTAAAACTGGCGACGGTCCGCCCTCTTGTTCACCCGGACCACGTGGCCGAGGTGGACGCTTGGCGCGAACGAGTCCAGTGGATGTCCGACCTCCAGGCGAATTGCGTCAACGCCGTCAACGAGGCCGCTTCCGAGTGGGACCGCAAGCACGACAAGGCGAACGACCTGCGTCCCCGCCAGAAACTGAGCAACGGGCTGGAAGGCCGCGCGATTTCCTCGAACACGAGCGCGATCGTTTTCCAGGACGAAAAAGCGATGCTGACCGAAACGGTCGCCTGGGCTGACCTCGACAGCCGGACGCTCACCGACATCCTGTCCATGGGGACGATCAAGGGCGGCAGTACCAACGAACTTCATTTCGCCTTTGGCGACGGCATCTGGCTGAAAGCCGAGCCTGTGTCCGAAATGAGCACGAAGATCCGCCTCATGGGCATCGCCGAACGCGAGTACAAGGCCGCTTCCGACTCCGGCCTTCCCAAGCAGGCCGCGCCCCGGATGGAACTGGTCGCGAAGTTCTTCGCGGACACGAAGAAAGAGTTCCTGACGAACGCGAAAAACGCGGTCCTCGCGGGCAGGTTCATGGAAGCGCGGACGGGGCTGCGGGTGATGTGCAATCTTCTCCCCGGGCGGCTGGACGACGTGACCAAGGAAATCAATGACGGGTTCGCGCAGTCGTTCCTGGGCGGCGCGCCGGGCGGCCAGTACACCAGTTTCCTCGGCGGCGTCCCGCAGGAACTGAAGCCCACGGCCGGGTGGTCCGCGAAGTCCGGGGTCCTGACAGGGAGCGGCAAGGACGAGACGCTCAGCGTTGACGGGGTTGTGACTGAAGTGGGCGTCCTGTTCAGGATGGCGGATGACAGGCTGATGCTGACGATCGAGCTGGAAGGTGCGAAGGTTGTGTTCAACCCCAGCGCCAACAGCGGCGAAGGAACGATCGGCGTTGACTACATGAAGGACAAGGATGAGGAAGGCAAACGCCCGCTTTCCGGGCGCGCGAAACCCCTGAAGATGCCGCAGATTTCGGAACGGATCTGGCATCTGCTCGAAATGCGCGAAGTCGCCGGGGTGATCGAAATCACGGTGGACGGTTCGGTGGTCGCCATGACCCCCAAGACCGCGGTCCTGGTGTCGCCCCTCGGGGCCATGACGCTCAGGCTGTCTGGTCCGGGCACGGGCAAGGAAGGGAAAATCGATCTCATGGGGCTGTTCACGCGGAAGAAGTGATCCGGCGCCTCTGGTGGCTGGGATGTCAGGTGATCGCGTGCCACCTGGGCGCGACGATGTTTCGCTACCGGGCGCATGGCGCGCAGCATGTGCCGAAGACGGGCGGGGTCATCCTGGCCTGCAATCACCAGTCGTTTCTCGACCCGGTGATTGCCGCGATGGGGACGGGGCGGCTCGTCACGTTCATGGCGCGGGACAGCCTGTTCAAGTTCCTCCCTTTCCGCCTCCTGATCGAGTCGCTCAACGCCTTCCCCGTGCAGCGCGGGACTGCGGACCTCGGTGCCATGCGGCAATCGCTTCGGCGTCTTCGTGACGGCTGGGCGCTCCTGGTCTTCCCCGAAGGCACGCGCACGAAGGACGGGTCTCTCGGCTCGATGCGCGGCGGCATCGGCGTCCTGGCGAGCCGCGCGCGCGTCCCCGTCATCCCGACGCTGATCCAGGGCGCCTTCGAGGCGTGGCCGCGCGGAGAGAAGCTCCCCCACCCTTCCCCGATCGAGTGCCGCTACGGCGCCCCCCTGCCGAATGACATCGCCTGGGACGCGGACAAGGTCGGCCCGGCGCTGGAAGAAGCGCTGACCCAGCTCCAGCGCGACCGCCGGCTCGCGTACATGGACGCTCCCGCACCCCGCGCGTGAGCCGCTTCCAACCGCTTCGCCCCCTCGAAATCGCTTCTGCTCCCGCCCCTTTCCCGCTACGATCAAGGGTCTGTGCCGCCGGGGTGTTCCCGGGGGCTTAACCGTTCCTGTGG
The DNA here is from genome assembly GCA_021413805.1 of Planctomycetota bacterium. Lineage (GTDB taxonomy): Bacteria > Planctomycetota > MHYJ01 > WSZJ01 > WSZJ01 > WSZJ01. The sequence continues at coordinate 5,594 of JAIOPR010000279.1, forward strand.
GTTTTTTTCAGACCCCTTTCAGCCAGATGCGGAGGCCGGTAAGTGAACCAGCGTGAAGTGTTGAAGTACATCGGGATGACGCCGGACCAGCTCGAGAAGCAGGCAGACGAGGCGATGGGCGTGCTGACGGTCGCTGTGCTGCAGAAGCATTACGAGGAGTCGGTGAAGGATTTCGAGATCGACACCATCCTCAAGGGCCGCGTGCTCAACATCATCAACGACGACGTCATCGTGGACGTCGGCTACAAGTCGGAAGGCGTGGTGCCGATCACCGAGTTCTGGAACCCGGCATCGATCAAGCCCGGCGACGAGATCGAGGTTTTCCTCGAGGGCGTCGAGGACGAGGCCGGCCTGATCGCGATCTCGAAGGCGAAGGCCGACAGGATCCGCGGCTGGGAACGGATCATCCTGAACAACAAGGAAGGCGACGTCGTCCGCGGCCGCGTCATCCGCAAGATCAAGGGCGGCCTGCTCGTGGACATCGGCGTCCCGGTCTTCCTCCCCGCTTCACAGGTCGACATCCGCCGCGTGGAAGACATCGGCGAATACGTCGGTCGCGAAGTCGAGTGCAAGATCATCAAGATCGACGAGAAGCGCATGAACATCATCGTTTCGCGCCGGAAGCTGCTGGAAGAGCAGCGCGAAGAGATGAAGAAGAAGCTGATGGAAGAGATCCAGGAAGGCGACGTCCGTCGCGGGATCGTGAAGAACATCGCCGACTTCGGCGTGTTCGTCGACCTGGGCGGCATCGACGGCCTCCTTCACATCACGGACATGAGCTGGGGTCGCATCAGCCACCCGAGCGAGATGATCAAGCTGGAGCAGCCGATCGAGGTCAAGATCCTGAAGATCGACCGCGAGCACGAGCGCATCGCTCTCGGTTACAAGCAGCTCAGCGAGAACCCCTGGAGCCACGTCGAGGGCAAGTACCCGGTGTCGACGCGCATCAAGGGCAAGGTCGTCAACATCCTCCCCTACGGCGCGTTCGTCGAGCTCGAGACGGGCGTCGAGGGCCTCGTGCACATCAGCGAGATGAGCTGGACCAAGCGCGTCAATCACCCGAGCGAAATGGTCCAGATCGGCGATTCGGTCGAAGTCGTGGTCCTGAACATCAACCGCGAGAAGGAAGAAATCTCGCTGGGCATGAAGCAGACCGAGACGAACCCGTGGGACCTCGTCGAACAGAAGTACACGGTCAATTCGCAGGTCAAGGGCAAGGTCCGCAACCTCACGAACTACGGCGCGTTCGTCGAGCTCGAAGAGGGCATCGACGGCCTGCTGCACGTCAGCGACATGAGCTGGACCAAGAAAGTGCTTCACCCGAGCGAGATCGTGAAGAAGGGCGACGCGATCGAGACGATCGTGCTGTCCGTCGATCCCGCGAAGAAGCGCGTCGCGCTCGGCCTCAAGCAGCTTCAGAGCAACCCGTGGGAAACCACGATCCCCGAGAAGTACCGCCAGGGCACCGTCGTCCAGGGCAAGGTCACCAAGCTCACGCACTTCGGCGCCTTCGTCGAGCTCGAGCCGAACCTGGAAGGCCTGCTGCATGTGTCGAAGCTTTCGGGAGGCAAGGAGGGCGCGGCCGTGAGCGAAATGCTCTCGACGGGCGACCTTGTCGAGGTCGAGGTGATCCGCCTGGAGCCGGCCGAGGGAAAGATCGGCCTGTCGCTCTCAAAGATCATCGAGCACCGCAAGCGTGAAGAAGGCGAAGTCGCGGCTGTCGTGGCCCCCGAAGGCACGGAAGGCGCAGCTCCGCAGGCGTAATGCCAGTCGATAGTGGATAGTGGATGGTGGATAGAAAGACGATTCCGAGGCGCGGGCCCCGTCAAGGTGCCCGCGCCTCTTCGGTTTCCAGGCCGTTGAAGCCGATGAATCCCTGTCCACCTCCGTCCTATCCCCTATCTCCTATCCCCTATCCACTTAAAGGGGTCTACCGAACATGTGCGGCATCATCGGCTACGTCGGCCCCGGCCCCGCCACCCCGCTCATCCTGGGCGGCCTGCAGCGCCTTGACTACCGCGGCTACGACAGCGCGGGCGTCGTCGTCCTCGACGGAAAGAAGATCCGCGTCGAGAAGATGGCCGGCAAGCTGGACAACCTGCTGGACCATCTCAAGAAGCTCCCGAAAATGGACGGCCGCGTCGGCCTGGGGCACACGCGGTGGGCGACGCACGGCGGCCCGACGCGCCAGAACGCGCACCCTCACCTGTCGCACAGCGGCTCGGTGGCGGTCGTGCACAACGGGATCATCGAGACCCACGAAGAGCTGCGGCGGAAACTGCGCGGGCGCGGCTACCGCTTTGCCAGCGAGACCGACACGGAAGTCATCGCTCACCTGATCGAGGAACTGGACCGCGGCGACCCGCTGGAAGCGGTGCGGCGCGCGGTGAAGCAGCTGGAAGGCTCGTTCGCGATCGGCGTGCTCTTCCGCGACCATCCGGACGTCCTGGTCGGCGCGCGCCTCAACTCTCCCCTGCTCGTCGGCTACGGTGAAGGCGCGAACTACCTGGCCTCCGATGCTCCCGCCGTCCTGCCGTTCACGCGGAAAGTCGCCTACCTCGAGGACCGCGAACTTGCCGAGCTTCGCCCCGGCGGCATCCGGATCATCGACGAGGACGGCCGCCCCCGCGAACCGAA
>JAIOPR010000280.1 GCA_021413805.1 Planctomycetota bacterium
GATCTTCATCGTCCTCATGAAAGCCTTCGACATCGACCTCCTCGGGGCACTTCTCTCCGCGGCCATCGCCCGGGTGCTGGTCTGGTTCGTCGTCGGCTGGCTCGTGATGTCGATGTTCGCGACAGAAATTACGGTTTCGACCTAGAATGGGCGCCCTTCAAAGTCACCCAGTACCCCGGAGGCGAAGTGGTCAACGCGTACAAGCTGCTCATCAACGGCCAGTGGGTCGAAGCGAAGTCCGGGAAGACGTTCGCGGTGTGGAATCCCGCGACGGAAGAGCAGATCGGGACGGTGCCTGAGGCTGGTCCCGAGGACCTGGACCTGGCGGTGGCCGGGGCACGGGCGGCGCTGGAAGGGCCGTGGGGGAAGATGAGCGCGGCGGACCGGAGCCGGCTGATCTGGAAGGCGGGCGAGCTGATGTTCGCGCGGCTCGACGAGCTGTCGAAGCTGGAGACGGCGAACCAGGGGAAGCCGATTTTCGAGTCGTCGAAGATCGACGTGCCGTGGAGCGCGGGGTGTTACCAGTATTTCGCCGGGTGGGCGACGAAGATTTACGGCGACACGGTGACGCTGGGCGCGGGGTCGTTCAATTGCACGGTGAAGGAGCCGGTCGGCGTCGTCGGCGCGATCGTGCCGTGGAACTTCCCGATCCTGCTGGCGACGTGGAAGCTGGCGCCCGCGCTGGCCGCGGGGTGCACGATCATCCTCAAGCCTGCCTCGAACACGCCGATCACGGCGATCAAACTCGGTGAAATTTTCACCGACGCGGGCTTCCCTCCCGGCGTCGTCAACGTCGTCTGCGGCCCGGGCTCGAAGACGGGCGCTGCGATGGCCACGCACCCCGGGATCGACAAGATCTCGTTCACCGGCTCGACCGCTTCCGGCATCGAGCTCATGAAGGCCTGTGCGCCGTCCCTCAAGAAAATCACGCTCGAACTCGGCGGCAAGTCGCCGAACATCGTCTTCGCCGATGCCGACATCGACGCGGCCGTCCGCGGCGCGACCGGCGGCATTTTCTTCAACAAGGGCGAGATGTGCTCCGCAGGGTCGCGCCTCCTCGTCGAGGACAAGGTCTACGACGCGGTCGTGGCGAAGCTGGCCGAGCGCACCGGCAAGCTTCTCCAGGGCGACCCGATGGACCCCAAGGTCCGCGTCGGTCCGCAGACGTCTGCCGAGCAGAAGAAGTCGATCCTCGCCTACATCGCTTCCGGCAAGGAGCAGGGCGCCAAGGTCGTCACCGGCGGCGAGGGATTCCAGGTCAACGGAAAGGGCCATTTCGTGAAGCCCACCGTGTTCGCCGACGTCACGCCGGGGATGACGATTGCCAAGGAAGAAATCTTCGGCCCGGTGCTCTCGGTCATCCGCTTCAAGGACGCCGAGGAAGCCGTCCGGATCGCGAACGACACCTGCTACGGCCTCGCCGCGGCGGTGTGGACGAACGACATCAAGAAGGCCCACAAGTCGGCTCGCGCGCTGAAGGCCGGCACGGTCTGGGTCAACGCGTACGGCCTGAACGACCCCGCCGTCCCGTTCGGCGGCTACAAGCAGAGCGGCTTCGGGAGGGACCTGGGCCGCGAGTGTCTTGACGGTTTCCTGCAGACGAAAGCGATCTGGGTTGATTTGAGTTGAGGAGTTGAGAGGTTGAGGGGTTGGGGCGCACTACTGACGCCCTTGAACCTCCCGACCTCTTCCGTTCCCAACCCCTCAACCTCTCAACCCTCAACCCGTAAAACCCCAAAAGGAGTATCCGCCATGGCCGTCGAAACTGCCGCCCTCGGAACCAAGCTCGCGAACTACAAGCCCATCGGTGACGGCGTCGCCCTCATCGAGCTCAACGACCCGCCCGCCAATACCTACACCCACGAGATGATGCGCGACCTCGACGAGGCCATCCTCGCCGCGCGCTTCGACGACAACGTCTACACCGTCGTCCTCACGGGATTCGGTGAGAAGTTCTTCTGCGCCGGCGCCAACATCAAGATGCTCGCCAGCGTCACCCCGAAATTTAAGTACTACTTCTGCCTCCACGCGAACGAGACCCTCTCCCGCATGGAGCAGACCCCGAAGCTGTTCATCTCCGCGCTCAACGGCCACTGCGTCGGCGGCGGGCTCGAGATCGCCATGGCCACCGACATGATCATCGCCAAGAAGAACGCCGGCAAAATCGGCCTCCCCGAGATCAACCTCGGCGTCCTCCCCGGCACCGGCGGCACAGCCCGCCTGACGCGCATCGTCGGGAAGCGCAAGGCGATGGAGCTCATGATCAAGGGCGACAACTTCTCCTTCGACCAGGCCAAGGAGATGGGGATCGTGACCGACATCTTCGAGTCCGAAGGCTTCATGGACAAGGTGATCACGTTCGCGAAGAGCTTCTGCCCGCCCAACAAGGCGGCGAAGGCGGTCGCGCTCATCAAGCGGTCCTGCCAGAGCGGCGCGGAGATCCCGTTCGAGAATGCGCTGACGCTGGAGCGCGAGCTGCAGCAGCAGCTGTTCCAGAGTGAAGATGCCAAGGAAGGACTGGCTGCCTACAATGAGAAGAGGACTCCCAAGTTCAAAGGAAAGTAAGGATGAGGAGTTGAAGGGCTGTGAGCCAGAGAACTGAAGGTAGACATGATCACAACTGTGGGGTCGCAGCTTGCTGCGACCCCACTTCTATATAGCCAGCAGCTTCAGGACCTTCACAACTCAATGAAAGCCTACAGAGTCCACCAGCATGGCCCCCCGGAGGTCCTGAAAGAGGAAACTCTTCCAGACCCCTCCCCTGCTGCTGATGAGGCCATCATCGAGGTCAAGGCCTGTGCCTTGAACCACCTCGACATCTGGGTCCGGCGGGGAGTCCCGGGGCACAAATTCCCGCTTCCCATCATCCCCGGCTGCGACATCGCGGGAGTGGTGAAGGATGTCGGCGGGGTCGTGAAAAACGCGAAGGCCGGCGACCGGGTCGTGATAGCGCCCGGTTTTAGTTGCGGGACCTGCGACCTGTGCAGCTCCGGCGACGACAACCTCTGCCGCGAATACGGGATCATGGGCGAGACGCGCGACGGCGGTTACTGCCAGTTCGTCCGCGTTCCGTCGCGCCTCCTGATCCCGATCCCCGGCGACATTCCGTTCGAGCAGATCGCCGCCGTCCCCCTCGTCTTCCTCACCGCCTGGCACATGCTCGTCGAACGCTGCCGCCTCCAGCCCGGCGACGACGTCCTGGTGCATGCGGCGGGAAGCGGCGTAGGGAGCGCGGCGGTGCAGATCGCGAAACTCCACGGCGCACGGGTCTGGGCGACCGCTTCCACTGAGGCAAAACGCGCCAAAGCAAAGGATCTCGGCGCCGACGACGCGTTCGGCTACGAGAATTTCGTGGAAGAGGTCCGCAAGCGCACGAACAAGAGGGGTGTGGACATCGTGTTCGAGCACACGGGGAGCGCGACGTTCGAGGGGAGCCTGAAGAGCCTGGCGAAGGGCGGTCGGGTGGTGACGTGCGGCTCGACGAGCGGCGCGGAGGTGAAGTTCGACCTGCGGCTGGTGTTTTTCAAGAGCCTGGCGATTCTCGGCTCGACGATGGGTTCGCGCGGCGAAGTGCACCGGATCGTGAAGCTGGTCGGGCAGGGGAAGCTGAAGCCGGTGGTGGACCGCGTGATGCCGATGTCGGACGTCCGGAAGGCGCATGAGATGATGGAACGGAGAGAGCAGTTCGGGAAGATTGTGCTGGTTCCTTAGTTGGTTGAGGGGTTGAGAAGTTGAGGGGTTGAGTCGCGACCCCAACCTCTCAACTCCTCAACCCCTCAACCTGAAGAGGTCCCCCGTGGCCTACACGTCCATCCTTGTCGAAGTCACCGACCGCCTCGGCGTCATCACGATCAACCGCGCCGAGGTCCGCAACGCGATCGACCAGACGGTCGTCACCGAGATCACCGCCGCGCTGGACGACCTCAAGGACAAGGTCGGCTGCCTCATCATCACCGGCGCCGGCGACAAGGCGTTCGCCGCGGGCGCCGACATCGCCCAGCTCCGCGACCGCAACCGCGAGGACGCCCTCAAGGGCATCAACACGACCATGTTCCGCAAGGTTGAGGACTTCCCCGCCCCCGTCATCGCCGCCATCAAAGGATTCGCCCTCGGCGGCGGCTGCGAACTCGCCATGGCCTGCGACATCCGCGTCGCCGGCGAATCCGCGAAATTCGGCCAGCCCGAAGTCGGCCTCGGCATCATCGCCGGCGCCGGCGCCACCTACCGCCTCGCCCGCCTCGTCGGCGTCGGCCGCGCCAAGGAACTGCTCTTCACCGCCCGCATCATCGACGCGAAAGAAGCCGAGCGCATCGGCCTCGTCAACCGCCTCGTCCCCGACGTGGACGTCATGACCGAGGCCAAGAAACTCGCCGCCGAAATCCTGAAAAACGCCCCCCTCGCCGTCCGCCTCACCAAATGGTCCATCAACGCCACCCTCCGCGCCGGCGAGCCCGACACCGCCATCGAGCAGCTCTCCCAGGCCGTGCTCTTCGAAACCGAAGAAAAGAAAAAGCGGATGACCGATTTCCTCGAGAAGCGGAAGAAATAGGGAACCCATGACGAAAATCACCGTGATCGGCGCCGGCACCATGGGCCACGGCATCGCCCAGGTCGCGGCCCAGGCCGGGTTCGAGGTCGCCCTCTTCGACATCAAGGACGAGTTCGTGCAGAAGGGTCTTTCGAAAGTGGACGAGAACCTGGCGAAAGGCGTGGAGAAGGGAAAGGTCACCGCCGCCGACCGCGACGCGGCGTTCTCGCGCCTCCACGGCACGACCGACCTGAAATCCGCCTGCGCCGGCATCGTCCTCGCCATCGAGGCCGCCCCCGAGAAGATCCAGCTCAAGCACGACATTTTCGAGCAGCTCGACCGCTTCTCCCCCGCCGACGCCGTCCTCGCGACAAACACCTCCAGCCTCTCCATCACCGAAATCGCCCGCGCCACCAAGCGCCCTTCCCACGTCTGCGGCATGCACTTTTTCAACCCGCCGCACATCATGAAACTTCTCGAGATCGTCCGCGGCGCCGACACGAGCGACGCCACGATCGCCGCCGCCCGGGGCTTCGGCGCGAAATTCGGCAAGGAAAGCATCCTCGTCAAGGACGTCCCGGGATTTGCGTCGAGCCGCCTCGGCGTCTGCGTCGGCCTCGAAGCAATGCGGATGTTCGAGCAGGGCGTCGCCAGCGCCGAGGACATCGACAAGGCGATGAAGCTCGGCTACGGCTTCCCGATGGGCCCGCTCGAGCTCACCGACCTCGTCGGCCTCGACGTGCGCCTCGACATCGCGACCTACCTGCACCGCGAATTGCAGAGCGAGGTCTTCCGGCCGCCGGAGGTGCTGAAGAGGCTGGTTGCGGAAGGCAAGGTGGGGAAAAAGGCGAAGCAGGGGTTCTACAAGTACTGATGAGCGCCGACGACTGGCGGAGGCCCCAATACGTTCCCGGCGGAGGAAATGCATTTCTCCTGTTCGCGGCGTTCGGAGAATTTTCCGCGGGCATGAACGTCGAGAAACGGCACCGGAGTCGCGGGGTGCCCGAAGGTTGCGAGATCAGGTCCTTCTCGCGCGAGCGTCACGAGGACCGCTTCAGTGCCTTTCTCGGCGGATACCTGGGACGATTGATCGACGAGATGGCGCCCACGGTTGCTCGCGCCGTCCGTGGCGCTCCGCAGATGCTGATCATGAGCGGCGAGGTCGAGGATCCGCCGGATCTCGCATACCTTCGCGACGCTCTTGGCGTCGTCGCCGCAATGTTCGAGGGCGGCGCCATCGCTGTTCTGGATGCAACGGCCTTTCACTGGTGGACCGCCGAGGCCTGGAAGCGTGACGTCCATGACCCGGATAAGCCGACGCCGGCGAGTGTTGTCACGATCATGAAGTCCGAAGATCCTGAAGACCCGGGCCGATTGTGGATCCATACGCGGGGCATGCGCAAATTCGGCCGCCCGGACATCGGGGTCTACGGTGCCCCGGCGACGGCCGAAGAGGCTGTCGCCGATCTCTGTTCGCGCTTCATCGAGATGCAGGCCCTGGGCGCCGTGATCCCCCGGGGCCAGGCCATCCGGATGCGCGACCTTCCCGCCGGCATGACGTGCAACCTGGCCGGGTCGCTGGAAGACCCCGATTACAACAACGTCCACATCGATCTCCGTTGGCCGCCTTCCCGATGAAACTCCACCTCGAACGCCGCGGTCACGGCCTCCCGACCGTCTGGCTCCACGGCTGGTCGGCCGAAATCGGCGTGTGGGGCGGATTTCCGGACATCGCGGGGCGCGAAGCGATCCTGTTCGATCTCCCGGGGCACGGAGGTTCGCCTTGGGCTGAAGGACTGACGCTCACCTCCATCGCCCGCGCTGTGCTCGACGAGCTGGCCGTCCCCGCGGATTTCGTCGGGTGGTCGATGGGCGGTGTGCTGGGGATGGCTTGTGCGCTGCTGGAGCCGGCGAAAGTGAAATCGCTCGCGGTGCTCGCGACGTCGAATTTCGGCGGGGAGCGTGCAATCCGGATGCGGGAGGCGCTGGCCAGGGACAAGTTCCGGGCGATGTCGGAGTTCTATCGCGGAGTCTGGAGCGCCGAGGACCGGAAACAGCCGGGATTCACGATGATGCAGGTCAAGCTGGCGATGAAGCGGCATCTGCCGTCGGTGGAGACGCTGGTCGCGATCTACGACATCGTGCATGCGGGAATTCCAGCGCTGGATCTGGCGAGGGTCACCTGCCCGGTCCTGTTCGCGCAGGGCACGGCGGACGTCATCTCGCCGATTTCCCGCGCCAGCGAGGTGGCCGCGATGATTCCGGGAGCGCGGGTCGAGCCGATCGGGGGCGCCGGCCACGCGCCTTTCCTGACCTTTCCCGACGCATGCCACAAGGTGCTGAATCGTTTCTGGGAAACCTCCCGGGATCCCCTCCCCTGAGGGTGCTCCCCGATAGCTACTTCCCTCGCAGGATTACGGTTCATTGTCGGTAGAATCTGCCGATGCCCCATTTCGAATGCGAGTGCGGCTATGAAACCCAGGCGCCGCCCCGGTTTGCCGGGAAGACGGTGAAGTGCCCGAAGTGCGGGCGCCTGGTGAAGGTGCCGGACGAGTTGAAACTGGAATTCGAGAAGACGCCGGAGGAAATCGCGGCAGAGTCGGCCGCGGCGCGGCGAGCGGAGTATGCCGCGGCGAATCCGGCGCCGGCGTCGATCGAAGTCGAGTCGCCGGGAGTGGTGGCACCCGCGCCGGCCGCAGAAATCCCTTCGACACCCCCGCCACCTCGCATCCCCGCAGCGAAACGCCCCGCATTCCTTCGTTGGATTCTCGCCGCGGCGCTGATCCCGCTCGCGATGTCGATCGCTTCGAAGGACGACTTCAAGGAACGCTTCACCCAGACGCTGGAGCACAACCCGGACGCGCTCAAGAACGTGACGGAGGAAACGACGCGCGAAGAGCTGCTCGACCGGCTGCCGGGGCACCGCATCGAGGGCGCATACGCCGCGGAGGACAGCAAGATCCACTGGATGTTCGCGCTCATGGCGGCGGCGGCGTTCTGGGGATTCCTGCATTTCGCCTACCCGCGCGGCAATGCCTCCCCCGGCGGGCTCTGGGGAATCGGGCTTTTCACCGGCACCGTCGGGATATTCCTGCTCCTCGCCGTCCAGTGGTGCGCCGCATTTTCCGGCGGGACGCGCATCTGGGGCCGCGGCATCGTCGCGATCATCATGCTCATCCTCAAATTCATCGGCTTCTCGTACAACGCCGCGCTCAACCCCGAAAACGGGTTCCTCCTCTCGATGTTCGGCTTCACGTTCGGCGTCGGGCTGTGCGAAGAGCTCTGCAAGGCGATTCCTCTCCTCTGGTCGTTCCGCCGCGCGCGGCAGCTGCCCGGCCGCCAGGCCATGGTGGAAATCCTCGACCTCAACGGCGCCGTGACCTGGGGCCTCGCGGCCGGGATCGGCTTCGGCGTCAGCGAAGGCATCCACTACGCCGGCGGACAGTACAACGGCATCTCCACCGGCGGCATCTACGTCGTCCGCTTCGTCTCCTGCGTCGCCCTCCACGCCGCCTGGAGCGGCGCTTCTGCA
>JAIOPR010000004.1 GCA_021413805.1 Planctomycetota bacterium
TTTAGCAGACGATGTCTTTCACACGCACCAGCGTCTGCGGCTGCCGGTGGCCTTTCTTGCGGCGGTAGTTGTCGGTGCGGTCGAACTTGGTGAAGCGCACCTTCTTGCCCTTCTGGTTCTTGATCACTTCCAGGACAACCTTCGCTCCCTTGACCGTCGGCGTGCCGATCTTGAGCTCGGCGCCGTTGGCGGTGAAAAGGACGTCGGTGATGTCGAGGCTGCCCCCGGCTTTGGCTTCCGGAAGGGTGTCGACGGCGAAGATCTCGCCTTTTTCGGCGCGGATCTGGTGGTTCCCGAGGCGGACGATGGCGTACATGAAAAGGTCTCCGGTTGGGTAAGGGGCGAAGAGTATAGCAGCCGTCGGCGAGAGCGCAAGCCCCGGGATCTTCCTTTTCTGTCCCATGTCGCATCCGGCCCGCAGCGGTTATCCTTGGAACCCCTTCCGATTTACCCTTACCCCCCTCCAGGAGCGAACAGGAACCGGTGTCTCATCCCGTCCACACCGATGTCCGCACGGTGACCGTGCTCGCCGGCGATTTCGCCGCCGGCGCGCATCCCGAGCAGGGAGTTGCCGCCGCCGCCACCCCGGGAATTTTCGCCCGGGTGAGGGAAGTGCTCGAAGCGGCGGGCGGCCGGGTCGAGCGCGGGCCGGGGAATGAGTTCACGGCGGTCTTCGGCGCCCCTCTCGCCGGGGGCGAGGAGTCCGTGCGGGCCGTCCGCGCCGCCATGGCGCTTCAGAAGGAAGTCGCCGGCCTGTCCGCCCTCGCCCGTGCCGCCCTGGCATTCCGGGTCGGGATTCACTCGGGTGTTGTGCCCTGGCCCACACCGGGCGACGAGCAGCCCGAGGCGTTCCGTGAAACGCTCGTCGAGGCCCGCCGCCTTCTTCATTCCGCGCCCCCCGGCGACATCCTGGTCAGCCCTGCGATCGCCCGCGCCGCCAGTGCCCGATTCCGCTTCAAGCAGGTCTCTCCGGAGTCGTTCCAGGCTGTCGGCGAAGTCGAAACGCGGCGCGACTCCCGCGAGGACCGGCCGACTTCCACGGTCGGGCGCGAGGCCGAGCTCGAGCAGCTCCTGGAGGCATTCGACCGGGCGGAGGGGGATTTTCTGCTCGTCGAGGGGGACGCAGGGGTGGGGAAGAGCCGTCTCCTGTACGAGTTTCAGAATCGGCTGATGGCCCGGGGGACCCCGGTGCTGGTGGCCTTCGGTCGGGCGCACGAAGGCCCCCCGGTGCCGCTCAGCGCGCTCGGCGACCTGGTGCGCCAGGCGGCCGGGGTGACCGGGCTCGCCCCTGGCGACGGCGGGAAACTTTCGACCTGGATCTCGGGCCACCTGGAAGAGGCCATCCCGGACCCGATCGACCGCGAGAACTGCGCGCACCTCATCGTGATGTCGCTCGGGCTCCTCATCCCGGGGACGCGCGTGGCCCAGATCGAGCCGGCGCGCATCCGGAGCGAGACTCACTACGCCTGGCTGCGGTGGCTGCGGGCGCTGGCGGCGCGGCACCCGGTCGTGCTTTGCCTCGAGGACCTGCACCTCGCGGATGACAGCACGATCTCCCTGCTCGAGTCGCTCGCCGCAGGGCTCGCCGGCGAGCGAGTCACCTTTGTCGGCGCCCGCCGCCCCGCGGCCAAGACGCCGCGCGGCTGCCTCCGGATCAGGCTCGAGGAACTCTCCCGCGACGCGACGGTGAAGCTCGCCGAGGAACTCTTCCACGGACCCGTCTCCCCCGAACTCGCCGATTTCCTGTTCGAGCAGTCCGGCGGACACCCGTACTACCACGAAGAACTCTCGCGCTATCTCGTCGAGGCCGGCCTGGTCAGCGGCGATCCTCTCCACCTGGTCTCGCGCCCCCGCAAGCTCCCGGACGGCCTTCACGGGCTGCTCGTCGCCCGCATCGACTCCATGGGCCACGACGACCGCGAAATCCTCATGGCGGCCAGCGTCTTCGGGCGCTTCTTCTGGTCCGGCCTCCTCGAACAGGCGCTGTTCCGCAAGGTTGACCGCGGGCTGGAGCGCGCCCGGCGCCGCCAGATCGTCGCGCCCCGCACCCACTCGCTCATCCCGGGCGACAGCGAGTACACCTTCCGCCACGACCTGCTCCGCGACGCCGCGTATTCCCTGCTCACCGCACGCGAAAAATCGCGCCTCCACCGCGTCGTCGCCGATCTCCTCGAACCCCACATCGGTACGGGCGGCCGGCGCCTCCGCGCCCTCGTCGCCACCCACCGCGAGGCCTCCGGCAAGCGCGAAGAGCCTGCGCGCCTCTGGCAGGAGGCCGCCGAGGAGGCCCTCCGCGACTCCGCCTTCGCCGAGGCCCTTTCCCACGCCCGGGACGCTCACCGGCTCGGCCGCGGCCCCGCCGCCCGCCTCGTCGCCGCCCGTGCCCTGGTGCGGCTCGCCCGGCTGGACGAAGCGCTCGTCGAGGCGACCGCCGTCGCAGGGTCTCCCGACGCTTCCGCCGAAGAAGCCTCCAGCGCAAAACTGCTCGAGGGCGAAATCCACGGCCGCCGCGGCGATCGCGAAGCATTCCTGGCGATTGTCGAAAAGGTGGCCGCCGCCGGCCCGCCCGGGTTTGTGCTCCCGGAAGCGCTGGTGCAGAAGTCCCGCGTGCTCTGGGGAATGAACCGGCACGACGAGGCCCTCAAGTGCGTCGCGGAAATCCGCTCCCGCCTGGCGGCGCTGGCTCCCCCTGAGGGCGACAGGCGTGCCGAGAAGCTGCTGGCAGACTCCTACGCAATCGAAGGCCAGGTGCTCTGGAAGCAGGGCAAGAAGCCCGAAGCCGCCGCGGCCTACCAGCGCGCCCTCGCCATCGCAGCCCGCATCGGCGACCGCCTCGCCACCGCCTCCACCCTGAACAGCATCGGCGCTCTTCATCGCGACCTCCGCGCAGACCAGGAAGCGCGGACGGCGTTCGAGCAGTCGCTCGCGATCCTCCGCGAGATCGGCGACCGCATCGGCGTCGCCGCCGCACTCACCAATCTCGGGCTCACCTGCCGCGAGTCAGGCGACCTCCAGGCCGCCGCCGACGCCCAGCGCGAATCCCTCGAAATCTACCGCCAGACCGGCGACCAGCACGCCGTCGTCCGCAGCCTCAAGTTCCTCTCCGACGCACTTCTCGACGGCGGGAACATCACCCCGGCCCTCGAACCCCTCGATGAGTCTCTTCGACTGTCCCGCCTCATCGGCGACCGCACGGCGGAAATGCTCGCTCTTCGCAACCTCGGCCAGGCCCACGCGGCGCTGGGGAATGAAAAGCTCGCGCTGGAGGAGTTGTCGCTGGCGCTCAGCCTCACCCGGAGTGAAAAGAACGCTTTCAACGAGGCCCTCATCCACCTCCGCCTGGGGGAGATCCACGCTTCAGCCGGGGGGGTGGCGGAAGCGGCAGGGAGTCTCGATTCTGCGATCCGGATCGCGGGGGAGCGTTCGTTCGACGAGATCCTGGCGGCCGCGTTTGTCGCGAGGGCCCGGCTGCGTGTTTCAAGCCATGCGGCGGGAGCGGGGGAGGATGCGGGGCAGGCGCTGGGGCTGGCGGTGAAGACGCGGAATGCGGGGCACGAAGCGGCGGCGCTTTCAGCGCAGGCCAGGCTGGAGGCCCTCAGCGGGAATGGTGTGGAGGCGCGTGAACTGCTGGGCCAGGCGCTGGCGCTGGCGCCCAGGTGTTTCGTGTTTCACGAGCGGCTGAGGCTGATTGTGGACGAGGCCGAGACTTTGAACGCGCTGGGGGATACGGGAGCGGCGCTGGAAGCTGTGAAGCGCGGGGAGCGGATGGCGGGGGAGAAGGGCGCGCTGGGGGCGGTGAGGAGTTTTCGCGGGATGATCGAGGCGTTCGGGCGGCGGGGTTGAGTCTCGGGCCGGGCGTCTCCCGAAAAAAAAGCCCCGGGGTTGCCGGGGCCTGGGGGATGACGTTTCCGGAATTTTCCCGCTGAGCTACTCGCGCGACCGGACGTGCAGGCGTTCTGCGGTGGAGAAATCGTCGGGCGTCTTGGAGTAGAAGACGGTGGCGCCGTGGAGCGTGTTGCAGGTGCAGGTACGGGCGACGAAGAGGTGGAAGAAACCGACGGGTTCGTTGGAGCCGGTTTCGGCGTCGGTGTCGTCATCGACGAGGAGGGGATCGGACACGCCGCCGTCGTTGATCCACCCGAGGTTCGAATCGGGGTTGAATTCCTGGTAGTAGATGTGCCCGGTTTCGGAGAACCACACCCCGACGGTGTCGCCATCGACGGCGATCCCGCGCACGACCGCATCTTCGGAGAGGCCCGGGTCGATGAACGGAAGGTCGAGGTCGAACGCCCCGGAGTAGGTCGTGCCGGCATTCGGGACGAAGCTGTCGCCGAACGAGAGGCCGTTGTCGCCCGTGTCGAAAACGCGGGTGCGGAGAGCGAGCCCGTTCCCGGACGATTCGCTGGTCTTCTGCTCGCGGAAAAACACGTGGATGCTCCGGGCGCCGTGCGGGCGTTCTTCGCTGTCCACGCCGGAGACGGGATCGAAAACCCCGATCTCCTGGCCGGGAGGGGTGCTGACGAAAGTGAAGGCCTGGTAATTGGCCTCGCGGAAAGTCACGTTGCTGTCGATCGGGCCCGCGCCCGAGGAGAACCCGGTGCGTTCCGCGAAAACGCGGATGTCGGTGCCCCCGGTGGAATCCACATCGGAGGCATAGACGGCGAACACATTCCCGCCTTCGCCGCTGTCGGTGATCTTGTACGCCTGGCCGTCGTCGTTGATGTTGAAGGCGGGCGTCCAGGTGCCCAGGTCGTCGGTTTCCAGGACGGTTGTCGTCACTCCCAGGGAAACGGGGACAAGCAGGTCGGCGGTGAGCCGGGACAGCAGGAGGCGATCGGTCACGCCATCCGGGTGATCGACGACCAGGTTCATGACATCCGGGTCGGATTGCTGGCCACAGATGTACCCCAGCGCGTCCTGGAACGCGAAGCTGTTGATGCTGAACCCGTCCGTGTCCGGGATCGCGTTGACAGGCGAACTCAGCGTGGAAGAAACCGGCAGGATCGTGAACGTCCCGTCCTCGGCCGGCCGCGTCGTAAGATATTCCGCCGCCTTGATCGTGACATCGGCCGTGACCCCCGTCGCGTCCGCCTGCACCCATGCCAGCAGGACGTAGTCGCCGTTCCGGCTGATGCGCGCGGAAATTTTCCGCGAATCGATGAAATCCGCAATGGTCGGGTCTGCCAGTGAAACGCTGTTCGCGGAAATCAGCGTCCCCGCAGGAGCGCTGACCTCATACATCGCAATCCCGCTCAGGTCCCCCAGGTCCGTCTTCGAGTCGTTCGTGTCGTTGATCGATTCCACCGCGAACATCACGATGTACGCGAGCCCTTCGTCCGGCCCGAACGTGTACTGCTGGTCGCTCGCGAACGCCCCCAGGTTCTTGTGGATGAAGTCCGCGTCATTTCGAAGCGTATCCACCGTGCTCGATACCGGCACCGTCAGGTGCAGCAGCACCGCCGGACCCGCCGCCCCCGTCACGAGGTCAAACGTCACCGCTTCAAGGGAGGCGTCCTCGCCGCTCGCCGTGGCCCCGTTATACGTGGAGCCTGCGGGGTCGAAAACGTGCGACGCCGTGTCGTCCCCCGCCGTCGTGTTGTTTGCCACCACCCGGAACGCGAGGAAACCGTTGTACGAAACAAACTGGTGGTCCACCTGGGTTTCTTCGCTCGACGTGCCGGCATCCGAAGCGCCCATCCCGTTGATCGTGATGCGGGTCGCGACGCCGATCCCCGCTCCCGTGGACAGGGGAAGATCTGAGGCGACGGCCGCGTCCAGCTGCACGGGGGCGGCATAGAGCGCCCGGTCGTCGAATCCCAGCACCGCGTCGTTGTTCTCGCGCTGGTTCCAGAACGCCACGATCCCCGTTGTCTCCTGCCCGTACCTGTAGAAGTTCGCGCCCGTCTCCCAGCGCGCTTCGCCGCACAGGCCGTCCGTCGCGACCCCGAAAGAGGTCACATCCTCGCCGAGTTCGTCCTGGGTGCTCAGCCGGCTCGCGAACTCCTGGAAACCGTAGCGCTTTGAGATATCCGAACTACCGCGGCTGTTGAAGTACGTCGCATACAGGTTGCGGTTGACGTCGTCCAGCGTCAGCGCTCCGTCCCCGTCCGCGTCGTTGGCGCTCCAGAAGATGACGCAATCCCCGTCCCGGTCGCTGGCCGTGTCGGCAGCGTTTTCCGCCGTGTTGATCCACGCATGGACGATGGAAGTGAAGACGACCGAGCCCGCAAGGAAGTTCGCGTCCGTCGCGGTCAGCACCACGGGAGTAGTCCAGACGGACCCATCGTAGTACTGGGCCATCAACGTGTTGGTGGTTGAGATCCCCGTGGACTGCACCCCGTACGTCGCCATCATCGTGCCGCGGTCGCCGTTCGGCGTGCACTTCAGCGTCCCCAGGATCACGTCCGTCCCCGGGGGGCTCCACGCGCGCTTGTCATCGGCCACGTCCCCGTCGTGCACCGCAGCCCCCGGGAAGGTGTCGGTCGTGAAAATGCTCGAGCCCGAGGACGAATAGGACGAATGCCCACGACTCTTGTGGCAACCCCCTGCGGAAAGGACACCCAGCGCCAGAAGAGCAGCGGCCAGCGTCCGATGGTTCCGAAAAGTCATCCTGCGTCCTCCTCAAGTGGGGGGCAGGCGAAAATGCCCCTTATAGGGAACCAGCCTAGAAATTGCCGGGCCGCCCGTCAATGCGATTCCCGAACTCCCCCTCGTTGCCGCTTCCCCATAGGCAATGTTTCCAGTAGAATCTCCGCCCCCATGAACCTGTCCAAACTGACGTCCCCCGACCGCGTCGCCGACCTCAAGTCCCGAGACAAGGACGGAGCGCTTCGCGAACTCTGCTCCCTCATTTCCAGCTCGAAAAATATCGGCGACCCCTCCGCCTTCCAGAAGGCCATCCTCGCCCGCGAAGCCATCCTCTCCACCGGCATCGGGCTCGGCCTGGCCCTGCCTCACGCCAAGGTGGCCTCGGTGAAGGACTTCACGATCGCCATCGGCCGTTCGAAGGCCGGGATCGAGTGGGATTCGCTCGACGGCGGGCCGGTCCACATCGTGGTCATGATCGGCGCCAACGACAAACAGGCGGCCGAGTACACGAAGGTCCTCGCCGCCATTGTGACGAAGGTGAAAGGCGAGGATGTGCGGAAGCGGGTGATGGCGGCGGCTACGCCGGCGGACATCCAGAAGTGCGTGACGGAGTAGAGCCTATCGGGTCTTGCGCCGCGCAAGCAGCCATGCGGCAAAGCGCTTGAGCCCGGCCTCGACAGGAACGCTCGGCCGGTAGCCGAGAAGGCGCTTCGCTTTCGAGATGTCCGCCCAGGTCGCGGGGACGTCGCCCGGTTGCTCCGGGAAATTCTGGCGCTCGGCCTTGCGACCGAGGGTTTTCTCCATCAGTTCGACCAGCTCGCGCAGCTCGATCGTGCGCGACTCCCCGAGGTTGACGATCTCGAAGCGCCCCTCCCATTCGCAGGCGGCGGCGACGCCCTGGATGATGTCGTCGATGTAGGTGTAGTCGCGGCGCGTCAGCCCGTCGCCGTAGAACGGGATCGGTTTGCCGGCGAGCATCAGCCGCGCGAACTTGTGGATCGCCATGTCGGGGCGCTGGCGCGGGCCGTAGACGGTGAAGAACCGGAGCGCGATGCAGGGCAGGCCGTAAAGGGAGGCGTAGTTCGAGCAGTAGAGTTCCCCGGCGCGCTTCGTCACCCCGTACGGCGACGCCTGCTCCATCACCGGGTCCGTTTCGCGGAACGGGACCTGCTTCGAAGCGCCGTAGACGCTCGAGCTGGACGCGAACACGAACCGTTTTACACCGAATTTCCGCGCGAGCTCGAGCAGCACCAGCGTCCCGCCGCCGTTCACGCTCTCGTACAGCACCGGCTGCTCGAGGCTTGGCCGGACGCCGGCCCGCGCCGCGAGATGCACGATCGTCTCGGGGCGGTGCGTCCGGATGAACTTCTCGACCTTCTTCTCGTCCCGGATGTCCGCTTCCAGCATCGGCACCGACCGCTTCAGCCCCGCGAAATTCTCGCGCTTGAGCGCCGGGTCGTAGTAGTCGTTGAATTCGTCGATGGCGCAGCAGGCCTGTTTCTTCTCGCGCACCAGGTGCTCGAGAAGGTGCGACCCGATGAACCCCGCGCCGCCGGTGACCAGGATCATCGTTTCTCCCGCAGGAATCGGAGGACTTCTTCCGCCGCCACCGCCAGCGCTCCCGGGCGGCCGAGCTTCGCCCGCATCGCGTCGAAGTCGCGCTCGCCCTTCGCCTTCTCCGCCGGCTCGAGCCATTTCTTCGCCGCGTCCGCGATCGCCCGCGGTTTCGCGCGGGTTCCGTAAAACTCCGGGACGATGGTCCGGCCCGCCACGATGTTCGGCAACGAATAGTGCTCGCGGCCGCCGGTGAGGACGTGGGCGAGGAGGAGGGTGGGAAGCGACATGTCGTAGACGACGACGAGGGGAGTGCCGACGACGGCGCACTCGAGGGTTGCGGTGCCCGATGCCACGAGCGCGACGTCGCAGGCGCGGTAAGCCTCGACGGTGCGGCCCGCGACGGGATGGAACGCCAGGCCGGTGGATTTCTCGAAGGGAGCGATCATCTCCGCCGTGATCCTCGGCGCGAGCCCCGTCACGAACTTCGCCCCCGGCACCTCCGCCGCGATCAGCTTCGCCGCCTCGGCCATGATCGGGAAGTTGTAGCGCAGTTCCTTGCGGCGCGAGCCGGGGAAGAGCCCGAAGAGCGGCCCGTCCGGCGGGAGGCCGAGCGCGGCTCGCGGCGTCGCGCGGTCCGTTGATTTCTCCAGCTGGTCCAGGATCGGGTGCCCGACGTGCACCGAATCGACCCCCCGCTCCCGGTACCACCGCTCCTCGAACTCGAACAGCACCAGCATCCGGTCCACCGACTGCTTCACCACCTTGACCCGCCCCGACCGCCACGCCCACAGCTGCGGGCTGATGAAATAGATCACCGGCAGCCCCAGCTTCTTCGCCACCCCCGCCAGCCGCAGGTTGAACTCCGGGAAGTCCGTCAGGATCACCGCGTCCGGGCGCTCCTCGGCGAGCAGTTTTTTTGTGCGCTTGAAGAGCTTCCAGAAGTACCCGAGCACGCCGACCACCTCGACCACACCGACCGCCGCCTGCGCCGTGATGTCCTCGACGATTTCGACGCCCGCTTCGCGCATTTTCGCGCCGCCGAGCCCGAAGATGCGGATGGACGGGTCGCGCTCGAGAAGCGAGCGAACGAGGCCCGAGGCGTGGAGGTCACCGGAGGCTTCGCCGGCGACGATGAAGAGTTTCATTCACCAGCCAGTTTGTGATGCGCGTACGGCCGTGTCCAGTTGCCTGTGCGAGTGGTCAGCGGCGAGCGGCCAGCGGCGAGTGACTGGCAACGGCAAGGGCAACGACTCGCAGGCCTCGCGGCCGGGACCGGCTCAACTCTCGAGGAAGACGAGGGATCCGCGAGGTCGTGCTGCCGCACCAAGCAGCCACTGTCGTATCACGCTGTAGTCGTTCACTCGCCGCTGGCCGCTCGCCGCTGGTCACTGTCACTTGAACGCATTTCGGTCGCGAGCAGCTCGCCGTAGAGGAGTTCCTTCAGGTTCGGGACCTTCGTCGGGTCAACCTTCGAGACGTCGAAGCCCTCCTTCAGTTTCGCCGACTTCGCCACCCGCGTGACCTTGCGGCCCCGGAGGTCAATCTCGACGAAACCCTCTTCGCTGAACGTCCGGAACCGCCGGCCGGGATCGGGCGAGACGCGGCTGGCGGTGATATTCGCGACAAGGCCGTCCTCGAACGTGAGCCGCGCGTTCACGAGGTCGTTCGTGGGCGACAGGACTTTCGTCCCGGCCGCTTCCACCCGGGCCAGCGGCGCGTTCGTCAGGGCCAGCACGAGGTCGATGTCGTGGATCATCAGGTCGAGCACGACGTCGATGTCCGTCGAGCGGAACGGGTACGGGCCGACTCGCTCGGCGTTCACGAAACGCGGCCGGCCCATGAGCGGGCGGGCGACGTTCCAGGCGGGATTGAAGCGCTCGATGTGGCCGACCTGCAGGCCGATGTTTTTCTTTCGCGCCAGCGCGACCAGCTCTTCGCATTCCGCCACGGTCCCCGCGAGCGGTTTCTCGACGAGGCACGGGATGCCCGCCTCCAGGAAGAACGCCGCCACGTCGCGGTGGTACATCGTCGGCGTCGCAATCACGACGCCGTCCACCCGGCCCTTCAGCTCCCGCCAGTCCGAAAACGCCGGCGCCCCGTGCTTCGCGGCGATCTCCTCCGCCCGCGGCCGGCTCGCGTCGCAGACCGCGGCCAGGGTGGCGCCGGGAAGTGAAGCGCAGATTCGCGCGTGCTCTTTCCCCAGGTGCCCGACCCCGATCACCCCGAGCCTCACGGCCGTCACGCCTGCGGCGCCGACGGCGTCCCTGCGGCCGTGGCCGGTGCGACCGGCGCCCGGCGCAGCGCTTCGCGAGCACGGCCCTGGCGACCGCGCTCGACGGCGCGAAGGAAGCTGATGAGCTTCTGGACCTCCGGGTACTGCGGGCGGCGTTTTTCAAGGATCTCCATCGCCTGCGCCTTGGTGAAGCCGCTGCGATAGATGAGCTTGTACGCCTCCTTCAGCGCCTCGATGGCTTCCTTCGTCAACCCCTTGCGCTTGAGACCGACCGTGTTCACGCACTTCACCCGCGACGGATGCCCCTCGACCGTCATGTACGGCGGGACGTCGTGGACGACGCGCGTCAGGCCGCCGACGAAGGAGCGCTCGCCGATGGTGGAGAAATGATGGACCGCGGCGAGGCCGCCGAAGTTGGCTTCCTTTTCGACTTTCGTGTGCCCGCCGAGCTGCACGCCGTTGGCCATGATGATGCCGTCCTCGAGCACGCAGTCGTGCGCGATGTGGCAATAGGCCATGATCATGTTGCTCGACCCGACCGTCGTCGTCCGGTCGCCCTTGAGCGTCCCGCAGTTGATCGTCACGTACTCGCGGAACAGGTTCCGGTGGCCTACCTTGACGAAGACTTCCTCGTCCTTGTAGCCGGAGTCCTGCGGGGCGGTGCCGAAGACGCAGAACGGGAAGACCTGGTTGTGCTCGCCAAGCTCGGTGGTGCCGGCGATCACGACGTTGTTGTGCAACCGTGTGCCGCGTCCGATCTTGACCTTGGGCCCGATGATGCAGAAGGGGCCGATTTCGACGTCATCCGCGATATGTGCCTCGGGATGAACCTGCGCGCTGGCATGGACTTTGGGACCGCCCATCTATGGGGCGCCTCGAAGGTGCGTCCGCTGGGGACGCGGTGCGCCGAATGGTCGGCGCGCCGAGCAGGCCGCACAAGCGGCCCGGTCTCTTCCTTACACCCCCCTTTTGCGGCCTCCAAGAGGTCGCGTAGAGCCAAGGGAGGACAGGATTTAAGGAGAATACTGGCGGGAATGCAAGGAAGGATTTTGCGGGCCGGGGCGAACGGCCGGGGCACGGGGCCGGGGCGAACAGCCGGGGCATGGGGCCGGGGCGAACGGCCGGGGCGTGGGGCCGGGGCGAACAGCCGGGGCCAACGGCAACGGCGACAGCTCGGGGCCTGGGGCGGGAGCGGCCACACGGGGGGGGACGCCCGAAGCCGCAACGCGCAGAGCCCGGCATCCAGCACGCCACGAACGCTCAAACATTGCCCCGGCCGTTGGCCCCGGCCGTTGGCCCCGGCCGTTACTCCTCGTTCTCCACAATCATGAATTTCATCTGCGCCTCCGACACCATGTTCCCGTCTACCGAACATTTGGTGTAAACGTGCGCCGTCCGCGACTTGATCTTCAGCGCTTCCGCCTCGATCCGGAGCTGGTCGCCGGGGACGACGGTTTTGCGGAGCTTGCACTGGTCGATCGACAGGAGGACTGCGAGTTTCTGCTGGTTTTCGGCCTTGCGCATGAGAAGCGCGCCGGAGAGCTGCGCCATGGCCTCGATCTGGAGGACGCCGGGCATGATGGGCTGCCCGGGAAAGTGCCCCTGGAAGAACGGCTCGTTGAACGTCACGTTCTTGATGCCGACGGCGCGCTTGTAGCTGTCGAGCTCGATCACCTTGTCGATGAGCAGGAACGGGTAGCGGTGCGGCAGGATCTTCAGGATCTCGCGCACGTCCAGCATCGTCCCCTGCGGCTTCTTCGGCGACGGCGCAAGCCCTTCCATCTGCCGCCGGATTTCCTGCACCAGCTTGTGGTTGATCGCGTGCCCCGAGCGGATCGCGATGATGTGGGCCTTGAGGTAGGAGCCTGCGAGGAAGAGATCTCCCACGATGTCGAGGATCTTGTGGCGGACCATTTCGTCGGGGAACCGAAGCGTGTTGTCGCGCACGCCGCGGCTGTCGAGGATCAGCGTGTTCTGCGTCGTGCAGCCCTTCCCGAATCCCTGCTTGAGAAGTTCCTCGACCTCGGAAGACAGGCACCAGGTGCGGGCCGGGGCGATTTCCCGGGCGAAAGACTCGGGGGTGATGGCGACGGTGTAGTGCTGGGCGTGGAACGGGAGGTTTTCGTGGTTGAGGGTGTAGGAGACGGTGAGGCCTTCGTTGGAAGGGAGGGCGACGATGCTCTGCTCGCCTTCGCGGACGGTGATGGCTTCCTTGAGGGCGTAGTACGCCTTGGGCTTGTCCTGGTCCACGATGCCTGCGGAGGTGAGGGCATCGACGAACGGGGAACTGGAACCGTCGCCCCCGGGGACCTCGAGGCCATTGATCTCGATTTCGAGGTTGTCGAGGGAGAGGCCGCCCGCTGCCGCGAGCAGGTGCTCCACCGTTTCGACCTCGGCGCCTTCGTTGGCGACGGAAGTACGCCGGGGCTTGATGGCGGCGGTGGTGGCGTTGGCGGGGATGCGCGGCCGGCCGGGGAGATCGACGCGCGTAAAGCTGACGCCCGAATCAACGGGGGCCGGCAGCATGCGGACGCGCGTCCGCAGACCGGAAAACAGCCCGATGCCTTCGAGTTCGGCGGGACGGCTGATCGTGCGCTGGAGCCTCATGTTTCCTCCTCTTGCTGCCGCTCCCAACGGGGCGCGGTGTTCCGGGAGTGATCCCCGAGTGAGTCCGACTCGCCTGGGGTCCGGGACAGCGCTCTGGGAGGCCGAACGGCTGCAAGTCCGCGCGTACCCCTCGTACCCTTCAGCTCAGTGAAGGCGGGGGCCGGGCAAGCGCCGCAATGCGACGCCGTGACAAGCAAGCACTGCCGGAAGACAGAAGGGATCGTAGTGCGTGAAGCGGGGCGAGTCAAGGGGGGGGCACGTCCTGTCCAGCCGCTCATAGGAAATGTCCACAATGCTCCCCGGATCCCATTGAACGAGAGGGGGAAGGTCGCCCGGAGGCGGGAGTCGCCGGGCCGAAGGGCGCGCTCAATGCCTTTCCTCAGTCTAGCGACACTCCGCAGCGCCCGAAGGCCCGCGCGACTCCCGCCGGAGGGCGACCTTCCCCCTCTCGTTCAAAAGCCGAAATCGAAGCCGATGTGCACCGTCTGGCGCCGGTCGTCCTCCTGCTTGCGCAGCGGAAAGCCGAAATCCACCGTCACCGGGATGATCTGCGGCCCCAGCGGGATCTGCAGTCGCACGCCAAAGCCCACCGACCACCGGAAATCGCCGAAATCCCTCGTGTGCGCCACCACCGTCCCCCAGTCCGTGAAGAACGCCCCGCGCAGCACATCGACGTCCCTTCCAAACAACTCCGGCCGGATAATCGGGAACGTCACTTCGGCCGATGCCAGGACCTGGATGTTGCCGCCGATCGGGTTGCCGCGCTCCTTGGGGCTCACGGTGCGGTACTCGAGGCCGCGAAGCGTGTCTCCGCCCGCGTAGTAGCGCTCGAAGATCGGCAGGTTTTCGCTGTAGTAGTGCTCCTGGGCGAATCCGCCGCGGAGATCGGTCTCGAAAATGATCTTGCCGCCGTCTTTCCGCGTCCAGAGTGTCGAGAACGCCTGGTGCCGGTAACCGATTTTCCAGAAGTCGAAGTCGCCGCCGA
This sequence comes from Planctomycetota bacterium, assembly GCA_021413805.1. GTDB lineage: Bacteria > Planctomycetota > MHYJ01 > WSZJ01 > WSZJ01 > WSZJ01. Next base: position 13,971 of record JAIOPR010000004.1, read on the forward strand.
ACGGGTACCCCGCGTATTCGTAGCTCACGTTCGAGACGAATCCCTGCGAAGGAAACACCCGGCTGTTCCGGCGGTCCACGGACGCGTGAAACGTGACGCTCGACAGGTAGTTGATCCCGGCCACGGCAAAGACGTCGTTCGGCGCCGTCAGCCCTATATCGAGGATGTTGATCCTTGCGAAGCGGTACCCCACGGCTATCGCGTAGTCGCGCTTCCAGAATCCCGCCACGCTGTAGCCGTGGACGACGTGGTCGTCGAAGAAGAAATACGCGGGGATGTGGACGGCCGCGTAGCTGATGCCCTGCAGGATGTGACCGAAAAACGTGTGCGTGATTTCTTCGTCGAGTTTCCCGGGCAGGATGGGCACGAACTCGTCCCAGCGGTGGCCGAAGTCAATCGAGCCGCCGACGCGGCGCTCGCGGTAGAAGAAGAAGTTCTCGTCGTAGTAGGTGCCGGCGAGGGTCATGGAGATCGGGTAATCCAGCACCCAGGGCTCCGTGAACGAGGCTTCGTACCGGCTGCGCCGCAAACCCGGCTGCAGGTCGATCCGCGCGATCTGGCCGGCGCCTGCGAAGGCCTCGCCGGTGAAGAGTTCCGTCAGGCTTTTCGGGAGATCGAACAGGTCGAAATTGTTTTGCGTCACCGCGAGTTTGCCGGCGATCCCGCCCGCGTCGCTGTAGGTGCCGCCGAACTGCAGGTTCCCGGTCCGGCCCTCCTGCACGTGGATGAGGAGGTCGCGCTCGTCCTTCTCCTGGCCGGGAAGCACTTCCACGACGATTTCCGGGTCGCGCACCGGGCCCCACGCGCGGCCGTAGAGCTGCGGGTTGGTGGGCTCGAAATAGTGCAGCCCCTTGAGGCGGTCCATCGCGACGTCGAGGAGGATCTTGTTGAACTCTTCGCCCGGCAGGAGAAGCATCTCGCGGCGCAGGACCTTTTCCTTGGTCCGGTGATTCCCGACGAAATCGATCCGGCCGACGTAGACCTTTTCGCCTTCGGTGATCTTCCATGTCAGTTTCACGTGCCCCCGCTCCGCCAGGTACCTGGGAACGGGCGAGGCATCGACGTCGATGTAAGCCCTCTCGCGGTAGCGGTCCACGATGTACTGCTCGTCGCGGTCGAGGTTCCTGAGGGCGAAGGGTTCGCCGGGGCGGACCCGCAGGTTCTTGTAGAGATCGTTCACCGAGAACAGGCGCGCGCCCTGGATCTCGACGCCGTCCACCACGTACCGGATGCCTTCTTCGATCTGGATGTGGATGTCCACGCCCTTCTTGTCGGGAGTCCACACGAGCTCGCGCGTGAAGACTTTCGCGTCGAGGTAGCCTTCGCCCCGCGCAAAACCCACCAGCGACTTGAGGTCGTCGTCGAGCTGCGCTGCCTTGAAATCCGGACGCGACAGGATGTTCCAGATCGTCGTGTCCTTGGACTGCATCGCCTTGCCCAGTTCGCTGTCCGACAACCCCACGTTCCCGTGGAATTCGATGCTCCCCACGTGGACGCGCGGTCCTTCCCGCACCGTGAACGTCACCGTCGCGCCGCGCCCGGTCGAGGACTCCGTCGGCGTGATTTTCACCCACGCGTACCCGTCCTCGAGGTATTTGTCCCGGATCCGGTCCGCATCGAGCTTCACCTTCCACGGCGCGAAATACTCGCCTGTCTTCAGGATGGCACCGGCGCTGACTTCTGAATCATCGAAGTGCCGGTTCCCGACGTACCGGATCTCCCGGAGCACGTCGTTCTCGAGGACCTCCAGCACCACCACCGCCGCTCCCGGGCCGGTCTCGATGCTCCGCTCCGACCTCCGCACATCCGCGAACCAGCCGGTGGCGAAGAGCCTCCGGATGTCGCGGTCGAGCGTTTCCCGCGAGAACGGCCGCCCGACGTGCGTCTCCATCTTGAGGCGCACTTCGTCCGCGGTGTGGATTCTCAGGCCCTCGACCTCGATCCGCTGGACGTCGGGAGGAGCTTGCGCGAAGGCCGCGGAAGCGACGAAGGCGAAGATGATGGCGGCGAGGGGGCGGAAATTCATGAGCGGCGGAGGATAAGCCGGGGCGAGGGGGGGCGCAAGGAAGCGGAACGAAACCTCAACAGCGACCCCGGCTCCTGTGATAACGTCCCCGCCCCATGAAAATAAAGCTCCGGCCGGAGGACTTCGTCGTTGAGGAATTGGCGGCGCTTCCCGCCCAGCCCGGCCAGATCGCGATCTACACGCTTGAGAAGTCGGGGCTCACGACGCTCGACGCGATTGCGGCGGTGGCGCGGGCGTTCGACATCCCGCGCAAGGTCGTGCGCCACGCGGGGCTCAAGGACCGCCACGCACAGACCACGCAGCACCTGTGGATCGAGCGCGGCCCTGAGCGTTCCATCGAGGAAAAGGGCCTCGCGCTGAAGTTTCTCAGGAAATCGGCGCTTCCCCCGGAGCCGCGCGGCAACCGGTTCCGCATCGTGCTCCGGGACCTCGACCCGGTGGAAGCGACACGGCTGGCGGGTGCCGCGGCGTCGGTCGCGGCGGACGGCGTCCCGAACTATTTCGATTCGCAGCGGTTCGGGTCGGCGAGGCACGGCGAGGGGTTTGTCGGGAAGAAAGTGCTGCTGAGGAACTGGGAGGAGGCGCTGAAGCTGGCGCTGGCGAAGCCTTCGGAGTTCGACACGGAGTCGCGCCAGAAACGGATGGGGGCGTTCAAGCGGCACTGGGGGCAATGGGAATCGTGCGTCGAGAAGGCGGGGACGCGGACGGAGGCACACGTTTTCGGCTACCTCGCGCGGCGCCGCGGCGATTTCTCGGGCGCGCTCAAGCTGATCGAGCGGCCGCTGCTGGCGATGTACATGCACGCCTACCAGTCGTGGCTCTGGAACGAGGCCGTCGGGAGATTCCTCCGCAAGTCGCTGACTTCCGACGTCCTCATGGCCGCCCGCTACCTCGGCGGCTACCTCTGGTTCCACCGGTTCGTGCCCGCGGACCTCATCAACCGCTGGCGCACCATGACCATCCCGCTCTTCGCCTACCGCACCCACTGCACCGACCCCGTCGTGGCGGAGGTCTACAGCGAAGTTCTGCGCGCGGAAAAACTGGAGCAGATGGACTTCAAGCCCGCGGGGCACAACCTGCCCTACCTGAAGGGCGAAGAGCGCGCGCTGCTGCTGTTCCCCGAGAAACTGGTGGCAGGGGAGCCCGAGGCGGACGAGATGCACCCGGGCCGCAAGAAGGCGAGCCTGGCGTTCGAGCTCCGGCGGGGCGGATACGCGACGCTGGTGGTGAAGAAACTCCGGCTGCTGATCAGCGAAGGGAAAGAAGGCGACGTCGGCGGGGTGGAGATCGCGGACGAATAGTGGGCGTCAGACGACAAAGAAGCTTGTGACCCACGTCCCGGCGCGGCAGACCAGGAATATTGCCGCGAGCACCCTGTGCGTCCCGCGCCCCAGTCCCGTCCGCGCCAGCCGCGTCCCGGTCGCCGTCATCGCCGCGTAGAGGATCAGGCTCGCCAGCGCGAACGAAATGTGGACCAGGAGGATCGGCGTCGGCTTCGAAGCCGCCTTCTGGACCGCGCGCCGCTGGATCTGCAGAAAGACGACGCTTCCCAGGTCGAGCGCGAACGCCGACAGCATGATCGGGATGTGGATCTTCGGGCGCCGGCGAAACGACACGCCCACGAGGACGAGCGCAAACACGGCCGACGAGTAGATCTGGACCGGTGTCACGGGCGCACCGGCCCTGGCGGCGGCGCGGCCGCGACCGTCGGCAACTTCGAATCCCCCGTGACCCGGGCGCAGTTGCGTCCCGCATTCTTCGCCGCATAAAGCGCCGTGTCGGCCGCCTTGACCAGCGACTCCGGCGTGTCCCCATGCTCGGGAAACGCAGATACGCCGATCGAAACCGTCACTTGCCCCCGCTCCAGGCCCTTCATCGGAAGCACAATCCGGCGCGCCGCTTCCAGCACCCGGTCCGCCGCAATCCGCGCCTGGTTCAGACTCGTCTCGGGCAGCAGCACCGCGAACTCTTCGCCGCCGTACCGCACGATCACGTCGCTCTGCCGCGCCGTCGCCTGCAGCGACCGCGCAAATTCCTTCAGCACGATGTCGCCCGCGTCGTGGCCGTACGTGTCGTTGAATTTCTTGAAGTGGTCAATGTCGATCATGAGCACGCCCAGCGGCCGGTGGTAGCGCTTCGATTGCGCCATGATTACCCGCGCCGTCTCGTCGAAATGCCGCCGGTTGTAGAGCGCCGTCAGCGGGTCGCGGATCGCGGCCTGCGACATGATCGCCAGGTAGCGTTTGGCCTGGATGGAAGAGGACGCCGCGCGGATCAGGTCGAACACCAGCTCGACGCGGTGCGGCTCCGGGTTCTCGCCCTGCAGCTCGAGGTGGATCGTCCCCTCTACCTTTCCGCCGATCGAAATCGGCGCGCACAGGAACCCTCCCGGCGAAATCCGCCCGAGGCACGGCTGCACCCGCTCGCCGCACGTCCGCGGGTCCATCGGCTCCCCGGTCTCCAGCACCGGGCACATCGCGGGATTCGAAATCACCGGCGGCTCGAACCCCAGCTCCGGTTTCAGCCCTGTCGTCCGCTCCGCCCTCAGCCGGTCGCTCCCGGCGCGCTTCAGGAAAATATTCGTGCTCTGGGGCTGAAGCGCCGATTCGATGTGGTAGTTCAGGCGGCGCAGGACTTCTTCCTCGTCCTTGGCCTCCTGCATTTCGGCGGAGAGCTTGTTCTTGATGGTCAGCGCGAAGTCGCGGTTCCGGACGGTGTCCTCCCACTCGCGCTGCTTCGTGATGTCGCGGTGCACGGTCACGGCGCCGACGACATTCTTGTCCTGGTCAAAGAGCGGTGCCGCGACGATCGACAGCGGGATGCGCACGCCGTCGCGAAGCGCGAACAGGTCGTCCGTCGAGACTTTCGCCCCGTTCTGGATCGCCTGGTTGGCCGGCAGATCTTCGGTGGCGGGATCGAGCCCGTCGCCGCGGACCAGGTGCGGCTCGGTGCCGAGAATGCGTTCCCCGGCATCATTGCAGAGGAGCATGGCGCCGTCCGGGCCCGACAGGACAACACCTTCCTCGAGCGCGTCGATCAGCGTCAGGAGCTTTCCCCGCTCCCGCCGTTCCACCCCGGCGAGCGCCTGGACCTTCTGCTCCATCTCGTCGATCTCCGCCTTGCGGCTCTCCAGGCGATCCCGGTCCACGATGCTCCGGCGCCGCGCCATCACGAACCCCGTCCAGAGCGCCGCCGACAGCGCGATGATCGACCAGATCAGCGCCTGCGTCCGTCCCTCTTCACGCGCCGGTTCCCGGACGTGCAGGTTCCAGGCGAGGCCGGGAAGCGTGATTTTCACGGGAAGCGTGGCCTCGCCGACGGGCTCGCGCGAAGCGGGTTTTCGGCCGCCGGAATCGGTGAGGACGTAGGGGGAATCTTCGCCGGCCGAGATGTTGACCGCGTCGCCGACCAGCCGGTCGAGCCGGAACAGCCCCGCGACGGCCCCGTCTTCCGACGGCGCCCAGATCGCGACGGCCGTCAGGCGGTTCGCGGCCGGAAACGGATCGTCGATCGCCGGAGATCCCGCCAGCGCCGTCCGGCACGCGGGGGAGTCCGCCGACAGGTGCGTCGCCCCGCCCTCGAACCCGCGCAAATCCACAGCAAACGCCGCCCGCCCGTCCCGCCCGAACCGCGCCAGGCCGACCAGCGCCGGGAAAACTTTCGCCACCGACTCCGCACGCGCCCTCTCGGCCTCCGCCCCGCCGGCCACCGGCTTCCCGAACTGCCGCACCGCTTCCACATGCCGCAGAATCCCCGCCGTCACCAGCCCGCGCACCCGCTCCGCTTCCGTCGACCGGTTCAGCTCCCGCAACTCGCTGAAATACCACACCACCGCCGCGTCGCACGCAGCCAGCACGAGCGCGAAAAGCAGGGCCGGGCCGATGATGGAACGCTTTTTCAGGGAAATTCCGCCCTTGAAGAGAGTTTCGATCCGCGCCTAGAAGTCTTTCCGGAACACCGGATCGTCACGATACCGCTCTTCCTTCCACGGGTCGCCACGCATGTGATATCCGCGTTCCTCCCAGAACCCCGCCTTGTCCTCCGCCAGGAACTCGACCCCCGTTGCCCACTTGGCGCTCTTCCAGAGATAGAGGTGCGGAACGAGGTCGCGAAGCGGCCCGCCGTGGGGGACGGGCATGGGGCCGCCCTCGTATTCGTGGGTGAACATCGTGTCGGGGCGCGCGAAGTCGGTGAGCGGGAGGTTCGTGGAGTAGCCGGGCTCGCCAGTGACGAGCACGAACTTCGCCGCGGGCTTCGGCCGGCAGCGCCGGATGATCTCGGCGTGCGCGACGCCGCGGAACGTCATGTCGAGCCGCGACCACGTCGTGACGCAGTGCAGGTCGCATTTCATCGTGACGGTGGGAAGCGCGAGGAATTGTTCCCAAGTGAACTCGAGCGGTTGCTCGACGAGTCCGCTGACGGTAAACACGAACTGCTTTTTCGTGATGAAAGGCGTCGCCCCGGCGGTGAGGACAGGCCAGCCGCTGACGAGTTTCTGCCCCGGCGGCACCCGGTCGGCGCCGCGGCGCGTGTCGGGGTGGACGATGTCGATGGCGGGGGAGGGCATGAGGAGAGTTTAGGCGGAGGAGGCGGTGAGGCGAAGGAGAGATGCGACGCAGATCGTCTTTCGTCGCTCTATCTGTGCTAATATTATCGGCGTCACCTATAGGAGTCCCGCCATGCCCGTCACCATCTACGGCAAAGAAGGCTGCCCTTACACCGCCGCTGCGCTCGAGGAATATACGAAATCCTCCAAGGTCGCTTACGTCGACGTGAAGAAGGACGCGAAGCAACTCGAGGCGATGCTCAAGCACTCGAAGGGCGCGCGCCGCGTGCCAGTCATCGTGGACGACGCCGGCAAGGTCACCGTCGGGTTCAACGGGTCCTGAGGCGTCTAGCAGATCCCCCGGCCGTGCGCCGGGCGCGCTACTTCTTCTCCTCAACCGTCCACCCGTCCAGCCAGATCTTCCCCCCCTTCTCGCACGTGATGAACACGCCGAAGCTCCCCTTCTTCACGTCCTTCAACTCCGTCTCGAACGTGTATTCCTGCCACTTTGTCTTCGGCTCGACGGCGATCCC
>JAIOPR010000284.1 GCA_021413805.1 Planctomycetota bacterium
GCTCCGCCATCAGCGACGTCCGCGTCTCGGCCAGCACCCGCGCCGCGCGTTCCTCCGCCGCCTCCTTCTCCCTTCGCCCCAGCTCCTCGCGGATGTGCCTGTTCTCGTCCTCGAACTGCTTCCGCCGGAGCTGCGCCCGCAGCCGCGCCCTCAGCACCTCGAAGTCCGCGGACTTCGTGATGTAGTCGTCCGCCCCCGCGTTGATCCCCTCGATCATCGCTTCCCGCTCATCCAGCGCCGTCAACATGATGAGCGGGATGTCCCGCCACGCGGGGTTCTGCTTTATCGCACGGCACGCCTCCGTCCCGGATAGTCCTGGCATCAGCATGTCCATCAGCACGCAATCCACGGGCTGCACTTCCAGGAGCTCGAGCGCCTCCGTCCCCGAGCGCGCCAGCGCCACCTCGTAGCCCTCGTTCCGCAGCTGCCCGGCCAGCACCTGCAGGTACGTCTCGCTGTCGTCCACCGCCAGCACCCGCTTCGGCGACCCCAGCGACGCCGGCTCCGCGACTTCAGCGGGCGCGCCGGAAGCGCGCAGGATGGCGCCGAGCCGGGCGAGGACGACGGCCATGCCGTCCTCCTTTCGGACGTACGCGTCAGCGCCGGCGTCGAGCGCGGTCACCTCGAAGCCGCGTCCTTCGGAGGCGGTGAGGAGCATCACCGGGAGCCGCCGGAGGGCGGTGTCCTGGCGCAGGCGCCGGATGACCGTGGCGCCGTCGATGCCGGGCAGGGCCGAATCGACGATGACGGCGGTGGGCCGCCGGTCCGCGGCGAAGCGCAGGCCCGCTTCGCCGGAGTCGGCTGTCCCGACTTCGTATCCCGCCCGCACCAGGGTCTCGCGAAGTTCCTCGCGCACGGTCGGGCTGTCGTCGATGACCAGCACGAACGGGGACTGCCCGCCTTCCCCGCGCTGGCGCGTCAGGCCGCGCGCCCTCGACACGAGCCAGTCGCGGTCGTAGGGCTTTCCCACGTAGTCGTCGGCCCCCGTCTTCACGCCGCGGATCCGGTCCTTCACCTCCGCTTCCGTCGAAAGCAGAATCACCGGGATCGGGGCGCCGGGAAGCGCCCGGAGTTCGCGGAGGAGATCGATCCCGTCGCCGTCGGGGAGTAGCACGTCGAGCACGACGAGGTCGCTCCCGCCGGCCGACAGGTGCCGGCGCGCTTCCGCCAGCGTCCCCACGGCGGAGACGTCGAACCCCGCGCCCGACAGGGCCTCGTCGAGATCCCCGCGGATCGTCAGGCTGTCGTCCACCACCAGCACGCGCCGTTTCATGGCCGCCCTCCCGCCCTGCGCGTCGCCGCAAGGTCCGCAAGCGCGGGGCCGATCAGCCGAAGCGGCAGCACGCGCTCGGCCGCGCCCAGCTCGATCGCTTCCTTCGGCATCCCGAACACGACGCACGATTCCTCGTCCTGTGCGATCGTCGGCGCGCCCGTGCGGCGAAGCGCCAGCAGGCCGTCAGCGCCGTCGCGGCCCATGCCCGTCAGGAGCACGCCCGCCGCGGCACTTCCGAGGTCTCGCGCCGCCGATTCGAAGAGCACGTCCACCGAGGGGCGGCAGGAGTGGCGCTCGGGGCCCGCGTGGATCCTCACGCGCCCTTCCGAAATCGCAAGGTGGCGGTCGGCGGGGGGCATGAGGACGCAGCCGGTTCCCGCGGGCGGAAGGGGTTCGCCGTCCACGGCGTGGCGGACGCGGAGGGGAGAGAGCCCGTCGAGCCACTCGGACAGGGACCGAGCGAAGGCCTGGCCGATGTGGATGACGAACAGGATCGGAAGAGGGAAGGACGGCGGGAGGGAGCGGAGGATCTCCACGGCCGCGCCCGTTCCGCCGGTCGAACCGCCGATGACGACGGCGCGCAAGGCGGGCCCCGCGGGGTGAAGGGGCGCCGGCGAGGCGGCGGTGGAAGCAGGGCCTCCGCGACGCTCCGCGATCCGCGCCCGGGGATGCGTAATGACCCGGATCCGCGCGACGAGCCGGACGGTCGAGAGGAAGTTCTTCTCCCACGCGCCCTCCGGCTCTTCCCCGGTCGGTTTTTCCAGCACGTCCACGGCGCCCGCGGCGAGCGCGTCGTACGTCTTGAAGACCTCTCCCCGGTTCGTGGAGGCCGAGACGATCAGGATCGGCGCCGGGCAGTACGCCATGATGTACTCCGTCGCCGAAAGGCCTGACATGACGGGCAGCATCATGTCCATGGTGATGACGTCCGGCCGCAACCGCTGGCACTGCTCGATCGCCGCGGCCCCGTCTTCCGCTTCCCCCACGACTTCGAATTCGCGGTCGGCGGCCAACGTTTCCACCAGTTTCTGCCGGACCGTGAGAGAGTCCTCCACGACCAGCACGCGCGTCGTCATGGGCGCCTCCCGGCCAGCAGCCCCGCGATCGTGCGCAGCAGAAGCGGCTGGTCGAACTCGCTCTTCACCATGTACGCCACCGCCCCGGCATCCTGTCCCCGCCGGCGATCCTCCACGGACCCGCGCGACGTGACGAGCATCGCCGGCACCTTCGAGAGCTCTTCGTCCGCCCGTGTGATTCGCACGAAGTCGTAGCCGTTCATGCCGGGCATCTCGACGTCCACGAGGAAGAGCCCGTATTTCCGGCGCCGCGCGAGGTCGAGCCCCTCTTCCGCCGACACCGCGAGGTGGACCTCGTACCCCGCCGATTCGAGGATGCTCTGCTGCAGCCGCCGGGTCGTGAGCGAGTCGTCCACGACCAGAAGGGGTGGCGGTTTCTGCGGCGCGGGCGGCGGCGCGCCGTGGTCCGCGGCCTCGGGAAGCGCCGAGGGTTCGAGCAGGAGAATCGGGTCGCCCGCTTCCGGGATCGAGGCGCCGGCGATCCAGGGGGGCGCGCCCGCCCACGGCGGGACGAGGCGCGTCACGACGCTCTCAGTCCCGTTCACGCGATCAACCCCGAGCGCGACCGTCCCCGGCCCGAATGACATCAGCACCGCCGCGCGGCAGTCCCCGGCCATGGAGGCCTGGGGGCCGAGAAGCGCGGCCAGCGGGCGGACGAGCATCTCGCCGGACAGCCCCGCGGCCTCCTCCTGCGCGGTCCGCTCGATCCGGTTCCCGGGCGCAAGCCGCACCACCTGGCGGACGGAGTCGAGCGGAAGCGCGACGGTGCGGCCGCCGGCTTCCACGATGAGGGCGCGAAGGGCGGACAGGGTGAGCGGCACGTCCGCCTCGAACGTCGTCCCCCGCCGGGGTTCCGTCCGCACGCGGACGACGCCCTTCAGTCGCGCTGCCGCCACCGCGACCGTGTCGAGACCGACGCCGCGCCCCGAGGTGCCGTCGGGGCGGTCCGTCGTCGTCACGCCGCCCTTCATGATGAGCGCCACGACTTCCTCAGGCCCCATCGCGGCCGCCTGCCCCGCCGGCAGGATCCCCCGCCGCACGGCCGCCTGCTTGATCGCCTCGGTGTCGAGCCCGCGGCCGTCGTCGGTGCAGGACACGACCGCGCGGTGCCCTAGCCGCACGACGCGGACCTCGACCAGTCCCTCTGCGCGTTTCCCGGCGCTTCCCCTTTCTGCGGGCGACTCGATCCCGTGCGCCACGGCGTTGCGCACCAGGTGAAGCAGGATGTCCTGCAGGCCCGCGAGGACGTTGGCCTCAAAGCGCACGTCGCCGCCCGCGGACCGGAATTCGACGGATTTCCCGAGCGAGCGGGCCGCGTCGCGCGCCGCCCGCTCCAGCGCATCGAACACCGCTCCCGCCGGGACGAGGCGCATCCGGTCGATCATCTCGCGCAGCCCGCGAAGTTCCGTCGCGCTTGCCGCCGCTTCGCCGGCCGCCCCGCGCCGCGCCTGCTCCACCGCCGCGCGCGCTTCCTCAAGCGGCACCCGAAGGCCCCGGGGGATTCCGCCC
>JAIOPR010000285.1 GCA_021413805.1 Planctomycetota bacterium
GCTGGAGGCCTCGCTGGGCCCGCTGTCCGTCTCCCGCCACGTCGCCGCCGATCCCGGGGCGCGCGACGAGTCCGCGCCGCGCCGGACGCCGGACGAAATCCTGGCAGCAAACGCAAAGCGGCTGGAGGAAGCGCTTCGCTCGATCGAAGAACACCTGAAAGCGGTCAAGCCGGCGCTCGCCCGGCGGGCTTCGGCGCTGAGGTTTGACGCCTACGAAGCCGAACAGGCGGCGCTCCATGGGCCAGCCCGGAAGCTCGCCGGCGTCCGGCTGATGGCGCTCGTGACCGAATCGATCTGCCGGCGGCCGTGGCTCGAGACGGCGCGGCTGCTGGTGAAAGGCGGCGTGGACGCGATCCAGCTTCGTGAAAAGTGGATGGGCGACCGCGAGTTTCTCCGCCGAGCAAGGGCGCTTCGCAAAATCGTGCCCGTCCTCATCCTGAACGACCGCGCGGGCCTGGTGCCACTGTGCGACGCCGACGGGGTGCACGTGGGCGAGGACGATCTCGGGATTGCCGACGCGCGGGCGCTGATCGGCCCGGCGCGCATCCTCGGCGTGACGGTGCACTCGCCGGACGACCCCATCGAAGGGGCCGACTACGTTTCGGCCGGCCCGGTATTCGGCTCGCCGCAGAAACCGGAGTTGAAAGTCGCGGGTCTCGAAGCGGTGCGGCGCGCGGCGAAGCGCGGGGTGCCGTTTTTCGCGATCGGGGGAATCACGGCGGAAAACCTGAAGCAGGTCCTCCGGGCTGGGGCGAACCGCGTGGCCGTCGGGACGGCGCTCGCTTCTGCCCAGGACCCTCTCGGTGCTGCGCGGAGGTTCGCGAGGGCGCTGAGGCGGGGTTGAGATGTAATTCCGACGTCAGGCGGTGGCGAATGAAGGGCGCTTCGCGAACGCGGAAACGCGCGGAAACATCACGCGGAAACGCGCTGTAAAACGACTTTTTTTTGCCGCGCTTTTCCGCGTGATGTTTCCGCGTGGCGAAGCCCGTTTTTCTCCACCGCTGCTAGAATTATCCGTATGGCTGACCGCTCCCAGGTGCATGCGAAAAACGCCCCCGGCCCGTGGTTCGTGGACACCACGTGCATCGACTGCGATGTCTGCCGCGAGCATGTTCCCGAGGTGTTCGCGAGGGCAGGCGAGGGGACGTACGTGAAACGGCCGCCGGCGACGCCTGACGAGGAGCGCCGCGCTTGGCTGGCGCTTCAGGCCTGCCCCGTGGCCTGCATCGGCTCGGAGGGCGGCAAACGGCCGGCGGAAGCGACGTTTCCTGTGCCCATCGACCGCGACGTGTGGCTCTGCGGGATGACCCTGCGCGAAACGTTCGGCGGCCAGTCGTATTTCCTGAAGCGCCCCGGAGGAAACATCCTGATCGATTCGCCGCGCCCCGCGGGCTCGCTTCACAAATGGTTCACTTCCCAGGGCGGCATCGCGGACATCCTGCTGACGCATCCGGACGACGTCGCGAAGGCGGACGAAACGGGGCGGAAATTCGGCTCGCGGATCTGGATTCATGAGGCGGACGACGTGGCGTTCGCGACGGACCGGTGGCGCGGCAAGGGGGAGGCGGAAGTGCGCCCGGGGGTGGTGATGCTCCCGGTGCCCGGCCACACCGAAGGCAGCGTCGTCTTCATCGTCGACGACACGTGGTTGTTCTCGGGCGACTCCCTCGCGTGGGACGAGGACACCGGCGAACTCTACGCCTTCCGCGATTTTTGCTGGCACTCCTGGCCCGAACAGCTCGACTCGCTCGTGCGGCTCGCGGTGAAAAAGGTCCGCTGGGTGATTCCCGGGCACGGTCGCCGGACGCCGCGCCACGCCGACGGGCTGCCCGAGGAACTCGCCCGGTACGTGGCAAAGATGCGGAAGAAGCGCTGAGCAAGTAGCATTCGCCGCTTCTCCCCCAGGAGCCTCCGCCATGGACATCTCGCGCCGCGAATTCGTTGCCGGGCTCACCG
>JAIOPR010000286.1 GCA_021413805.1 Planctomycetota bacterium
CGTCGCGAACCTGAACGATTTCGCGGCGTGGATGCGCAAGATTCGCAAGACGAAGCTCGAGGTCATCGTCGAGACGGGGCGGCCTGTGCCGCTTCGGCATCTCCTGGTCCTGAACGGGCACGGGATCGGGAACCTGAAGGATCTCAAGCGGCTGGAGGAAGAAGCCGGCCCGCCGGTCATGGGCCGGGCGCCGGCGTGGCACCGCGCGACGGAGCCGGAACCGGGGCAGCGCGACTCGAGCAAGTGGACGCCTCACACGTGGCGGCGGCTGCTCATGGACCAGATCCAGCACGAGCGCCAGCTGCCGGTGATCTGGTTCATCTTCAACCGGCGGGAATGCGAAGAGCGGGCGCGGGAGATGGCGCACCGCGAGCTTTTGAATCCCTCCGAGCGCGAGATCATCCTCCGGCTCTTTGACGAGTGGGCCGGGAAATACGGCGTGCAGGGGGACAAGGCGGTCACGGAGATGCGGAAGCACGTTTCGCGCGGGATTTCGTTCCACCACGCGGGGCTGCTGCCGACGCTGAAGGACATCGTCGAGCGGATTTTCACGGCGGGGCTGATCAAGCTGATCTTCACGACGGAAACGTTTGCGCTCGGCATCAACATGCCGGCGCGGACCGTGGTGTTCGACGCGCTGACGAAGTACGACGGGATCCGCCGCGGGCCGCTGATGGCCCGCGAATACATGCAGATGGCCGGCCGCGCCGGGCGCCGCGGGATGGACGAGGTCGGCTTCTCGTACTCGAACGTCGAGTACCCCTACGCGCGCTTCAATGCCGTCAACCGCACCATCGACGGCGAGATCGAGCCGATCCGCTCGCAGTTCAACCTTTCGTACGCGACGCTTCTCAACCTCTGGCAGCACCTCGGCAAGAACATCTACCGCGCCTGCGACAATTCGTTCGCGAATTTCGCGAACCCCGCGGCCCCCCCGCCGCCTCAGCCGTCGATCCGCAGCTCGCGCCGCCGCAACAAGCCCGGGCGCCACAACGCGCCACCCCCTCCCCCGTCCCCTGGCGGCTCCTTCCGCGGCATGGTCGAGCAGGTCAAACGCCGCCTCGCCCTGCTCGAGCGCTTCGGCTACACGAAGGAAAAAGAGCTGACGCCGAAGGGCATTTTCTCGAAGCAGATCTACGGCTACGAAATCCAGGTCGCCTAGTTCATCGAAGCGGGCATTCTCTCGCGCCTGAGCGAAGACCAGCTCAACATCCTCTTCAATGCCATCGTCTTCGAGTCGCGCAAGGGCGACTGGTTCCGGCCGCTCTCGAAGGAGCAGCTGCGGCCGTGGAAGTTCAAGGCGATGGATGCGATCGAGCGCGTCCGGAAACTCTGCGATCGAGCGCGTCCGGAAACTCGAGGGCGAGATGGGGATCCTGCTGCCGACCAAGGAGCTGGATTTCCGCATGGCCTCCGCCGTTCAGGCGTGGAGCCGCGGGTGCCCGTTCCAGGACCTCGAAGCGCACACCTCCCTTTCGGACGGCGACATGGTCCGTTACCTGCGCCTCGCCGTGCAGCTCCAGCGCCAGACGATGCGTGCCCTTATGGACTACCCGCATTTCGCGAACGACCCGTACCTCGCCGAAAAATTGAAATCGGCCGCGAACCGCGTCAACCGGGACGTCGTGGACGCGGAAAAACAGCTGAGACAGACTTAAGGGCCGGGGCGACGGGCCGGGACTGACGGCCGGGACACCACCTGATGACCGTTTGTGAAGCGCTTTTTCCGGTTCCGGCGGGCCGCGTGATACGCTCCCTCCCCGAAATGCGCCGCCGAGACTTCACACCCCTTTACGCCGCGTTCCTCCTCTTCATCGCCTGCTGCCCCGCCGCCGCGCAGGGCGTGCAGCACTGGGGATTCGGCCACGGCGCCCTCGCCACGCTGCAGGAACGCGACGACAAGTCCCGAGACCTGGTGGTCTACGAGGCGCCGCTTCGCGCGAAGGACGGCGCCTGGCTGGTGCGGTGGCGCTCGGAGAAAATCGCGGGGCCGCAGGCGGCGGCGTGGGTAGCCTGCGGGGATTTCGCACCGAAGCCCGTCGGGAAAGCGTACGTGGTGGTCGCGACGGCGGACGGGGCGGGGCTGAGCGTCACGGCTTACGACCCGCCGGAAGTCTTCTCGACGAGGACGTGGGCGGCGCTTCCAGCAAAGAACCGGCTCGTGCCTGCCGAAAAACTCGGCGGGAAGGTGGAGCACGTGGCCGCGGGCAACCTGTTCGGGAGCCGCGGCGACCCCGACGCGCTCTGCGTGCTCATCCGTTCCGGCGACGGCGACACCGCGAACTGGTTCGTGGCCCAGGTCAAGGTGCCGCTCGACGAAAACGCGGAGGCCGAGCTGACCCGGCGCGAGCCGCTTCCCGTTAAGGCCGATCCCTCGTTCGTCGCGGGATTCGCGGTCGGGGATTTCTGGGGGACGCAGGAGGACTCGATCTGTTTCCCGGTGGGGAGCGAAGCGGGGACGAAGCTGCATTTCCTGCGGTGGGGGCGTGAAGTGTCGCCGGGGGCGTGCTTCGTGAAGATCGTGGACGACGCGGCGCCGAACGTGCCGCCGATCGCGACGGGCGGGATCTGCGCGGGGGATTTCGTGAAGGACGGTTTTGACGCGATCGCGATCGTCCCCGCCGACCCCGCCGAGCCGGTGCAGGTCCGCGTCGCCCCGTCGCGCGAGCCGGGCCGCGGGCCGGAGCCCGGGCCGTTCTACAACGGGCACATGCCGTCGCGCCAGGCGTGGCCGGGTTTCGGCGCCGCCTCTTCCCTCGTTTCGATGACCGCGCGCCCCGAGGGACTCGACAAACGCAGGGAAGGCCCGCTTCCCATCGCCGCCGGCCCCGTTTTCGGCTATGTCCGCGGTGAACTCGACTCCAAGGTCCGCGCTTCCAATGTGATCGACGAACGCGCCGACGCGGGAATCGTCTGTGCGCACCGGGCGACGACGTACCCGATTGGCGAGGGCGAGCCGCATTTCGGGTGGCCGCTGAAGGGCGAGGAGACGACGTGGCAGATCGTGGTGAAGAACAACGGGAAGCATGAGGTGGCGGGGGGCGGGAAGCTGCGGGTCTGGTTGTGCGCGGCCGCGCCGAACGCCGACCTGACCGGGGTGAAGCCGGACGCCGAGCTGCTCATCGAACGGATCGAGGGATGTACCGACGACAAGCCGGACTACAAGATCATGACCGTGAAAGCGCCCTGGCCGTACGCGCTGGAGGATTGCCCGGGCGCGAAATGGAAGCGCCTGAACCTGAAGGAGTCGGGCGAGCGCTGGCTGATCGCTTCCCTCGACATCGCCGGCGACCCGAACGAACGCGACAACCGGATCGAAGTGCCGTGGCACGGGCTTCCGTACCACCCGGTGCTGCGCGACTGGAAGAACCTGCTCGACGGCCGCCCGATGGTGGCGGGCGACCCGGTCGGGCTCGAGTACCTGCTCGGGAAAACCGCCGACGCGGTGAACGCGACATGGTCCCGGGCCGGCGGCG
The DNA here is from genome assembly GCA_021413805.1 of Planctomycetota bacterium. Taxonomy (GTDB): domain Bacteria; phylum Planctomycetota; class MHYJ01; order WSZJ01; family WSZJ01; genus WSZJ01. The sequence goes on from JAIOPR010000286.1 coordinate 3,477, forward strand.
CCTCCAACGAAGACACGCTCGTCCGCATCTATTTCGACGGCTTCGACGTCGGCTGGCCCGACGATGCGCCCGAGAAGGAACGCCCCGCCAAATGGAAGGCGCTTCAGGAAAAATACGAGGGCGTCCGCCAGCTCGATGTCCCGTGGGGTGGTGCGTGGGAACGCCTGGACTGGAAAGGACCGGAGGCGGCGCCGAAGGGCGGCTGGAAAGCGGGGGTCAAGCCGCCGCCGCCGGACGAACTTCGCGAAATCGCACGCCTCTTTCATCCGCTCGCCGGGATCGACGAGGGAAAGCTGTCGGCCGTAGTGACCGGACTCGCCGCCACCGCCGACGGACGCCCGGTCCAGCTCGCTTCGCGGTACTGGGGCGCGGACATCCTCACGACGGGCCATCGAGTAACCGGCATCCCGGCCGCCGAGTACGCGCGGCGGTTTCTGCAGGGCGTCCGCGGGGTG
>JAIOPR010000321.1 GCA_021413805.1 Planctomycetota bacterium
GCGCCCGCGTCATCGCCACCACCCACCTCGGCGACATCAAGACCTTCGCCGCCACCACCCCCGGCGTCGTCAACGGCTCCGTCCTCTTCGACGTCCAGACCCTCCGCCCCCTGTACACCCTCACCGTCGGCATCCCCGGCCAGTCCAACGCCTTCGCCATCGCCCGCCGCCTCGGCCTGCGCGAAGACATCGTCGCCCGCGCCGAGGCCTTCGTCGGCGACCGCCAGACCATCCTCGAGAAGGCCATCGGCGGCCTCACCACCGCCCGCGACGAAGCCGTCCGCGATCGCGCCGCCCTCAGCAAGGCCCTTGCCGATGCCGAAGTTGCCGAGGCCCGCGCGAAGAAAAAGATCCAGGACGCCGTCGAGGAGAAGCGCGTCTCGATGCAGGCCGCCGCCCGCGAGGCCGCGGACCTCGTCGGCCGCGCGCGCGCCGAGGTCCAGGCGACGCTCGACGAAGTGCGGCAGAACAGGGTGAAACCGCAGGAGGCGCAGAAGCGCCTCGACCGGACGCACCGCGACATGGCGGCGAAGGCGAACGAGCTCGACCGCCCGGGCACCCCGCTGACGTCGGAGGAAGTCAGGCCCGGTCTCGCGGTGCACCTCCGCTCCCTCGGCCAGGACGGCATCGTCGTCGCCGCCCGCGCCGGGAGAGGCCGCGCGACCGTTTCCTGCGGCGGCATGGAAATCGAAGTCGCGTTCGAGGACATGGTGCGCGGCGAAGCGCCGAGGCCCGCTTCACGGGCGACACCGGCCCCGCGCAGCCCCATTTCCGCCCCGCGCGAAATCGACCTGCGCGGCCTTCGCGTGGACGAGGCCCGCAACCGGCTCGGCCGCGAGATCGACGACTGCCTCCGCGCCGGCTGCGAATCCGTCCGTGTCATCCACGGGTTTGGCACCGGCGCACTCGGCCAGGTCTCGACCGAATTCCTGCGGCGCCACCCCCAGGTCGGTCATTTCCGGACCGGCAAGCCGGAAGAAGGCGGCGGCGGCGTCATGGTGGTGACCTTCCGCGCCTGAACCTTCTTTCGCCCGCTCGCCTACTTGCTCTTCGCTTCGCCGATCTGCCAGTGCTTCTCGAAATCCGCCTGGGTGGAAGCGAGCATCGACTCGGGGCGGAAGAGGACCTTTATCACGGGGTCAGGCGTGAGGGTGGTCTCCCCGGTCATCGGGATGTGCGTCACGACCCGGTTGACCGTAAGGTCGTCCTCGCACTCGTAGTACATCCAGGCCTCGCCCTTCATCGGGACGAACTGCGAAGTCTTCAGGTATTTCATCGCGCCCTCGTGGAATATTTGTGCCTGGCAGTCGGTCGGGCCCGGATGGTATCCGCGCCCCGTCCGGACAAACCCTGAAAATTAGCGCGTCGGTCCGCCAACCGCGGCTAGAATCCGAGCCCACACAGGAGCTCACCATGCCTTTCTTCACCCGCGACCAGCAGGACACGCTCGAGGCGATTCACCACGCCAACCCGGCCCATGGCGACCTGATCGAATTCCTGTCCGGTCCCCTGGCCACGTTTTGCGCGGAGAAAATCGCGCCCCGGGCGGCGCGCAACGACGCGGACGAATCTTTCGCGGCCGACAACCTCCGCGCCCTCGGCGAACTCGGGTTCATGGCGCTTCCGTTCTCCGAAAAGTACGACGGCATGGGCGCGTGCTTTTCCTACCTCGCGGCCGGCCTTGAATCGATCGCCAAGGCCGACGCCGGTTTCGCGCTCGCCATCGCCATCCACGGCACCGCGACCGACGGGCTCTACCGCTTCGCCAGCGACCGCCTCAAGGACAAGTACGTCGAGAAGCTCTCGCACGGCCGCCTCACGGGGTGCTTCGGCCTGACCGAGACGACCTCCGGTTCTGACGCGAAAACGCTGAAGTGCTCCTGGACGCGCGACGCCGCCACCGGCGAGTACATCCTCAATGGCGGCAAGTACTGGATCACCAACGGCATGACCGCCGACGTGTTCTTCATCATGGCCAAGGGTGCCGACGGCAAGGTCAGCTCGTTTGCGGTGGAGAAGGGCTGGAAGGGGACGTTCGAGCAGCACAAGATCGAGGGGAAGATGGGCGTGCGCGGGTCGAACACCGCGGAACTGGTGTTCGCGGACTACCGCGTGCCGAAGGACCAGCTGATCGGCGAGGAAGGCAAGGGTTTCAACTACGCGATGCACATGCTGAACGGCGGCCGCGTGACGATCGGCGCGTGGGCCACGGGAATCGCGCAGGGCGCCTACGAGAAATTCGTCAAGTACGCCCACGAGCGCGAGCTGTTCGGGAAGCGGCTGATCGACCTCGACAACACGCGGCGCGAAATGTCCGAGATGCAGATCGCGATCAACGCGGGGCGGATGATGACGTACCAGGCGGCGTGGTGGAAGACGCGCGGCGCGGACATCGCGGCGAAGGCGGCGATGGCGAAGGTCGCGGCGACGGAGGCCTCCGTGCACGTCGCCGAGCGGGCCATCGAGCTGTCGGGCGGCTACGGGTACGTCGAGGATTCCCGGATCGAGCGGCACCTGCGCGACGCACTTCTCGGGCGGATCGGCGAGGGCGCGAACGAAGTGCTGAAGATCATGGTGATCCCGAGGGCGCTGGAAAAAGAGTTCGCGGAGCGCCCGACGACTCAATTGTGGTAAGGGCCGGGGCTGACGGCCGGGGCTGACGGCCGGGGCTGACGGCCGGGGCTGTCGGCCGGGGCTGTCGGCCGGGGCTGACGGCCGAGCCTGCTGACCGAAACTCTTTTTGCACTTTCTTGCCCCGGCCTTTTGCCCCGGCCCTTCGCCCCGGCCTTTCGCCCCGGCCTTCCCTACCTCGCCTCCACCGAACTGTGCCGGTACAGCACCTTCGGCTCCGTAAAGTACGTCACCGTGATGTCGTCCAGGATCGGCGACATCGTCACGGGCACCGCCGACGCCACTTCGAACCACCCCAGGTAGTAACACTCCGTGCCGGCCTTCAGCGCCGTCTTCACGGGCAGCCCGGCGCAGCCGTCGTAGTAGTACGCGTCGAGGTAGCTCCCGCCCGTCTTCATCCGGATCGCCGGCGTGATGTGCCCGAAGGACGTCGTCGGCGCCGCGCCGTCGTGGCCGTAAAGGTGAACGTGATACGGGTGGTAGTGCGTGCACGACACCGTCCCCAGCGTCACATCCCCCGCCGCTGCCGCCTTTTCCAGCGCCACCAGCCGCTTCTTGTAGACGCCCGCCGTCTCCCCCTTGTAGCCCTTCCCGCTCGACCACGTCGTCCCGTCGAAGTAGGTCGAACTATGGAAGCGGTTGCGCGGGGAGAAAGCGGAGTCGTGGCTGCGCCAGTGATGGATGACCAGGTTGTCGATGGTGCCGATGGTCGAGGGCTGGCTCATGCCGAAGATATCTCCGGTGAACTGGAGCTTGCTCAGGATCTCCATGCGCGGCCCGGTTCCCCAGTCGTTGTTGGGGGTGACGCCGATGAAGGGAACGGGGAGGACCATCGCCTTGACGGGGAGCGCATCGATGCCGAGCTTCGCGTTCACGTCCGTCCCGGCGCCGAGGATCCCGTTCGCGGGCTTGCCGTCGACGAAGAGCATCGCGTTGGGCGGCACGGTCACCTTGGATCCGTCGGGCATCGTCTTGATTTCTTCCGCCGTCACGGAGAACTCGACGTGGTGCCAGGTGTGCGCTTTCCAGTCGTGGTCGCAGTAGATGACGTAGTGTTTCCCGGCGTAGTACATGTCGTAGAAGACCCGCGAGCCCTGCACGTAGACCCACTGCTCGTAGTTCGTGCCGTGGTCCGCCGCGCCCAGCCCCCACAGGTGCATCCTCGACCCCGGCCCCGCGTTCAGCGCCTTCGCGGCCGGCGTCTGCGCCACGCCCTTCGCCCACTCCCAGTGGTCGATCTCGGGCTTGTAGAAGAACTCGACGGTGAAGCGGCTGGTCGGGAGCTCGTCGCCCCAGACGGTGTGGAAGCGGCGGCGCTTGAGGTAATTCACGTAGAGGCCGAAGGGCTGGACGTCGGCGCCGTCCTCGAAGAACCCGCTGCCGATGGCGTTCAGGGCGCCGGCGGGGTTGATCTGGTAGGGGCGCTTCGGCGAGAACCCGAATGCGGAGACGTAGTCATCGTCGGTGGACAGCGAGTTTGCGGGCGAGTTGTTGACCTTGATCCCGTCGCAGTTGGGCGAATCGTAGGCGTATTCCGGATTGGTGGGGTTGGGCGCCGTGTGCTTCTGGGGATTGCCGGCGCCGGTCGCGTGCGACTGGTTGGGGCCGATCTTGCCGAGGTTCCAGCCCCAGACGCCGCTGACTTCGCAGTCCTTGCCCGACTTCAGCCAGTCCACCTTGTCCCAGGCGCAGCCGGCGGGCTGGCCCGCCAGCGGCTTGCGGCACATCTTGGCGGCCGAGGTGTTGAAATCGGTCGGCGTGACCCCGGCGAGGACCTTGGCCGGGCCGTTCAGGGTGAGGTAACCGTCGTAGTCCGCCGCGAAGGACAGGTCGCCGGTCGCGCTCTTGTACCTCGGCGACGGCACGGTCTTCGGGTTGTTGTACGCGTATTCCGGCATCGAGGCGACCGGCGGATAGCCGTCCGCGTAGAGGTCGCCTTCGCTCTTCGCGGGATCGTCGTTCGTCCAGCTGCGGTCCTTTTCGAACTGTTCCTGCGTCGTGAAGCGGAGGGCGTCGAAGATCTTCACGACGGTCTCGACGCTTTCCTGCGCCAGGGTGCGGCCGCCGCTCACGACGCGGCCGAGCGACTCGATCTCGTAGAGGCCCATCGAAGAGAACGTCCACTCCGTCGATTTCACGGTGATGTCCGACTTGTCGAGCAGCACGAGGTCCTTCGACTCCGTGCGCGGGTTCGGGTCCACAAGCAGCAGGTCCGGGTTCAGCTTGCGGATGTCCGTGTTCGGGTTCGCGTTCGCGTGGATCAGGGCGCGCTTGAACCGATCCAGGCCCGGGATGCTGTCGATGACTTCCTCGCGGAAATGCATCCAGTCGTTGAACGACCAGGCGCCGGCGGGCGTGCCGAACGAGTACCGCGCCGAGATGATGTGGTCCGCGGCAATTTCCGCCTCGGCCTGGGAGATCGAGATCGCACGCGTGACGAGGTGCCCGGAAGCGTGGTCGTAATCCTCGAACGTCGCCGCCAGCCCCCAGAGCATCGCGACGAGCACTTCACGCGACGCCGTGTTCACATTGACCGGCGCGCGGGGCTCGACCCATTCGTTCCCGCCGCCGAATTTTGCGGGGAAGGTGCCGGAGCCGGACGCCGTGACGAACTGCGTGACGACGCCGCCGCGGTCGATGATGTCAACCGGGGTGGCAGGAGCGGTGGCGGCGAAACCGGCGGGCTTGGGGCCGAAATGCATCGTCGTGTAGTCCACCCACGCGTGGCAGGTGATGAAATCGCGGACGAGTTTGAAACGCTCGCGCCCGTTGACTGCCCCGAGTTTCGGGATGAACACGAGGTCGAGGATTTCGGTCTTGTGGCTGAAGGGCTTGTTGCGGGCCTTGGCGACGGCGACGATTTCGTCCCCGAGCTTGAAGGACGTCCCGAGGCCTGCGTCGACCTTGAGAATCACGCCGAGGTTGTTGAGGAGGCGCTGGATCTGGGGGTTCTGGTCATTCACGAAGAGCATCGAGGCGCAGTCGAGCGCCTTGATCGCGTAGAAATCGCCGCCCTTTTCGTAGGTGCCCGGCATTTCGCCGGAAGCTCCCGGGCGTGTGGGGTCGCCGAGGGAGAGCCCGGCGAGCGTCCCGTTTTGGATGGCGTCATCGACGGCGACCTCGAGCCGGCGGGGCGGGGTGCCGTAGGCGCGGGTCGGGGTGAAACCGTTCAGGCTCGCGATGGTCGCCGGCGAATACGAGAAGGTGCCGACAGGACCGTTCAGCATCTCGCGGTAGTACCAGCTGTTCCGCGTGTCGTCCCACGCCTGGATCTGGTCGCGCGACCGGATCTCGGCAATCGCGCGCTCGAGGCCGGACTCCGCGAGAAGTTTGGCCCGTACCTTGTCCACGTACGAAGCCGAGACGACACGCTCGACCCGGGACAGCGTTGCGAAGGCGGCCGCAAGGAGGCCAAGCACCCCGAGAATGCCGAGGGCCACAAGAAGGACGAAACCGCGTTCCTTGAATCGGCTCGCGAGGCGCATGAGAACGCTCCGAAATGAAAACACCGGTGGCGGCGGACCGAGCCCGGAAGATCCGGGGCGCGGCCGTCGCGGGGTTTGAGGAACAGGGAAGGCGCTGGCAGGGAAGCGAGAGGAGCAAGCCGCGGGCCGAAACATGAAGAATGTTAATCATCGCGCAAGATGTTGAAAAATAATGAGTTGTGTCATATGTGGAGCCACAGTAACGCATTCATTTCCGTTACGCCTGGTGCCGGAGGTTACGCCCGGGTGACGATCTCAACAAAAAAAGCGACCCAGGCCGCAGGGGCCCGGGTCGCCTGATAACTCCGCACCTCGCTTACTTCGCCGCCTTCTCCAGCTCGGCCTCGATCGCCTTCACCACATCCTCCTCCGTCACTTTAACCTTCGGCTCAACCCGCTTCACGACCTTCCCCTCGCGGCTCACCAGGAACTTCGTGAAGTTCCATTTGATCTCGCCACTCATGCCGGGGTTTGTCTTCTCGCCGGTCAGGAACTTGTAGAGGTCGTGGATCCCGTCGCCCTTCACCACGATCTTCGAGAACATCGGGAACTTCACCGAGTATTTCTGCTCGCAGAAGTCCTTGATCTCCGCGTCCGTTCCCGGCTCCTGAGCGCCGAATTCGTTGGCGGGGAAGCCCAGCACCACGAGACCCTTGTCCTTGTATTTCTCGTACAGCGACTCGAGTTCCGCGTACTGCGGGGTCAGGCCGCACTTCGAAGCGACGTTGACGACGACCAGGACCTTGCCCTTGAAGGACGACAACTTCACTTCCTTGCCGTCGATTCCCTTCATCGTGAAACCGAGCACGCCTTCCTCCTTCTCTGGCGCCGCTTCCGGCGCGCTTGAATTACCGTCTTCTTCCCAACCCTCGAGCCCGGCGGAGAAAACTTTGACGCTGGTGTAACCGAAGCCGACGTCACGGTCGGCTGCTACGTGGCAGGAGTGTCAGTTGTCGTTCATGCAATAGAAGACGAGGGCGGTGGCTTTGTCGGCGGGGAGGTCGGAGGCCTCGTACTTCTGGGCGTGCAGCCATTTCGCCCCGGGGAGGCGGCGCTCTTCCCAGACGAACTTCGGGTTGTTGTCGATGAGGACGGTCTTGCCCTCTTTGATGGCGGCCTTGAGGTCCTCAATGTTGATTTCCGACCAGCCCTTGTCCTCGGCGCGGGCGAAGAGCGCCATGGCCAGGAGGGCGGCGGATACGGCGAGAAGACGGCGCATGGAAACCTCTTGAATGGGGACTTGAGTGCGGAGTGTGGCCCAGTCCTGCGTGGAATTCAACAGCCGGGACACGGGGATCATTCCCCTGTTTCGGGGATAAGGAGGGCGGCGCGCGATTTGCGGGCCAATTACAAAGCCCATTAACTATTTTCCGTCACGATCACAGGAGCCCGACTCCCCCGATGCGCGAGTTCACCCCGCTGCAGGACGGAAATGCTTTCCAGGAAATCCTCTATGTCAAGAAGGACGGGGTTGCCACGATCACCCTGAACCGTCCCCAGAACTACAACGCCTACTCCACGAAGACGCTGCGGGAACTCGCCCGGGCGTTCGAAGACGCGGGTTGGGACGACCGCGTGGCCGTCGTGGTCTATACCGGTTCCGGCGACAAGTCGTTCTGCACCGGCGGCGACGTCAAGGAGTACGCCGAGGACTACGTCAAACGCCCCCGCGACTACTGGAAGTACATGTCGCTCTTCCGGGCGTACCTCGAAGGGATCATGCACTGCCCGAAGCCGGTCATCGCCCGCATCAATGGCATGGCGGCCGGCGGCGGCAACGAGTCGCAGCTCGCGTGCGACCTCGCCGTCATCGCCGAGCACGCCTGGGTCGGCCAGGTCGGAACGAGTGTCGGCTCCGTCGCCTGCGGAGGCGCCACCCAGTGGCTCCCCCTCGTCGTCGGCGACCGCCGCGCCCGCGAAATGCTCATGATGAATCCCAAGATCTCCGCGAAGAAAGCCCTCGAGTGGGGCCTCGTCAACGCCGTCGCCCCTTCTGTCACCAAGGACGGCGCCTTCATCGAGGGCGCTTCCGAGCAGCAGATCAGGCTCGCCCAGGACAAGAAGGAAGGCTACGCGATCGACCTCTCCCGCCTCGACGCGAAAATCGCCGAGTACGTCGCCAACCTCAAGGACAAGTTCCCCGAGTGCCTCCGCTACACCAAGATCCAGACGAACCAGGGCAAGGAAGCCGTCTGGCACGCGACCGTCGGCCACGCCCAGGACTGGCTCGCCCTGCATTTCACTTCGCCCGAACCCCAGGAAGGCATGCGCGCATTCGCCGAGAAGCGCAAGACGGACTGGGGGAAGATGCGTTCCAAGTGGGCCAACGACGAGTCCCCCGAGTACCCGTACGGTGCGCCGATGGCCTCCTGCCCGTCGTGCGGCGCCAAGGGGCTCCCGCTGGGCTTCAAATTCTGTGGAGCCTGCGGCCATGGCATTGCGGCGAAATAAGCGCGGGGCGATCGTCACCGGGGGTGCCTCCGGCATCGGCGCCGCCATCGTGCAATGCCTCCGGCGCGACGGCTATGAGGTCTGCATCGTGGATATGCGGGCGCCGGCGGCGGTGAAGGGCGACGTGCGCGAAGCGCGGACGGCGAAGCGGGCGCTGAAGTGGCTGGCGGCGAAAGGTGCGCCGGTCGGGGTGCTCGTGAACTGCGCGGGGATCTCCCTGGGCGGCCCGCTGCCCCGGCTTGTCCAATCCGACTGGGACGCCACGATCGGCGTGGACCTGACGGCGGCGTACGTGTTTATCCGCGAGACGGCGCCAGTGATGGCGGCGGCCGGCGGCGGGCGGATCGTGAACGTCTCCTCCACGCTGGCTCTCCGCGCCCGGCGCGGCACCGCGGCGTACTCCGCGGCCAAAGCCGGGCTCATCGGCCTCACCCGCGGCGCCGCGCGCGACCTCGGCCGCGACGGGATCAACGTGAACGCCGTCGCGCCAGGCCTGGTCGAAACGAACCTCACCAGGGACATCCCGCCCGAAACCAAAAAGAAACTCGCCGACGAAACTGCGCTCGGCCGCATCGCGCAGCCGGAAGACGTCGCCGAGGTCGTCGCTTTCCTGTGCTCTCCCGCTTCCCGCCACATCACGGGCGAAACGATCCGCGTCGATGGAGGTCAACTCGCATGAGCCTTGTCACCGTTGAAAAAAAAGGCGGCGCCACGCACATCGTCCTCTCCAACCCGCCGCTCAACATCCTCACTTGCGCCGCCATGCGGGAGCTTGCGGAAACGCTCCGGACGCTTCGCCCGACCGACCGCGTCGCCATCCTGCGCGGCGGCGGAAAACATTTCTGCGCCGGCGCAGACATCGGCGAGCACTTCCCTGAGAAAGGGCCCGCGCTGCTCGAACAGCTCCAGTCGCTTCTTGCGGCCCTCGAGGACTCACCCGTCCCGGTGATCGCCGCCGTCCGCGGCGCGTGCCTGGGCGCCGGCCTCGAACTCGCGGCGGGGTGCGACCTGATGGTGGTGGCTGAAGAATCGAAACTCGGCGTCCCGGAGATTTCTCTCGGCGTTTTCCCGCCGGCCGCCGTGGTGGACCTGCCCGCGAAGGTCGGGCCGGTGCGCGCCGCGGAACTGCTCTACACGGGCCGGACGCTGACGGGCAAGGAAGCCGTGGCCTGGGGGCTCGCGAACGAGGCCGTCCCCGACGCCCAGGTCGATGAACATGCCGCCGCGCTGGCCGCAAAGATCTCCGCACACTCCGGCGCCGCGCTCGCCGCCTGCCGCCTCGCCCTTCGCGAATCCAGCGCCGCCCTCACGCGCCGCGCGGCGATCGCGGCCGCCTGCCGCGTCTACAACCACAGGACCATTCCCTCGCACGACGGGACCGAAGGCCTCAAGGCCTTCCTTGAAAAGCGCAAAGCCGTCTGGGCCGACAAGTAGCACCCCGGAAATCGCACTTCGACACAGGAGCCACCATGAAAGCCGCCGTGTACTTCGCCGGGGCCAAAGGCCTCGAGATCAAGGATGTGCCGGTTCCCGAACCTGCGGCGGGTGAAGCGCGGATCAAGGTGGCGGCGTGCGGGTTGTGCCACACGGACCTGCACTACCTGGACCACGGGGTGCCGACGTTCAAGAAGCCGCCGATCATCCTGGGGCACGAGCCGGCGGGGCACATCGACGCGCTGGGTGCGGGGGTGACGGGGTTGACGAAAGGCCAGGCGGTGCTGGTGCCGGCGGTGCTGACGTGCGGGGAATGCACGCTGTGCCGGACGGGGCGGTCGAACATCTGCGAGCGGATGCAGATGCTGGGCAACCACATTGACGGGGCATTCGCCGAGTACGTCTGCGTCCGCGCCCGGGACCTCATTCCGCTTCCGGCGGGGATCGACCCGATCGAAGCGTGCATCGTGGCGGACGCGGTGACGACGGCGTACCACGCGGTGGTGCACCGGGCGCAGATTCGGCCGGGCGACAAGGTGGCGATTTTCGGGTGTGGCGGGGTCGGGCTGTCGGCGGTGCAGTTCGCGGCGCTGGCGGGGGGGCATGTGATTGCCGTGGACCTGGACCCGGCGAAGCTGGCGTTGGCGAAGCAGCTGGGCGCGGCGGAGACGATCGATGCGAAGGCCGATCCCGAAGTGGCGAAGACGATCAAGAAACGCACGGGCGGCGGCGTGGACAAGGCGATGGAGTGCATCGGCAGCCACAAGGTCATCCCGATCGCGCACAATTCGGTGCGTACCGGCGGGCGGCTCGTGATCGTCGGGTTCGCGGACAAGCCCGTCGAGATGGCCGCGGGCAAGATCATGTTCATGGAACAGGAGGTCATCGGCTCGCTCGGCTGCCGGCCGGTCGATTTCCCGAAGGTCCTCGAGCTGTGCGCCAGCGGGCGCTACAAGCTGGGGCCGTTGATTTCCTCGAGGCGGCCGCTGTCGCAGATCAACGAATCGTTTGATGAACTGCGGGCGGGGAAGAGTGTGAGGGGGGTGGTGATACCGTAGGGGGGGCCGAGGGCCGAAGATCCGGGGCCGTATCTGCGGCCGTTTCAGCGAAATCCAGCCGTGATCTGCGTCCAGCTGTTTTCTTTGCAAGCGGTTCAGGAAGAACGTCGGACGCGGATCACGTCCGATCACGCGGAAACGGCCGCAGATACAGCGGGCCGTTCGACCTCCATTCCTTGCACTTTCCGCCCTACGCCGTCGCCTTCTCCGCCAGCCTCTTCTTCGCTCGCTGCATCCCCAGCACCGCCGCCCCAAGCGCCGCCGCGAACTGCGGGAACTCGGGCAGGACCACCGGGACGCCAAACTTGCGCTTACAGGCCTCAACGAACCCTTCCTGGATCGCGACGCCGCCCACGAGCGTGACCGGGCCGTTCAGGCCGACCTTCCGCAGCAGCCCCACCGCCCGCTCAGCCATGGATTCGTGCATGCCGCGCGCAATGTCCGCGACCGGGATGTTCTCGGAAACGTGGTTGATGATCTCGGTCTCGGCGAGCACGGCGCACACGCTCGAGATCGGCTGCGTCCCTTTCGCGTTCTTGGACAGCGCGCCCAGCGACTCCAGCGGCACTTCCAGGTACTTCGCCGCCCGCACCAGGAACGCCCCGCCGCCGGCCGCGCACTTTTCGTTCGTGTGGAATTCCTTCACCTTGCCCTTGTCCCGCAACCGGATGGCCCGCGTGGACTGGGCGCCCAGGTCGAGCACAAAGGAAGCGTCCGGGCTGAGCACCCACGCGCCGCGGGCCGCGGCGGTGATCTCAGTGACCTGGATGTCGCGGAACGTCACGGCGTAGCGCCCGAGGCCCGTCGTGCACGTGTAGTCCACGTCGGACCTCGAAAGCCCCGCCTGCTTGAGCGCCGCGTCCAGCACGTCCCGCGCCACTGCATTGAAGTCCGCCTTCGTCTTCACCTGCGCGCGCGCCAGCACCTTGCCGTCGTCGCGATACAGGAGCCCCTTCGCCGTGCCGCTTCCCAGGTCGATTCCCGCGGTGATCATTTCTTTTTCTCCACCGAGCCGTCATCCCACCCGCCCAGGACGGCTTCTTCGCATTTGCTGCGCGCCGCCGCCTCCGACCGTTCGAGCGCGAAGAGCGCCGCGCCGATGGCGCCCATGTAGTGCGAATCCGCCCCGTGGTTCAGGGGTGCCTTGAGTTTTTCCTCGAGCGCCTGGATCATCCCCACGTTGCGCGCGACGCCGCCCGTCATCGTGTACTCGGGCCCCATGCCGATGCGCTGCAACAGCGACATCGTCCGCGCGGCGATCGCGCGGTGTACCCCTGCCAAAATGTCCGGCGTCTTCCGCCCCTGCGCCAGGTAGCTCATGATGTCCGACTCGACGAATACCGTGCACACCGTGGAAAGCCGAACCGGGTCTTTCCCCTCCAGCGACAGCGGCCCGATCTTGTCCAGCGACAGGTCCAGCACTTCGGCCGAAGCGCTCAAAAACCGCCCGGTGCCCGCGGCGCATTTGTCGTTCATGGAGAAGTCCACGACCTCGCCGTTCGAGCCGACGCGGATCGCCTTCGTGTCCTGGCCGCCGATGTCGATGACGGTGCGCGTGCCGGGGTACATGAAATGGGCGCCGCGGGCGTGGCAGGAAATCTCGGTCACCTGTGCGTCGCCGAACGTGACCTTGTAGCGCCCGTATCCCGTCCCGATCACGTACCCGACCTGGTCGCGCGTCATCCCCGCGGATTTCAGCGCTTCAAGGTAGCAGTTCTCCGCCGCCTTCGAGACGTTGGCGCCGGTCATCTGAAGCGCGCGGGCGACGATGTCGCGCGACGAATCGATGATGACGGCCTTCGTCTGGGTGGATCCGACGTCAACGCCTGCACCGTAGATCATCGAAAGGACTCCTCGATTTGCGTTCCGGCCGGGATTAAGCCCTCTTGATCAGCTTGCGGTGCGCCAACGACTCGAAAAACGCGTCGATCCGGTTCTTCATCATGGCCTGCGCGTAGTACCGCGGGTCCTCGAGGTCGGACTCGACGAGAAGAGTCGGGACGCCGAGCTCGTTGGCGAAGTAGTCGCGCATGTCGCCCTGGCCCGCCGAGAACAGGCGGCAGCTCTTCACGGAATGAATCACCAGCGCGTCCGCCTTCCACTCGTCCACGTACCGCCGGATCTGCTTGTAGCGGTCGAGCAGCGAGCGGTTGCAGAGGTTCTCCATCAGCATCTGCTCCGCGATCGATTCCAGCGGGCGCTTCGGGTCGTGCCGGAACCCGAATTCCCAGATCCCGCCGACCGTCGAGTACGTGGATTGCACCGCGACCGCGCCCCACGCCGCGAACAGGTCGCGGAACTGGCGGTAGAACGGGTACGGCGGCGGCCCCTCGACCACGATCCGGAACTTCTCCTGGGGAAGCGGCCCTTTCTTCCCGGCGACGAGCCCTTCGTACTCCTTGACCGCGACGTCGAAGAAATCGACCGCGTCCTGCGTGCCGCGCAGCACGTTGATCGGCCCCATCAGGTTGATCGCGTCGAAATAGGCGTCCATCGGCGACGGCGTGGCCTTGCACAGGTCCTTGCACTTCTGCCACCCGTCCTCCGCTTTCGCCGAGAGCCGGCAGACTTCGCGGAGCCGGTCGATGTCGAATTTCTTCCCGGTCACGCGTTCGCACTCGGCTATCAGTTTGTTGAGCTGGGAGACGACGTAGCGGACGTCGCCGTCGGTGGGCCGGTCGGAGCGCACGAACGGGACGTCGATCATGGTGAGCGGCACGCCGAGGAACTCCGCGCTGTGCTCGAACCACTTGATGTAGACGTTGCACCCGACGAAGTTGCAGAGGATGAACGACGGCGTCGGGATCTTCCCGTCCTTGCCCACGCCCCCCGCGAACGTGAAACCCGCGTCGGCCTTCACGTAGGCGCAGTTGTCGCTCGAGTACCCCATCTCCTCGGCCTTGAGGATGAGCGGGAGCGATTGTTTACGGATGGCGAGCTGAAGCGCGTTGACCTCGGGGAAGACCGGCTCGATGTCGAACGCGCGCAGGATCTCCACGCAGTTCCCGGAGATCATCGTGTACGCCGACGGCGCGCCGCTCTTCGCCGCCGCGGCCAGCCGGTCGTACCACGCCGTCATCGCCTTGCGCGAGGCCTCATGCACCGCCGTTGCGTATTCCGCCATGGGTCCGTCCTAATCGAAGAGAAGTGACTCGACGAATGTCTCGACCTCGCCGCGGGTGCGCTCGAACGTCCACATCTTTTCCTCGAACTCGACCATGAGGTGCGGGATGTTTTCCTTCTCCATCTCGCGCCTGTAGAGGACGTAGTCGAACAGCGCGGGCTCGCAGAACTTGGCTGGCATGAAGATGACGGCCTGGGCGCCGGTCTCCCGGACGCGGCGGACGAGCGCCTTGTGCCGGGGGCGTTCCGGGTCGAAACGGGTGGAGGTGGCGCGGCCATTCTCGAGCCAGGCGCGGGCGAGTTGCCGGACGGGATCGGGGCCTTCGGGGACGTCCTGGGTGAACCAGCGCCAGCCCGCGCAGAAGTCGTCTTCCACGAGGTAGCAGCCGGCGCCTTCGAGCGTCTCCAGCAGCCCGACCGGCGGCTGCTCGCAGAACGCGCCCTCGATCACCACGCGCACCCGGTCCATCCGCTTGGTTTTCCGCGCCGCGAATTCGAGCTTCGCGGCTTCGAGGATGCGCGAGTGTTCGTCGGGAGGGAGCATGGTCCCCGCCCGGACAAGCATGAACAGTTCCGAGGAATTAATCCTCTCCGGCTCCTTCGTCCGCATCGCGTACAGCTCGCGCATCAGCCGCCGCGGCCGGTTGTACTCCCGGATCGCCGCCGAGACCGCCGCGTCTTCCACGCGCCGCCCCAGCCGCGCTTCCAGCCCCGCCATCACCCGGCGGTACTCGCTCACCAGGTAGTCCTCCACCTCGGGCCCCGCCGAGTTCTGGGGCAGGTGGATGTACTCGATGTGCATCGCCGGGAAATTCCGCTTGAACACGCTCGCCAGGTTGCGCGCCACGTCGCAGATCGAGTGGAAAACCGCGCCCTCCATCCCCTGGAGCCGCTTCTGGAACGCCAGTTCCAGCGAGGACTTGGCGATGGAGCAGACGAAACTCTGGAAACGCGCGTCGGCGTGGACGATGTCGATCTGGCCGCCCGCTCCCATGAGGCCGACGGGGAGGAGCCCCGCGGCGCGGAAGAGCTCGAAGGGGGAGTAGACGGGGAAGCACCCGAAGGCAGGGGCGTCGGAGCGTTTGAGCGCGGGTCCCAGGCCGCCTGTGAGGACGGCCCGGGCCTGTTCGACCGCAGGCGTTGATTCCATGGCGGAAGGCTATGCAAGCCGGATGCCGTCCGGCAAGAACAATAAGAAGGTTGCTTAACTATCCGCCGGCAGGGTGCAAAGGCGCCGCACCCCCGCCCTCACGCCTTCGATTCCGAAGGGCACGTCTCCGTCGGGCACTTGAAGCCGTGCGACCGCATCACGCAGTTCGGCGAATCGTACGCGCCGCAGTGCAGGCACATGTCCGCCCCCACCGGCTTCTCCCCCAGCAGCAGGTCGATCGCCGCTTCCAGCCCCTGCGCAATCAGGCGGCGTTTCGTCTCGGGAAGCGCCCCGTACAGCTTCGCGAGCTTCCGCATTTTCAGCGCTTCGTGACGCCGGACCAGCGTCCGGGCCTGGGGGGTCACGTAGAGGTCCTCCGCGCGCCCGTCGGTGGGGTTCGGGCGGCTGGTCACCAGCCCCTTGCGGCGGAGCCGGGCGATCAGCTGGGTGGCCGCGGGGGCCGAAGAAGAGAGGTACTTGGCGACATCCTGGGCGCGCCGCGGATTGGCGGCGTCGAGCCACTTGAGGATGACCACCTGGGTGAACGAAGCGCCCTCGCCGGAGGAGTCGTGGACGTCCGGCTCAAGGACGCGCCGGGTGAGGTCGGCGATCATGTGGAGGTCACGGGCGAGGCGGCGAGCTTCGGGTTCGCGAGTCATGGGGCTCCTGTGGCTGGGTCCGCTTATATGGTGATATTACTTAACTACATTAGTCAACCTTTGCGTTATTTTGCGCTGGGACCGTGGAATCTCACGCGAAAGGGGGAACGGCAGGGGCATAAGGCCGGGGCGAATTGCCGGGGCAAACTGCCGGGGCAAACTGCCGGGGCAAACTGCCGGGGCAAACTGCCGGGGCAAACTGCCGGGGCAAACTGCCGGGGCAAACTGCCGGGGCGCGGAGGCCTTGCCGTTAGCCCCGGCTTTTCGCCCCGGCCGTTCGCCCCGGCCCCAAGCCCCGGCCGTTCGCCCCAGCCCTCCGGCACGGTCCTTGCGCCCCATTCAGCACCCCACACCCAGGATTCCCCCCCCATGGCCCACGCCGCGCCTTTTGAGCCCTTCCGCATCAAGTCCATCGAGCACATCCGGATGACGACGCGCGAAGAGCGTGCCGAGGCGCTGGAAAAGGCGGGGAACAACCTGTTTGCGATTCCCTCGGAGATGGTGCTTGTGGACCTGCTGACGGACAGCGGGGGAGCGGCGATGAGCGACGCGCAATGGGGCGCGTTGATGATGGGGGACGAGGCTTACGCGGGGAGCAAGTCGTTCGCGAAATTTGAAGCTACGGTGCGGGGGATTACCGGGTTTCACCATGTCATCCCGGTGCACCAGGGGCGCGCGGCGGAGCACATCCTGTTCTCGCAGATCGTGAAGCCGGGCGACGTCATCCCGAGCAATTCGCATTTCGACACGACGCGCGCCAACATCATGGCGGCGGGCGGGAAGCCGGTGGACTGTGTCTGCGAGTGTGCGTTCGAAGCGGAGCACCCGTGCGTCTCGAAGGGGAATGTGTACCTGCCGAAGCTGCGGCGCGTGCTGGACACGGAGCGGGTGCCGTTCGTGATGTGCACGGTGACGAACAACGCGGGGGGCGGGCAGCCCGTGTCGCTCTCGGACCTGCAGGCGGTCTCCGCCGAGTGCAGGAAGCGCAAGATCCCGTTCTACCTGGACGCGTGCCGTTTTGCAGAGAACGCCTGGTTTATCAGCCGGAACGAGGACCCGCGGCCCGTCCGCGAAATCGCGCGGGCGATGTTCGACCTGGCGGACGGCGCGACGATGAGCTGCAAGAAGGACGGGCTCTCGAACACGGGCGGGTTCTTCGCGTGCCGGGACGAAGGGCTGGCGGAGAAGTTCAAGCAGCGGTTGATCCTGGTGGAAGGGTTCCCGACGTATGGCGGGCTGGCGCGCCGGGATCTCGCGGCGATCGCGGTGGGGCTCGAGGAAGTGCTGGACGAGGACTACCTCCGGTATCGCGTCGGGCAAGTCGCCTACCTCGCGGGGAGGCTCCACGACGCCGGCGTCCCGGTCATCCAGCCCGCGGGCGGCCACGCCGTCTTCATCGACGCCCGCGCCTTCCTCCCGCACATCCCGCCGCCGCAGTTCCCCGGCCAGGTCCTCGCCGTCGCCCTCTACCTCGAGAGCGGCGTCCGCTCGTGCGAAATCGGCACGCTCATGTTCGGCGACGGCGTCGCCCCGCCGCGCATGGACCTCGTCCGCCTGGCCATCCCGCGCCGCGCCTACACCAACACCCACATGGACTACGTCGCCGACCACATCATCGCGTTGCATCACCGCGCCGCCCAGATGCGCGGCCTCCGCATCGTCCAGCAGGCCGCCGCTCTCCGGCACTTCACGGCACGCCTTGAGGAGATTGTGCCGACGGGAGCGAAAGCGTGATCCGTTGTGATCACCGCCGAATCGCGAGTGTCAGCGGCGAGTGGCGAGCGGCGAGCGGCGAGTGAACGACAACGACGCGAGACGACCCGGGAGCGGGAGATTGTCTAACCGAGGTCAACGATGCCGTTTCTCACGGTCAAGCGTTGGCTCCCGGTCGCGTGGGACCGGTCCTGGCTTCCCACAGTCGTACCACGCCGTGGTCGTTCACTCGCCGCTGGCCG
>JAIOPR010000290.1 GCA_021413805.1 Planctomycetota bacterium
CCTCGCGCAGTAAATCGCCGCGGGCAATGTCCCGGAAATCCTGTTTGAGAAGAAGGTCATCACGCTCGATCTCGCCCTCATGGTCGCCGGTACCAAGTACCGCGGCCAGTTCGAGGAGCGCATCAAGGCGGTCATGAACGAAGTCCGCCGCGCCAAGCACATCATCCTCTTCATCGACGAACTCCACACGCTGGTCGGGGCCGGCGGCGCGGAAGGCGCTATCGATGCCTCGAACGTCCTCAAGCCCGCCCTGTCCCGCGGCGAAATCCAGTGCATCGGCGCCACGACGCTCGACGAGTACCGCAAGTACATCGAGAAGGACGGCGCGCTCGAAAGGCGCTTCCAGACGATCATGGTGGACCCGCCGAACAAGGAAGAAGCGCTCGAGATCCTGAAGGGGCTGCGCGACAAGTACGAAGCGCACCACCGGGTGCAGTACACGGATGCGGCGCTGGAGGGCTGCGTCGAGCTGAGCTCGCGCTATATCACCGGGCGATTCCTGCCCGACAAGGCGATCGACGTCATGGACGAGGCAGGCGCGCGGATCCGGCTGCGGTCGATGTCGAAGCCGCCGGACCTGAAGGATATCGACAAGGAAATCTCCAAGCTGGACAAGGAGAAGGACGAATCGATCGCGGCGCAGGACTACGAGCGTGCGGCGCTGTTGCGCGACTCGGCGGCGCAGCTCCGGAAGAAGAAAGAGACGATCCAGAAGGAATGGCGCGAAGGCGCGAAGGAAGGCCAGGGGCTGGTTGACGAGGACATCATCGCGGAGACGGTCAGCAAGATGACCGGGATCCCGCTGTCGCGGCTGGAGAAGAAGGAAGCCGAGCGTCTCCTCAAGATGGAGGACGAGCTTCACAAGACGGTCGTCAGCCAGGACGAGGCGGTCCACGCGATTGCGAAAGCGATCCGCCGGAGCCGCGCGGGCCTGAAAGATCCCAAGCGGCCGATCGGCTCGTTCATCTTTGTCGGCCCGACCGGCGTCGGCAAGACGTTGATGGCGAAGGCGCTGGCGAAGTTCATGTTCGGCGAGGAGGACGCGCTGATCCAGATCGACATGAGCGAGTACATGGAGAAGCACAACGTGTCGCGGCTCGTCGGCGCCCCCCCGGGCTACGTCGGGTTCGAAGAGGGCGGGCAGCTCACCGAGAAGATCCGCCGCCGCCCCTACGCGGTCGTCCTGCTCGACGAAATCGAGAAGGCGCACGGCGACGTCTACAACATGCTGCTCCAGATCATGGAGGAAGGGCGCCTGACCGACTCGTTCGGCCGGCACATCGACTTCAAAAACGTCATCCTGATCATGACCTCGAACATCGGCGCAGACCTGCTCAAGAACCAGACGTCCCTCGGGTTCCGCAAGCCGGCTACCGACGCCGGTCACGATGGCATGAAGAAGACGATCCTCGGCGAGATCGAGAAGCACTTCCGTCCCGAATTCCTCAACCGTCTCGACGACATCATCATGTTCCGCTCGCTGACGCGCGAGGACCTGAAGACGGTGGTCGAGTACGAGCTGACCGGGGTGCGCAAGCGCCTGATCGACCGCAACATCACGCTGGAAGTCACGCAGGAAGCGAAGGATCACCTGATCGACGCCGGGTTCAACCCCGAGTACGGCGCTCGTCCGCTTCGCCGGGCAATCGAGCACCTGATCGAGGATTCGCTCTCCGAGTCGATCCTGCGGGGCGAGATTCCCGAGAACTCCAACGTCAAGGTCACGACGAAGGACGGGCACCTGTTCTTCGAGTCCACGCTCCAGAAGAAGGAAGGCGGGCAGAAAGAGCCGCCGCAGCCGGTGGCGACGACGTAACGATGGCATCGAGTCCACACGGGGCTGGCGAAAGCCGGCCCCGTTTTTTTTGAACCGGAGGGGGAATGCGCTTCGGCCGGACGGTCGCGCTGTTCGTGCTGGCACTCGCCGGGTGCGACAAGCCCGCACCCAAACCGGAGATCGAGTCTCCCGAGGCGATTTACGCAAAGATGAAGGCGGCTGTCCTCGCGGCCGATGCGGACGCGCAATGGGTGCTTTTCTCCGCCCGCTACCGCTCGGAGGCTCAACAGAAACTCGAGGAATTGAAAAGCCTCCCCGCGGACCAGCTGGCTGCGGCTGCAAAGTCGGTCGGGACGACGCCGGAAGCGGTCCGGTCCATGAAGCCCGAAGAGGCGCTGGGTTTGGCGCTCAAGCTGGCGCAGAAGGATGCCGCGAAGATGGCGAAGTACAAAGACCTAGGCACTCCCCAGGGGCATCGGGACGGAAACAGGCTTCGCCTCCTTGCCTCCACCTCGGACCGAAAATGGAGTTACGAAGTGATCCTGGTGGAGGAGGCGGGCCAGTGGAAGGTAGACAGCGAGGAGGAGACCGACACCGAGACGCAGGACATCGGGCGCTAGAGTCGCCTGCTACTTCTTCGCGCTCTTCCGCGCCCCGTGCGGCGGCACGACGAGCACCGGCACCGGCCCGCGCCGGATCATCTGGTCGGTGACGCTTCCCAGCATCCACTCCCGGAGGCCCCCGGCGCCGTGCGTGGACATCACAACGAGGCCGCAGTCGTTGTGCTCGGCGTAGGCGCCGATCCCCTCGGCGGGGGAGTCATGGTGGACGACGCGGGTGAGGGCGACGAGGCCGCGCGATTCCAGCGTGGCGGCGCGGGCGGCGAGCCAGTCCGCGGCGGCTTCCGATTCCTTCGAAGTGGCGCCGGAGCGGACGACGGTGAGCAGGTGGAGGCGAGTGTCCTCGGCGAGCCCGGCGGCGAGCGGCGCGACCGCTTCGCGCGCGAGGTCGGAGCCGTCGAGCGGCACGACGACGTCGCGGAACATCCGCCCGGCGGCCGTCGCGGCGGATTTGAGCGTCCCGCGGCGCGGCCGGATCACCAGCACGGGGACCGGCGAGACCCGGATCACCTTCTCGGTCACGCTTCCCAGCACCATCCGCGACAGCCCGCTCCGGCCGTGCGTCGTCATCGCGATCATGTCCCGCCCGCGCACTTCCCGGAGAATCACGTCCACGGGCAGTCCTTCGCGCAGCATCGTCTTCACGACCACTTCGCCGCCGGCGCGCGCCGCCGCAGCGGCCAGTTCCTTTCGGGCCTGGACGATCACCGACTCCAGGATCGACCGGGGGATGTCCGTCACCATCGCCGGCTCGGGCATCGCCCGGACCAGCGTGAGGTGCCCCACCCAGCGCTTCGCGAACTCCGCCGCGTACGGCGCGGCCAGCTCCGACATTTCGGAGCCGTCGTACGGCACCACGATGTCCCGGAAATGTGCGCCCGTCATCCGCGGGACTCCGAAACATTTGAGCCTTCGAATTTCCGGACCTTCTCGCGGAACGCCTCCGGCACCCCGATCGGCCTCGACGTCACCGGGTCGATCGCCACGTGCACCGTGTGCCCTTCCGCCACCACACGCGCTTCCTGCTTGTGCATGATCAGGAATTCGAACTTGAAACTCGTCCGCCGGATTTCCGCGATCCGCACGTGGATGACGAGACCTTCGTCAAAGCGTGCGGAAGAGCGGAAGTCGCAGCAGGCGCGGGCGACGACGTTGGCGAAGTCGCGGATCGGCTGGGCGTGCGAACCGGCGAGCCCCAGGTTCCGGAGGTAGTCCGTGCGGCCGACCTCGAGGTACGTGAAGAACGCGCCGTGGAAAACGATTCCCATCGCGTCGGTCTCGGGGAGACGAACGCGGACTTCGGTGGAGAAGTGAAAGAGATCGGGCATGGGGGGATTGTGCGCGATTCCCGCGGGCCTGTGAACGTTAGGACGCGCGGGGCGCCGTGCCGGGGCGGGGTGGCGGACGTTTCTTGCGACGACGGCGCCGGCGCGTTTCCGGGGCGAGCGGCCCGGCCGCGCCCCACGAGACGCCGAGCTCAACCGCTTCAGCAAGCCGGCGCTTGTACTCCTCGCCCGGGATCTCGACGACGCCGAACTGCTGGAGGTGCGGCGTCTGGAACTGGACGTCGAGGAGGGAAGCGCGGATCCGGCGGAGGTGCGCGACGAGTTCGGCGAGCGCGACCTTGCTCGCATCCCGGTCCCGGTGGAATTTTGATTCCGCCATGAACGCCCCGCCGATCAGCACCCCGTAGAGCCCGCCCGCGAGTGTTTCACCCGACCAGCATTCGATGGAGTGGGCGTGGCCGAGCCTGTGAAGCGCGACGTAGGCCTCGCGGACTTCCGCGCTGATCCAGGTGTCCGGCCGCGCGCAGCCGTCGATCACGGCTTCGTACGCCACGTCGGTCGTGATCCGGAATTTCCCGGAACCCACCGTTTGCGCCAACCGCCGCGGGCAGTGGAACGATTCCAGCGGCAGGACGGCGCGCGGGTCCGGCTCGAGCCAGACGATCGGCCCTTCGCGCGACCGCGCCATCGGGAACCAGCCGCGCCGGTAGGCAACGAGGATCTGCTCCGGGGAAAGCGACATCAGCGCCGGTCCTTTTCCGCGGCGCGCCGCTTCGCTTCCTCGAATTGCGCCCGGATACCGGGATCCTCCGTCGCCCAGCGCCCCGACTGCTCGAAGGCCTTCACGGCGTCGCCCCAGCGCTCCAGCTCGATGTCGATCAGCGCTTTGTTGGACCACGCGGGAAGCCACGCCGGGTTCAGGCGGAGGACGTCGTCCCAGGCGAGGAGCGAGCGCTCGTAGTCCTCCACGAACGCGGCGTCCTTGCGCGACCGGCGCCAGTAGCCGCGCATCCGAAACGTCCCGGCGCGTTCGATCCGCACGTCGAGCGCATCCGGCGATTGCGCCGCCGCGGCATCGAAGGCGCGGACCGCCGCGTCGTAGCTCGTCCTCGCATCTTTCCCTGATTGCGCTTCGTTCCCCGCGATCGCCGCCCATGCGCGCCCTTCGGCAAGAAGCGCTTCTCCATCCTTCGGGTTCAGGCGAAGTGCCTCGGTGCAGGCGGTGATCGCGCGCCGGCACGGTGCGGTCGGGTCGGCTTGCGCGTAGACCTGGATCGTGGCCAGCCGGACGCAGGCCGTCGCGAGCGCGGTCTGGAGATCGCCGCGGCGGGGAAGCGCGCCCGCGAGGTGTTCCCAATCGGCGATGGCCTCCGACTGCTCGGCCGTGCCGGCGGTTTCGCCGGGTTTCCAACGGATGCCAGCGAGTCGCTCGCGTGCCGCCGCCCGGGCTTCCCAGGCCGGCCAGTGCCGCTCGCGCGTGGCCACGGCCTTCGAGTACCACCCGAGGGCGGCGTCCAGGTTGCCGCGCGCTTCCGCCACCTGGCCCGCGACGACCTTGGCCTCAGGTTGTTCCAGTCCCGCGACGAGACGCTCTGCTTCGCCGGCGTTTCCCGAAAGAAGTGCAAGCTCCGCCCGGGCGACGCGTGCCGACGGCGGTGCTTCGCCACCCAGCCCGACGATTCCCGCGTCGAGTTCGGCGGTGGTGACGGCGCGGATGAAGTCGAGGCCGGCCTGGGCGGAGGCGGGGACTTCGGGGGGACCGCCGGCCCGTGAGGAAGTGTCGGCCTCGCGTTCGACGCGGCGCGCTTCGCGGCGGAACCGGGCGGCGAGGAGGAGGCCTTTTTCGAGGCGGAGCAGGGATTCTCCCGGCCGGGCGGCCAGCCCCGCGTCCACCGCTTCCCAGGCGCCGTCCTCATCTCCCGCGCAGCGGCGGTATTCCGCGATTTCGAACCAGCCTCCCTCGGCGGAAGCGTCGAGCGCGCGGGCCGCGGCCATTTTCGCCTGGAAATCCGCCATGAGGCGTGCGGCGGTGGCGTCGTCGCCGGCCTGGAGCGCGAGCAGGGCCTGGGCGGCGAGGGGCTGGGCATCGCGGGAGAGGTCGCGCGCCCGCTCCTGCCGGGCGTGCCGCAGGGACTGGACGGCGAGGGCGGAAGAGCCGACGACGAGGGCGGCGGCGGCGGCGCAGAGGCCGAGCCAGGCAAGAGGGTTGCGTCCGGCGCGTTTCAGCAGGCGTGCGGGGAGTGTGGGGAGGCGGGAGTGAACGGGTTTGCCTTCGAGCCACCGCGCGAGGTCCTCGGCGATGGCCTCGGCGGTTGGCCGGCGAGCGGGTTCTTTCTCCAGCGCGGCGAGACACACTGCCTCGAGCGCCGGCGGCGACTGCGGGGCGCGCTTCCGCGGCCAGGCAGGTTCTTCGTCGAGAATCTTCCGGTAAATCGCCGGCGGATTCGGCGCTTCAAAGGGAACGGTGCCGGTCAGCGCGAGGTAGAGGAGGGAGCCGAGGGCGTGGGTGTCGGCGGGAGGGCCGGAAGCGTCGCCGCGGACCTGTTCGGGGGACATCCACGCGGGGGTGCCCATGACGGTGCCGGGGTCGGTGAGTTTGGTGCGCGCGTCCTCGACGGCGGCGAGCCCGAAATCCGTGACGCGCGGGGCGCCGTCTTCGCCGACAAGGACGTTGCCGGGCTTGAGGTCGCGGTGGGCGACGCCACGCCCGTGCGCGTGGGCGACCGCGCGCGCGATCCGCTCGACCGCCTCGACGCGCCGCCGGAGGTCCCAGCCCGCCCAGGCCTCGTCGAGCGGCCGCCCGTGCACGAGTTCCATCACGAAGAACGGCCGCCCGCCCTCCTCGCCCGTATCCAGGATCTTCACGATCCCCGGATGGTCGAGCCGCGCAATCGCTTCGCCCTCCCGCCTCAGCCGTTCCCCGGGCCCGGCGGCCAGCGATTTGAGCGCGACCTCGCGGCCGTCCTTCGGGTCGATGGCGTGGTAGACGACGCCCATCCCGCCGCGGCCGAGCGGGCCGGTGACCTGGAAGCGCCCGATGCGTGCGGGGGCGGCGCCCGAGCCGCTCCACCCGAAGGCTGTCGCGGGTTTCGCGGCGCCCGATTTCGCGCGCTCTTTCCCGACTTCGCGGGCAAGGCGGTCGAGGGAGCCGGGCTGAAGTGGCGGGTCGGGCATGGGGTCATGCTACGGGAAAATTCCGGGGAGTCCTTACAATGCCCCCATGGCAGCGGACCCGCGGCAGCCGGACACCGCCCTCGGCGGAGCCCCGCGAGGGTTTCCCGAGACGCACTGGTCCGTCATCGCCGGGTCCCGCGACCGCTCCGCCCCGCAGTGGCGCGAACGTGTCGAGCAACTCGCCCGCCTCTACTGGAAACCGATCTACCGCCACCTCCGCATCCAATGGCGGATGCCGAACGAGGAAGCCAAGGACGCGACGCAGCAGTTCTTCGCGCAGCTCGTGGAAGGGAAGTACCTGAAGGAAGTCGCGGAGTCCCGAGGGCGTTTCCGGGCCTGGGTGAAAGCGTGCCTCGACAATTTCGTGCGCCAGGCGGGGCGGGAAGCGGGGCGGCTGAAGCGCGGCGGCGGCGTTGAGATCGTGCCGCTCGACGCAGGGGACGACGCGCCGCTCGATCCGCCCGCCCCCGGCGAGCCCGTCGAGGCGACGCTCGACCGCGAATGGCGGCGCGTGCTCGTCGCCGAAGCGGTGGGGCGGTTGCGTGCGGCGTACGAATCGGAAAAACGCTCGGACTGGTTCGAGGTCTTCCGGCGCATCGACCTCCCCGACGCCGAGGCCCCGCGCTACCGCGACGTTGCCGCCGCCCTGGGGATCAAGGAGAGCGACGTGGACAACCGGCTTTCCCACGCGCGGAAACGGCTCTTCGAGATCGTCCGGGAAATCGTCGCCGAAAGCGTTGCGAACCCGGAAGCGCTGGAGAACGAGATGCGGGAGCTTTTCCCCGGGTGAAGGGCGCTTCGCCCCCGGATCAGTCCGTAGCCGTCCCGTAAATCGCGATCGCTTCGCGTCGCCGAAGGCTGAACGCGATCCAGCAGTAGTCCCACCATTCGTTGATGAACCAGGAGTTGCCTTCGGTTCCGAAACTGTAGACGGCGAATTCTTCCGGCCGCGCGTCGCCGAACAGGAGGCGGAGCAGGCGCGGCTCGAGGCGCGCGATCTGTTCAGGGCCCGCGCTCGGGTACGGCGGGTCGTAGAGCGCTTTGCGGAGCGATGCCGCGGAACGGTTCCTTGAAACGGATTCCCAGAAGATCGCCGGGTCAATGGGCTCTGGCTCCGGCACGCCGTCGCCCCATTCCGCCTGTAACTCAGGGACTTGCCCGATGAGAAACCGGGCCGCGTCTCCCAGGTGGTCGATGTCGCCTTCGACCCGCCAGCGGTAGAACTGCAGGCTGGCCGAAATGTAGGAGAGTATTTCGGCGAGGTCCTCGCCATACGGCGCGTGACGGTAGGTCACCCGCTGAAATTCCACCGGCGGATCCGGCGGCGCCGCACGGGCCGGGGTGGGCTCCGGCCACGGAGGCGGGGGAATGGCTTGCGGCGGCCGGGGAGGTGCCGATTCCGCGCAAAAGTGGACCTTCGCCAGCGTGGGGTGGAAGTCGAACCCCGGGAAGTCCTTCCTGATGCGCTTCTTCAACTCCTCTCGCGTCACGCCGAACGCATTTCCCTGGAGGTGCGAGAGGAGAATGTCCGGGATTGTGTTCGGGTGGTCGAACGCCCTGGCCTGGATGATGTCGTCGATCAGTTCAAAGTAGAGGAAGTGGTTCGCGACGATCGTCCGCTCCATCACCTCGCGGGCGCGCTTGACCAGCGGCATCAACGGCGCTTCAAATTCTTCCCGGCGCGTCTTTCCTTCTAGGTCGCGGCGGAACTCTTCGAGCAGGTACACCGGGATCGTCTCGATCGACCGTGGAACTCCACCTCCGGCGAGCGCCCTGAAGATTTCGGGGGCCTTTCCTTCCGCCGTGGTCAGGATCGTGCGTTCGATGTGAAGCGTGGGCCCGGGATCGACACGGCAGACAAAGTCGAAGCGTGTCTCGATCGCGGTGGCGATCGGTGGCGCGGGTTCGAGGCCGTCGAAGAACTTCACGCCGCACCCGTGGAGGAGGCGTTCGAAAGTGCTCCATTGCCGGGCAAACATCGTCGCGCCCTGGGGATCGAGCGAGAACGGCGCGCCGCCGTCGAGCGACACGAGGAGTTTGTTCGAGAAGATGTCGCGGTAGTTGCTCGCGCGGGAATCCTGGAGCTGCCGCCGCCAGTGGGCGACCAGCCTGGGGATTGCAGGGAAGAGTTCGTCGATTGTCGCGAAGGGCTCTCCGCAGAGGTCACGGCTCGGGCAGAGCCCGAGAGGGACGCGCGTGTAGCAGTCGACGGCCAGTCTGTTTTCGGACACGATGGTGATCCCGGGTATGAGTCTCGTCGGTGCCGCGCAAGTCTCTCATCCTCCTTCCCCTGTCGCATCGGAGAATTCCCATGGCCGACAATCCAAGACCCGAGAAGCCGAACAAGCGCGCCAGCCTGCACCGCGACAGCCGCCCCGCCGCGCGCACCCGGCGCGACGTGCTGAGGAAGTTGCGCAGCGCGGACAAGCGACGCACGAAGTCGCGGCGCACGGACAAGAAGTAGGCGTTCGCCCGCGCCGGAATTTCGGGAATTCCGTACGGGGCGCACCTGCGGACGGCATTCAGGGTCCAGACGTCCCGAAACCACGGAGAGCCCGATGCGCCGCTTCCAGCAGGTCATGCTCGTCTTTGCGATTGCAACTCTCGTCGCAGCTTCTAGTTACGGCGAGGATAAACCGAAGAAGAAACCGCCGACGCCCGCGGCGGCGTCTGCCCCGGAGCGGCTCTTGCCGGCCGACAGTGCTGAAGCCAAGGTGCTGCAGGAATCCGGCGCCTGGCTGATTTCTCAGATGAAAGACGACGAGGCAAAAGCAAAACCCGGCGCCGCTCGCGGCGCGTTCTGGCGGGAGTTCGACGCCGACCCGTTCACGACCGATTCGCTTTACTCCGGGGTCGCCGGGACCGTGGCCTCGCTCCTCACGCTCTTCGAAATGACCGGCGAAGCGAAGTACGCCGATGCGGCGCGGCGCGGGGTACGGCACCTGCTCGACAAGGCCGTCGAGGACCAGGGCGGGCTGACGTGGGACGTCGCCTGGGATGACAACAAGGGCGGCACGAACACCAACCGCAGTTCTTCGCTCTACAGCGGGACCGCCGGGATCGCGTGGCTCCTCCTGACCGCCGGCGACGTGCTCGGCGACCCTGACACGTTGAAGGCGGGAAAGCGCGGCCTCGACTGGGTGGTGGCGCAACTCGGGCCGATCCAGAAAGTGAAGGGCGGGAAGTTCTGGGACAACGGCGCGCTCGACATCATCAGCGGCAGCGCGGGGATCTCCCTCGCGCTCGAGGACGCTTTCCGGGTCACGGGCGAAAAGAAGTACCACGACGCCGCGGTCGAAGCGGCGGACGGGCTGCTCGCCGCGGCCGTGAAAGGCCCGGACGGCTGGTCCTGGCCCGCCAGCGCGGGCGACGAACGGACTTACACCGGCTTTTCCCACGGAGTCGCCGGGATCGGCGCGTCACTGGCCCGCATGGCCGCGGCGACCGGCGAAGAGCGCTTCCTTGAGGGCGCGAAGCAGGCCGCCCGCTGGCTGGAGCGGACCGAGGTCGCGGTGTGCGGCGAGGGAACGCTTGCGTGGAAACACCACGTCCCCGCGGACGGCACGAAAGACTGGTTGTGGGAAGGATGGTGCCACGGGCCGAGCGGGACGTGCCGGCTTCACCTGCTGCTGTATTCGCTGACGGGGGAAGCGAAGTATCTCGAGGCGGCGGAGGCGGGGGCGAAATACCTGCTCGTGAACACGCACCCGGAAAAGGGGCGCGGCGACTCGGGTTTTTACGCGCCGAGCCTCTGCTGCGGCGCGAGCGGTGCGGGGACGTACATGCTCGACCTGTACCGCGTCACCGGGAAGGCGGAGTATCTCGACTACGCGACAAAGGTGATGGGATTCCTGGACCGGATTGCCGACCGGCCCGCGAAAGGCCAGGCCTGCTGGAGTCTCTCGGGACGCGTCGAGGAAGACGGCAAGACGTACCACGGGACGTGCCTGATGGTCGGGCAGGGCGGCTACGTCACCTTCCTTTCCCGGCTCGCGCAGGAAAAACACCGCATCGTCCGCGAGGTCATCCTTCCCCCCGATTTCGCAACCGTCGGCGCCGCCACGGGGAAGCGGCTCCTCGTCCTCGAGCTCGGTGCGAACACCGCACCGTTCCACAAGATCGCCCGCCGCCTCGCCCAGTTCCGCGGGGCGGAGCGCGAACGCCTG
>JAIOPR010000291.1 GCA_021413805.1 Planctomycetota bacterium
GGGATCATGGGTCCAGCGGCCACGTCGCCCTGACCCTCGCAGCCCTTCTGTCTTGGTCGGAGAGACTCGGGCACGATCTTGGCCGAATTGGACATGGTCTCTTGGCTCCTTGCTGGTTCCTTCGCCTGCGCCGAGGTGACGTAGACAAGAAAGGTGCATTGCGAGGCGCGTGCCACTCCACATTGGAATTCCTCGGGACGGCGGACCGACCGAAGCCGAACCCAGTCCAGAATCCTGGACTGGAATTTCGGCATTCGAACAGTTCGCGCACTCAAGAAAAACCTAACTCATTCCTCCTCCATCATTTTTGACGAGTCCAGATTTCTGAACCAGAATCACCTCGGATTCCAGAATTCTGGACTGCGACCTCTTTCCGATCCTTGTCCATCAAGATGGCCTTCGGCGGCAGGCACGTCGCCTCTAGAACCCCAGGGAGAGTTGCCGAGACTCCGGTGGCTCACCGCGCGACGCCTGGAGGGCGTTGCCGTGGAGGATGACGTACGCCGCAGCGCGAGATATGCCGAGGACCTTTGCAGCCGCACTGACACCACTTGAAGCGACCACCTCGCGCATGACGGCCTCACTTCGAGCATGCTTCAGGATCGAGTAAAGGTCCTTTGGGAGACTTCTTCCCAGAAGCGTGGGAAGACGAGCCTGAACATCTCGCTCGCCAATCAGGTCTTTCCCGAGGTGCCCAAGTGATTTACCGACGGCGTCGGCTTCGCCCATGTTGCCCGGAAAGTCGTACCGCAAAATCGCCCCTCTGGAGCACGACTTCCCACGAAGCGGGAAATGGCCGTGCCATGACGCTCATCCGCCGCACGCACCGGCGCCGCCCCATCCAGTAGACGACGGGGACGAAGGCAAGGAGGAGCAGCGCCGGGAAATAGAACCAGCCCGCGGCCGCGACCGCCATCGCTCCGCCCCCCGCCAGGACAGCGGAGTGCCAGCGGTTCCGTCCGTTGCCCTCCGCGGTCACGAGCATGGACTTGCCCCCGCCTGTAATCCCCGCTTCAGCGCGTTTCTCGCAGCGGGATCGCCTGAAACGCAAAAAGCGCAGGCGGCTTGGCAGCTCGCTGCGCTTTGACTCCCCGCGGAGGACTCGAACCTCCAACACACCGGTTAACAGCCGGTTACTCTACCATTGAGCTAGCGGGGAAGACTGGCGCGGGGAATCTTAGAGACGGCGCGCGCTTCCGTCAACGCCCGGGGTGCAGAAGAGTTCGCGCGAATTCCGGGCATCACCTAGTAATCCGTCAAATCCCTCGGCGCGGACATCACCCGCAGCGCGTTCAGCACCGCTAAGAGATCAATCACCTCCTGCCCGACCGCGCCGCCCACGGGGGTGATCCAGCCGAACGACGCCAGCACCATGCCGACGACGGAGAGCGCCATGCCGCCGACGGCGCTCTGAAGCGCGATGCGGCGCATGCGGCGGCTGATGTGGAGGAACTCGTCCACGCGCTTGAGGCTGGCGTCCATGATGACGGCGCCGGCCGCTTCCGAAGTCACGTCGCTTTTCTGGCCGAAGGCGACGCCGACGGTGGCGGCGACGAGGGCGGGGGCGTCGTTGATGCCGTCGCCGAGGAACATGGTCGGCGCGCGGGCGGTTTCGGCACGAACGATCGCGACCTTCTCTTCCGGCGTCTTGCCGGCGTGGACCTCGGTGATGCCGACTTCCCTGGCGAGCCACGCGACTTCGCTTTCGCGGTCCCCCGAGACGAGGAGGACGCGGTCGATGCCGTGGCGGCCGCCGAGGTGCGCCACGAACGGTTTCGAATCGGCGCGGGGGGCGTCGTGGAAGCGGTAGAGGGCGGCGAAGCGGCCGTCGAGGACGACGATGCATTCGAGGCCGGAGGAGGCGGCGGGGAGCGTGGCGAACGCGGCGGGGTCGAGGCGCTCGAGGATTTTGCGGCCGGTGATGAAGACCTCGCGGCCGGAGAAATGCCCGCGGAGGCCTTCGCCGGGCTTCTCAGAGAGGTCCGCCGCTTCTTCGAGCCCGAATCCTTCGTCGTGAGCAGCCTGGACGATGGCGTGGGCGAGGGGGTGTTTGGAATAGCGTTCGAGGGAAGCGGCGAGGACGAGGACGCGTTTGGGGTCTTCGGTGGGGGCGACGACGCGATCGGTGAGCTGGGGGGCGCCGTAGGTGAGGGTGCCGGTTTTGTCGAAGATGAGGGTGCGGACGCGTTCGACCTGTTCCATGACGGCGGGGTTACGGATGACGATGCCGCGTTTTGCGGCGAGCGAGATCGCCCCGATGATGGCGACAGGGATGGCAATGAGGAGGGGGCAGGGCGTGGCGATGACGAGGACGGCGAGGAAGCGGTGGGAATCGCCGGAGAAGAAGGCGGCGGCGCCGGCGATGACGAGGGCGACGGGGGTGTAGACGGCGCCGAGCTGGTCGCCGATGCGGCGGAGGTGGGGGCGGCGCTGTTCGGTGTCCTGCATGACGCGGATGATCTTGGCGTAGCGGGAATCGGCGGCGGCGCGGGTGGCGCGGAGGGTGAGGGCGTCGTCGCCGTTGATGGCGCCGGAGAGGACGTCGGAGCCGGGGCCTTTGCGGATGAGGAACGGCTCGCCGGTGAGGTAGGACTCGTCCATCGTGGAGTGGCCTTCGGTGACGACGCCGTCGATCGGGGAGACGTCGTGCGGGAAGACGACGACCTCGTCGTCGGGGACGAGGTCCTTGATGGCGACGTCTTCCATTTTCCCGCCGCGGCGGCGGTGGGCGATCGACGGCATGCGGGCGGCGAGGGCGCGGAGGACGCTGGAAGCGCGGCCGACGGCGAAGACTTCAAGGGCATTGCCGCCGGAGAGCATGAGGACGACGAGGGCGCCGGCGAGGTATTCGCCGAGGATGGCGGAAGTCACGATCGAGATGCCGGCGAGGAGGTCGGAGCCGAACTCGAACTTCACCAGCTTGATGAGGAGCTGCACGACAAGCGGTGCGCCGAACGCGAACACGGCCCAGAGCGGCCAGCGCGAGACGGTTTCAGGGGCGTGGAAGCCGAAGCGCATCGCGAGGTGCACGGCGATGCCGAGGACCGCGCCGATCGCGATCCACATTTCCAGCGAGAAGGCTTTACGGGCCGGGTCGGTAGATGGTGGGGGCGGGGTGGACATGCGGGGCACCTGACATGCGCGGCGTGGCGACAACGGCCAGCATAAACCCACATAACGGCGTTAACGAGGTTTCCCGGACGCGACGGTCCAACACGGAACTCACAAAAACAGGAAAACGACGGACACTGAACGCACGAAGGGCACGGAGGACGGAGAGACGAGGGTTAAGGGATTCCTGCTTTTTGTGCGTTTCGCGGCCGGAACTCTGCCCTTTTCACGATTTCCGGCCTATCCTCTCCCCCACAACAACTCCATTCCGGAGACCGCCATGCGAATGATGATGAAAGTGACCATTCCCGTCGAAGCCGGGAACAGGGGCGTGAAAGAGGGCCTGCTCCCCAAGACCGTGATGGGTTTCGTCGAGAGGATGAAGCCCGAGTCCTGCTATTTCATCGCCGAGGGGGGCAAGCGGACCGGGTATTTCTTCTTCGACCTGAAGGACCCGACCCTGATCCCCACCGTCGCCGAGCCGTTCTTCATGAACCTCCACGCGGCGATCGAGATCACGCCCGCGATGAACCTGGACGACATGAAGGCGGGCGTAGAGAAGGCCATGAAGGCGTAGCCAAAAGGCGGCCGGGGTGCCCAAAAGTGCCCCGGCCGTTTTCAATCCCCAATCCATCTCCGCCTTCTCTCTTTTTTCTCAATTCCCTCTGTGGTCCGCCCTTTTCTTTGCTCCCATTCTCACCTCACCTCCATCACCTTCTTCGCCCCGTGCCGCGGCGGCGACTTCTCTTTCGCCGCCTGCGCGATCCGCAGCTTTTCGGCCATCCGCTCCGGCACCCATCCCTCCAGCGTCAGCCACGGGTCGGCGTCCGCGAGCAGCCGGTCCATGTCTCCCCTCGTGAAATTCGAAATCCCCGTCGTCCGCTCCTCGGCCAGCAGCCCTTCGGCGTCGAAGACGTACACGACGTCCTCCGTGTACCCGCCCAGCACGCCGCTTCCCAGCCACATCCGGTGCGCATGCCAGATCCCGTCGCGGCCGCTGACCTCGATGCGCTCCGGCTCGACCACCTTGACCGCCGCCGCCTTGGCGGGGTTGATCGAAATCGCCATGAGCGCGGCGACGGCCACGCGGGTCTGCTCGCCGCCGTCGCTCCGCACCCCGGCGCGATCGAGAACTTCGCGGCCCTCGGCGACGTCGCCGGTCCAGACGAAGAGCGCGCCGTCCTTCGCCACGAGCACGCGCTCGTCCTTTCCCTGCTGGTTCAGCCTGAGAACACTGTGGGCGCGGAAGAGCCTCCACGCGGAACTCAGCGGCGCTGCGGCGTCCACGAGCGGGATGGGTACGAACTCCTTCACCTCCCAGCCCGCGTCCTCGGCGCGCACCCGCTTTTCGTATTCCCGCTTCGCCTCTTCGTCCGCTTCCTTCACCCACTCCGGCGCGATCCAGCGGCGGACGCGGGCGATCCGGGCCTGTCCCGCCGGTGAAGCAGTCGCCGCCGCCGCCGCGAGAAGCGGCTCGATCCCGCCTCCCCACCGCGAAAGCGCGCGCTCCGCCGCCGCACCGGCCGGCTCATCGCTCCCGACGAGCGCCGCGATCAGGTCGTCGCGCTGCTTCTCCCGCGCTTCCATCCCTTTCATGAACTCCTCGCCTCCGCACACGTGATCCACGAACCACGGGTCGGCCGCTTTCCGGTGCTCGCGATAGGCGCCGAGGTGCATGTCCGACCTGGCGGGGTCGAACGACGCCAGCCGGCCTTCCCCGTCGAAACTCAGCGTGGCGTCGCCGAACCAGGTCCCGGAAAAGCCGCAACCGAAATACCCCTCGGCGCGATGGTCGTGGTAGGTCAGCGTCCGCCCTGCAATCTCGGCCCTTCTGGCCTCGAACCCGCCGCCGTCGGGAAGCGAAAGCACGGCCGACGCGGCGGCGCGCATCCCGTTTTCGTCGGTGGCGCGGATCCCGCACGCTTCAAGGACCGCGCGCAAGTCGTCGATCGTCGCTTCCCAGTTCCATGCCGACCCGTCCCGTTTCACGGCGATCCGCCGCGCGTCCGACGCAAAGACCCCGTCGCGGTTCTTGACGGCGCGGGCCTCGAAAAACCGCAATTCCGCGCCCACCGCCGCCGCGCCGGCGCCGCGCAACTCGATCGGGTTGAGGGTGATCGTGTCGAGTTCCAGTTTCTCCTCCTTCAGCCGTCCCTCGTACCAGCGCTTCGCGACTTCGGCCGGCGGGATCTTCCACTCTTCAGCGTGAACGGTCAGGGCACAGAACAGGGCGAAGACGGCGGCGCGGCGCATGGGGATCTCCGTGAAGGGGACTCCGTGCAACCGCAAGGGGCGTGCCGATGCGCGGCCCCGGGGGGCGGTCCGG
Organism: Planctomycetota bacterium; assembly: GCA_021413805.1. GTDB lineage: Bacteria > Planctomycetota > MHYJ01 > WSZJ01 > WSZJ01 > WSZJ01. The sequence continues at coordinate 5,438 of JAIOPR010000291.1, forward strand.
GATCGTATCGGGGAGCGTGCGGGTGTATCCGGGCGGATACCGCCCCTTCATTTCCTCCTCGGCTCCCGCCCCGCGGTCCGCTACCCTTCGCTCAACCCCATCTCGCCACGGACCCCCGATGCCGAAACGCCTGGCCGCGTTCGCACCGCTTCTCGCCGCGCTTTTCTTCCTCCGCCCCGCTTCGTCGGAACCCGAAGATCCGCGCCGCCGCCCCGACCTGATTGCGGCGGTAAAACGGGTGGACGAGAAGACTCTCCGGGAGCACCTGTTCTGGCTCGCCGACCCGGCGCGCACGGGGCGCGACACGGATTCGCCGGGATCGGACGCGGCGGCGCAGTACATCGTGGCGTGGTACGAGAAGTGCGGGATGGTTCCGAAAGGGAGCGACGGCTTTTTTCAGCCGTGGGGGAACGCGGGGAAGAAGGGGGTGCTGAAGGATTCGTGCTGCCTGCTGCTCGGGAAAGCGGCGAAGAAAGTGACGGTGGAATTCGACAGCGGGTTCAAGCCGGCGAAATGCTGCACGACGGGATCGGCCGCGGCCGATGTGGTGTTCGCGGGGTTCGGGATCACCGCGAAGGAGTACGGGTACGACGACTACGCCGGGATCAAGGTGGACGGGAAGGTCGTGCTGGTGTTCGACCACGAGCCGCAGGAGACGAATGAGGCCAGCCCGTTCGACGGGGCGAAGCCGACGAAATACTCCGACATCGCGACGAAGGCGGCGGCCGCGAAGGAACACGGCGCCGCGGCGCTTCTCGTGATGCGCGACGCCACGAACCACCCGGACGAGAAGGGATTCCCCTCCGACGACGAGCTCGGCTGGCCGGGGGACGAAAAGCTGTCCGCGGGCCTCCCCGTCGTCTACATCTCGGACGAATCCGCCGCGCAGCTCGCGGTCGCGACGGGCCGCAAGGAATTCGCGGGGTTCCAGAAGAAGATCGACGAGTCCGGGAAGCCCTCCAGCGCGCCGCTTTCGTGCCCGTGCGAAGTGCGCGTCACCGACCACGCCCCGATCCTCGGCGGCCAGAAGAACATCATCGCCATGAAGGAAGGCGAGGACCCCGAGCTGAAAAACGAGTTCGTCATCCTCTCCGCCCACTACGACCACATCGGCCTCGGCACCGCCCAGGACTCCCTCGGCGGCACCGGGAAAATCCACCCCGGCGCCGACGACAACGCCAGCGGCACTTCCGGCCTCATGGAACTCGCCTACGCGCTCCAGCCGCTTCATACCAAACGCAGCCTCCTCCTCATCAATTTCGACGGCGAAGAAGCGGGCCTCCTCGGCTCCAAGGCGTTCGCGGACAAGCCGACGGTGCCGATGGGCAAGATCGTCGCGATCCTGAACATGGACATGATCAGCCGCAACAAGCCCGCGGCGATCAACGTCGGCGGCATCGGGCGCAACAAACGCCTCGACGAGGTGCTCCACACCATCAGCGCCCGCTACGGCCTCACGATGGACACCGACGGCATGGACCAGTACATCCAGCGAAGCGACCAGTGGTCGCTGATGGAAAAGGGCGTCCCCGGTGTTTTCTTTTTCGGCGGCATGCACCCGGACTACCACACCGACAAAGACACGCCGGACAAGTGCAACATCACCAAGATGAAGCTGATCACGCTCGTGTGCCTGGTGTTCCTGGACGAAGTGGCGAACGGGGAGAATCCGAGGAAGTAGGCGAACCCGCCTACTTGACCGCCCCGGGGCGCGCGAGCAGCACCGCCAGCAGCAGCCCCCAGACCAGGCACAGCCCCGCCGTTCCCGCGACGCAAAGCCCGGTCGAGGGCGTCAGGCTCCGCAACCACAGCCACGATGGCGCAATCGCCAGCGGCCAGCCGAGCGACACCAGGATCGCAATCGGCCACGCCCGGTCGCCGAGCTCGTTGAGCCCTTTTCCATAGAGCCGCTTGAGCAGCGGGCCCGCGGCGGACATGAACAGCGCTCCCGGGATTCCCATGAGGAGGAACCCGACGAACATGCACCCGGCGGTTGTGAGGAGAAGCGGCCACATGAGCCGAGAATAGCGTGTCCTCCACGCCGACGCACGCCGGACGTCGAGCGGCAAGGGGCGGGCGCGTCTTGCAATGATGCATTTCAAATGCACATTTGCAGGCCGCCCCGCCCTACTTCCCCCCATTCACCTTCGCGCCCTTCAGCCCGCTCGAGACGCTCACCGTCCCGTCGGCCGCCACGATGATCGCTTCCACGCCTTCCAGTTTTTCCACCAGCTCCATGCCCTTCTCCGGCCCCATCACGAAAACTCCCGTCGCCAGGCCGTCGGCGAACCCGAGAACCGGGGCGATGATCGTGACGCTCTGGCATTTATCGGCGGGATATCCGGTAAGCGGGTCGATGATGTGGCAGTAGCGTTTGCCGTCCTTCATGAAGAAGCGTTCGTAGTCGCCGGAGGTCGAGACGCCGCAGTTAACGACGGGGAGGACGGCGATCATCTCGTCCTTCTTGCGCGGGTGCTGGATGGAGACGGGGCGAAGCGCATCTTTTTCGCCGATGATCATGAGGTCGCCGCTCATGTCCACAATCGCGGTCTTGATGCCGCGGGCGCGGATTTTCTCGATCGCCCGGTCGGCGGCGTAACCCGGGGCGATGGCGTCGAGCCCGATGCGCATCCCGGGCTTGGTGAGATAGACCGTGGACGCCTGCTGGTCCACGACGATCCCCTTGTAGCCGACGTTGACGAGCGACGCCTTGACTTCTTCGTCGGTCGGGATCTTCGGGTCGGGATCTCGCCACCGCCAGAGCTTGCCGGCGCCGGCGAACGAAATGTCGAAGCCGCCGCCGGTCAGCTCGCTGATCTGCTGCGAGCGCGTGATCAGGAAGAGCAGTTCCGGCGGGACTTTGACAGGGTGCTGTCCCGCCGCGTGGTTGATGTCCATCAGCGGGCTGTCCTGCTTCCAGTCCGTCATCATCGTTTCGAGTCGCTGAATTTCCGCCAGCGCGTCGGCGACGGCGGCGTCGCAGGCGGCCTGATCGTCGCCCCAGACCTGGATCGCCGAACTGCTCCCCATGACCTTGCCTTTCCACGAGGCGGTCACGGGGCCCGACGACGGCTTCGGGACCGGCGGTGGCGCTGCCGGTTTCTCGCAGCCTGCCAGCAGCACGGCCAGGACGATGAATCTCTTCATTTGAGTTCCTCCGGCGGAACATGTCCGCGGTACCGGACCGCGCCGCCCTTGTCGATCAGGACGATCGTCGGGCTCGCCTGAACCCCGTACGCCTTCGCCACCGCCCCTTCGTCCAGCAGGATAGGGTACGTGATCCCCGCTTCCGAGCGACAGCGCTCGACGGCCTCCTTGGAGTCGCCCGTCGAAATCGCCACGACCGCGTGCGTTTTTGAAATCTCGTTCAGGCGCGGCACTTCCGCCTTGCATGCCTTGCACCACGACGTCATGAACACCAGGAGCACCGGGCGGCCGGACCACAGGTCCTCGGCCCGGACGGACTTCCCGTCCAGCCCCGACAGCTGGAACGACGGGGCCTGATCCCGGGTGGGAGACGAAGAGCAACCGGCGACGAGCGCGAGCAGCAGGAGTTTTTTCATTAGAACCTCACGAGGAATCCGGCGGTCAGGGTGAACGCGTTGAGTCGGTCGCTTCGGAACGTGTAATCCCCGCCGATCTCGAACTCCGTGTCCACGCCGAAGATATTGACCTTGGGCGCGACGAGCTTGAGCCCGACGGTATGGCTGGTGAAATTCCCCAGGTCGCTGTCCTGCGTCCTGTAGGCCGGGATCGAACTCTCCGATTTGCTGGTGAACTGGTTGACCTGGCGTTGCCAGTGGAAACGGTAGGTCGGCTGAAGGATGAGCACTCCGGGAACGAACTCCCATGAGCCGTGCAGTTCGAAGCTGGAAGCCACCGCGCCCCAGTCGTCGATGTAGAACCCGACGCCCGGTTCCACGGCGAAGTCCGTCAGGATTTTCTGACGTATTCGGCCGAAGAAGGCGTGTCGCATCCTCGTGTGGGGAAGGAGTTCGTTCACTTTCGTGCCGGCGACGAGCACGTAATTGGAAGTGGTTGCCAGTTCCCCTCGCTGGTAGGTGAAGTCGTAGTTCAGGGCCACCTGGGTCTTGGGCGTCAGGATGTGCGTCCAGCCCAGTCCGAGGCCGAACGTCTGCCGCGTGGCGTTCCCGTGAGTCGAGCCGTCGAAGTACCGGACCTTCATGGTGTCGAACGCCGCAGCCCCGCGGATCGACCACGTGTCGTTCTTGTCCGGCGTCGTCAGGACGAGCCGCGCGTTTCCACCGACCGATCGGTAGCTCTTCTCCTGGTTGTAGCTGAGTCCCGCGCCGACTCCGACCGCGTCACTCCACGCGTAGAAAAGCGAGGGCTCGATCCCCAGGAACGGCTCCGAGCTCCTGCCGGAGCCGCTACTCTCCCCGCCGCTTCCGCTTCCGGAAGCGCCCGACACCGACCCCGTGCTTCCGTTGCCACTCCCCGACGCGCCCGAGACCGGGCCGCCTCCTCCGCCGCCGGAAGCGCCGGAAACCGGACCTCCGCCGCCGGAAGCACCAGAAACCGGACCGCCACCGCCGCCGGAAGCACCGGAGACCGGCCCGTCGTCGTCGTCGCCGCCTTCCCTCTCGGCCATGCTTTGACGCCCGCTGGACTCAGCCTGCGTCACGCGGCGCGACGTGGACGTTTTCTTTTTCGTCGTCGCTGCCGGCGCCCACGACGACCCGCTGTTGGAAGACGCCGCGCTCACCACGCCAAACTGCATCTTCACACTCAGCGTCAGCTTCTCGCTCAGCCCGACGCCGAGAAGAACCTGCGGCTCGTGAACCTGCATGTCCTCGTTCACATCCGGGTTCCCCCCGCCGTCCGTCTGGCCGTAAAAGTTATACGCCAGCCGCAGATAGCTCCGCGAGGTGTCCGCTTCGATCTTCTTCGGCGCTTCCGGCAGCACGTCCCCGTCCTTCGCCTGGGCGAAGGCCGCGGCCGGCGCGAGAAGCGCGAGGCAGAGTGTTAGTTTCCGCACCCGCAACCTCCTCCCGCCGAGTGCCCGGGCCTCCCGCCGCTGACTTCGCGGGCATACGTGATCTTGTTCTGGAACGAGGTCTCGAGCTCATTCGCATCGAACTGCATGATCCGGCGCCCGAGTTCCTGCTTCTCGTGGTACGGGACCCCTGAGCAGCCCGCGACGAAAATGATCAGGCCCGCGAGCGCAACCCGGCAGGTGCAACGCATGGTGTGGTCTCCAGGAACAGCAGGGTGGGAAGAGCGAGCACGGCGGCGACGGCGAACGCGGCATGGAGCGAAACCGCATCGGCGGTCCAGCCCATGAGCGGGGCGGCAACGAGAAGGGCGCTTCCCTCGAACAGCGACCGGAACGAGAGCGAGGTGGCGCGCGTGGCGGCGGGGACGAGGGCGTTGAGGGAAGCGCCGAAGGACGGGAGGGAGACGCCGTGCGCGAATTTGAGGAAGAACAGGGCGAGGACGCCGGCGGCGGGAAGAGGCAGGGCGACGAGGGCCAGGCCGGCGGCGCTGACGAAGCCGACGACGTGGAGTGGCGCTGAAAACCGGTGCGCGCACCGCGCGCCGGCGGCGGTGGCGAGCTGGAATGCGACGTAAAGGCCGCCGAGGGCGCCGAGCGGGACGCCGGCGGAGCGGAGGAAGGGCTGCTGGAGCTGGAGGGCGGCGAGCTGCACCGCGCCGATGGCGCCGACGAAGGCGAGGAGGCGGGCGAGGCGGCGGGAGAGCCGGAGGGCGGGTGCGGCCGTCGCAGGCACCGCGGCCCGCGGCGGCTCCACGAACGTCAGCGCGACGACGCCGGCCGCCGCGAGCACCACGAGCCGGAGCGCGTACACAAGATGGAAATCGACGGTCGCCAGCGCGCCGCCGACCAGCGCCGCGAGCGCCGTCGAGACGCATCCCCACGACATCGTCCGCCCGAACACTTTCGCGAACCCGCGCCCGTGCCACTCATAGACGAGCGCCTGCTCCGCCCCTGCGCTGAACGCGACCGCGGCGCCGGCCAGGATCGACGACAGGACGAAATGGTGGCCGAAGAGCACCGCCACCGAGAGCGCTTCCAGCGCCACCCGCAGCAGGATCGCCGACTTCCTCCCGAACCGGTCCGCGAACAACCCGCTCGGGACGTCGAAGAGGATTTTCGCGCCCGCGAACGCCAGGGCGAGTTTCATGATCCCGGAAAAGTTGAGACCGTTCGCGAGATAGAAGAGGGCGAAGACGGGCGCCTGGCAGGTGAAACCGACGAGCGCGCGGTAGGTGAGGAATCTTTTTGTCATGGGACAGAAGATACGCTGCGAAAATGAAGAATCACGTAGCGCAAAATGAACAATTTGTTAATCTAAATAAAATCCTTTAAATACGTAAAATTCCGCACCCCCTTCTCCCCGTGACGAACATTCGCTGTTCACCTTCCCGATCGACGCCGCCGTTCATTTCTTCACGGCCGTCTTGAATAGATTCCCTCGTCCCCCTCCTTCCGGGAGCGGTAACGTCTTCCGGCACCTTCGCACCGCATGGATCTTCGGGCACGAATCCGCAGCCTGGCTTCAGTGAAACGAGAGAGAGCGCCCATGGAACGTCCCCCGAAGCCCAGGCGTAGAGTCGCGCTTTTCGGCGCGTGGGCGTTCGTTTCCGTCGTCGCGGGAATTGCGGCGTCAAATATCCCATGGGGAAACCCGGCCGCCCTCCACGGAGTCGGGTTTCCGGTCGCCGCCGTCATCTGGGACAAGCCCCCGGACAAGGCGGTGTTCATCGACTACCCGAACCCGCTCGCCTACGTGATCAACCCGCTGGCCCTTTTTGTCGCCGGACTCCTGCTCTACGCGGCGTTCCGGTTGTTTCGAATGGCCTGGCAACGCGCCCGCTGAGGGAACGGTCCCCGATCTATCGCGGCGCGCACCACCACGCACCCGGCTCCGTCACGTTGTTCCGCGTCACCTTCACGCTCCGGTGCCCGTCCGTCAACTCGAGCCAGTGGTCCTTATCCCCATCCGCCTGCTTCAGCAGATGCATCCCGTCCGGGCATTTCGACTGGTCCCAGGGTTTCGCCGGGCGCCCCGGCTCGGGCCGGACGCGCGTGCGCTTCCCCTCCACGCTGTACCAGTCTTTGCCGTTGCCGAGACGGAAGTAGATGCGGTCGTTCTCGGATTCGGCGTCGCCCCAGGGCGCGACCCAGGTTTCTTTCGGGTCGAGATCGTCGTCCTCGAGTTTCTGCGTGCCCAGGTCGAGAATCGTGCGGCGGTTGCGGGAAGCGAGATCCACGGACTCGATGCGGTCCACTTCGTTGATCCGGCCCGTGGCGACGACCACATACAGCGTCTTGCCATCGGAGGACCAGAGCACACGGCGCACTTCCCCGTCGAATATGAATTCGTTCGGCTCGCTGTCGTCCCCGCCGAGCGACGACATCTCGAGCACGTACGCGCTCTTGCCCACGAACCAGGCGAAGTGCCCCGGGTGGTTCTGCTTGAGCTCGTCTTCCCATCGCTGTTGCTTCGCCGCGTTCGCGATGAGCCAGCGGACCCCGAAGAACGCCGCAGGGGCAAACCCGAGCACGATCGGGAGCGCCACAAGCACCCGGAACGCGACGGTGCGCGCAGAACTTCGTTCGCGGGGAACGGTCACAGCCCGTTACTTCCTCCGGGTGTACGAGTACTCCGCCGCCTTGAAGTCTTTCCCGTCCACCTCGAGGAACACCGAGGCCTTGTAGGCGTCCGCGCCGCTGAATTCGATGACTACCCGGAACTTCTGGTCCGCCCCGCCCGTCGGATCCTTCTCGCTTCCTACCAGCGTCAGCGTCTCACCCTTGTCGTCAAACGTCCCTTCCACCGTGAGGAACCCGGGCGTCGAAGATGAATAGGAGTTGGCGAAATACATCTTCGTGGCGGTGTTGTACCCCATCACCATCATCTGCTCGACGGCAACGGCGCCGATCGTGTACTTGCTGTCCTGGCGCAGCACCGTGCCGCCGGCCGCCATCGCACACGTCTCCGTGCCTTTCGCTTCTCCCGGCTTCGCGTCCGGCGACAGCCAGTAGAGAACGGAAACATCCCAATTGCCGGCCAGGGACTTGATATTCGCGAGAGGGTCGTTCTTCCCGTCGTCGCTGGTGGCCGTACGGGAAAGGGCCATGACGGCGGCGGCGGATACAAGGGCGATGGCGAAGCGGCGCATGCGGAGATCCTCCTGGGAAGAATTTCGGGAAGCGCGAACGGTACCCTAACGCGCCGGTCCGACCAAGGGCGGCGCGAACATGGGACCTCCTTTCTCTACGGGACGGGATCTTGAACAACCAGTCGTGCCCTTTTGTTCGCGGCTCGCACGGTGACGGTCCTTCCCGAGTCGAACGGCAGGTAGTCCGCTTCCACGCCATCGCTGAAAATCGCGCCGCCGGAGGGCATGAGCGATTCGATGACGAGGTCGCGGCCGGGCTCGACCCAGCCCGCGACAAGGCCGGTTTTGGAATGGCGGGAAGCAAACGGCTCACGGACGGCGAAGACGAGGCGAGGATCTTCCCAGTCGAGCGTGGGGCGCTTCCCTGAAACGCCGCCCGTGAATGAAGCGAGGCCGGCGGCCATGTTGAAGACGGAGGAGAGCCAGCCCGTGGAGCCGGCGCCCGTGGAGACGAGGACGCCGCTGGAGGACTGCGGTTCGGTGACGCCGTTCCACGTGAGACGGTAGCGGGCGGAAACGTGGGAGCGGGCGCCGATGAAGAGGTCGTTGAACGCGAGGAGGGACTGGCCGTCGTTGAGCGCGGCCGAGGCGAGCGTGACTTCGCGGATGCGCGCGTGGCCGGCGAGCACGCGCTCGACCGCCGGGCGCGCGCCCTCCGGCGCGAACGGGAGCAGCACGCCGTCGAACCGAGCGGGGTCGGGGTTCACGGCGACGATGGGCTGCGCGCCGGCGTACTTTGCGGTGTTGGCGACCAGGCCGTCCTGCCCGACCGGGACGATGAGGTCCTTCTCCGTGAAAAGAAATGTAGGCACGATGCCGCGCTCGAGCGACTGCACCTTGAGCCCGAGCTCGACACCGCGCCGCACCAGGTCCAGCGACTTCCGGTAAGCATCGTCCTCCCTCAGGTAGTCCGCGAAATCCCCGCCCGACCGCTCGATCCAGAACTTTGCCTGGCCGCGCGAATTGAACCGCTCAACCAGCTCTTCGAGCCGGGTCTTGCGCGTGACGATGACAATTTTGTCGTACATGACATCCTCCCCTTGTGTCAGTGACCAGCGGCGAGCGGCCAGCGGCGAGTGACGACTTCGGCTTGCCTCGCTGGACATCCGCACTGGACCGCTGCGCGCCGACACCCTCTGAATCGCAATCCGCGTCCCGTTGTCTGGCGGGAACGGCGTCGTAGGACCGCCGTTCCCGAGTCGTGATTCGTTGCCGTTCACTCGCCGCACGCCGCTCGCCGCTCGCCGCTCCCACTCACTTTCCGGACGGTGACAGCAGTGAACGGAGGAGATCGGGTGTCACGTTGATCTCGCCAATCTTGGAAGCATTCTCCGCAAGTTCCCGGAACGCCATCGCGATCGACACCCTCGGGTCCGTCCCGCCCGCCGTCACCGCCGACAGCAGCCTCCAGTCCATCCCCTTCAACGGCTTCAACGTCGTCTCCAGCGCATATCCCTTCGCATCCGCATCCTTCCGGTCGTTCGCCGACCGCTGCTCGATCAGCGCCGTCCGCTTCTCCTCCACCGAAATCTCCGCCGCCATCTGCGTCTCCCGGATCGTCCGTTTCTTTTCCTCCACCGCGATCTCCGTGCTCAGCTCGTTCTCCTTGATCCGCCGCTCCTGCTCGACCGCCGAGTTGCGGCGCTCGTAGATGGCGAGGTCGGACTGTCGCTGAAGCGCCTCCCGGGCTTCGGCCTCCAGGGCGCGTGCCATTTCCGGCGTCGGGCGGATCGAGAGAATCGACAGGCCGAGAACCTCCACCCCGAGCGCAACGACCGGCTCCGCTCCGCGCAGCCGCGGCAACACCTCGACCGTGATCCGGTCGGCAGCGCCCAGCGCTTCGCGAAGCGGCAATTTCTGGATTTCGCCGCGGACGAGGACCTGGGCGGTGGCGAGGAGGCGTTCGCGGAGTTTCTCGGGGTCTTCCGACCGGTAGTCTCCGCGGGCGTCGAGCGAGAAATCGAGGGCGGCGGCGAGTTTCCGGGGATCGGCGACGCGCCAGGCGAGCTGGCCCTGGACGGTGACGGTCTGGAAATCGGCCGCGATTTCGGTGAAAGCGAAGGGCAGGTCGGAGGTTGCCACCGGGATGGAAACCAGGGTGGCGCTGGGGCCGAAATAGAGGAACGACAGGCCGGGGCCTTCGCGGGAGGGGCGACCGTTGCGGAAGAGGGCGACCCAGTTGGTGGGCGGGGCTTTGAAGTAGCGGATGCCGAACATGGTGAGCCTCCTTAACGGGTGACATAGTGTACTTACCACACTAAGTATAGTGTCACATTCACACTAAGTCAAATGCAGACGGCAACTCCGGTCCCCGGAACATGCTTGGCAGGAGGGGTTTACGATGAGACCTCGAAACACGGAAAAATCAAGCCGTCGCCACGCGATTCCCGGGACTATTTGTCTCCGACGGGTTGACTTCCAAGGCTTTCGCCTCTCCGCCTCCGCGCTTCCACGGCCACAGCCCGCTGGCCAGCCCCACCAGCGCCCCCGCCAGGTGCGCCACCGGTACCGGCGTCATCCCGCTCGCGTGGGTATCCAGGAAGAAACCGCGCGCGGTCGTCGCTTCGAAGAGAAGTTTCCCGGCGAACGCAAGGACCACGAGAGCGGCCGCGGCCACCCAACCCCAGCTTCGTTCGCGCGCTTTTTCGCGGGCCACGGTTGCGGCGAGGAGGGTGAAGAGCGCGGAATCCAGCCCCGAGAGCCCCCGGTAGGTCGAGATGGACGGCGCAGCGACCCACACCGCCAGGGGAACGATGAGTGCCGCGCCCGCCAGGCAGGCGAGAAACCGGCCACGGCTGTCCCGCTCGCACAGAACCGCGAGGAATACGAACGGAATGAAGCTCCACAGGAAATGGGAGAAGGAATAGTGCGCCCAGTGGCACGTGAGCATCCGCCAGATTTCCCCGTGAAATGCCCGGGTGCGGTCGAGTTCCAACCCTGTCGCTGCCGCCGGCGGCAGCAGGATTCCCACAACGGAAAGGAGGACGGCCACGGCGGGAATCCGCCGGGCCGCCTCCAGGCCGTTGTGAAAGGCGCTTCTCACAGGTTGTCCCCGGAAGCGCCGTCCGGATTCTTCGGGGTGTGCTTCTTCCGTTTCCTTGCGGCAACCGCCAGGGCGCCGAGGGCGAGAGCGATGCCACCGGTAATCGGGTCGAACGCTCCCCCGCCGCTGCCGCCCCCGGAAGAAGGACGATTTCCGAAATCGACGTCGCGAGGGCCGGCCGGGGACGAGCCGCCGGCGGGCGTCACCACGTTCGGCGGTTGCGGAGCTTCAGGACGTGCCTGCTCCGTGGGGCCGATCCCGACGTCTGCCTTGCGACGGATCCCTTCGAGCTCCGACGAGACCTGCTCCTGGCTCCGGCGGTCGCGCGCCAGCCGCACCGCGTTTCGCCGCTGGATCTGCCAGCGCTGGAATTCGGCGTCGTTCTCAAGCACGAGGAACGAAGTGAACTCCGTCACGATCGAGTACCCCTCGCCCAGCCTCACGATTTCCGGGGCAACCGCCGCGCGGTTCCCGGCCCGGTCGGCCTCCCGCAGGAGCGCCGAAATCCGGTGCGAGGCCCACATCCGCTCTATCTCCGGGTTCGCGTCGTCGCGCTCCGGCAGCTTGACGGCCACGGCCTGCACGATCTCGGCGCTTCCCACGTCCGCGCGGACCGTCACTTTCGCCGAGCCGGCGCCCCTGTAGCGGCCATAGAGCCGGACGGGCGCGCCGTAGAAGAGATTCGGGAGATTTTTCGGCTCGACGTCGTACGTCTCGACGCCCTCGAACGCGATTCGGACATGCTCCGCCACCGGCCGCGTCAGCTTCCGCCGGAACGCGACCGCCTGCCGCCCGAAATCGTCGTCGCGCGACACGAACGCCGCAAGTCCGCCCGCTTCTTCCGCGAGTTGCTCCAGCAGCGGCCGGTTCACGTCGTTGCCGACGCCGATACAGAAGACCCGCGCACCGGACGGGCGCACGGTGATCAATCGCATCAGCTCAGTCGTCTCGCCCTGTTCTGTCAGGCCGTCGCTCATCAGGACAACATTGAGCGGCCGGTCCGCGTCCTTGTGCTTGTAGGCGCGCGTGATGGCAGGCGCGAGAACCGTTCCCCCTGCTGCTTCCTGGGAAGCGAGGAACTGGTTTCCCGCCGCCTTCGACACATCGTCCGCCGCGCGCAACGCCCCGAACAGCTCCTTCGGCTGGATATTGAACGCAACGATTTCAAAGCGGTCGCCGACGCCGAGAGACTTGATGAAGGCGCCCAGCGACTCGCGCGAGATACGCAGCTTGCCCTCGTCGCCCATGCTCCCGGAGATGTCGAGCACGAACACGTAGTCCATGCCCCGGTCCTTCGCCGCAAGCTCTTCGCCCGCGGTAAACGTCAGGCAGAAGTACCCGTCGTCGCCGGGGGCACGCGAGGTCACGATGTCGAGGCCGGTGTGCGGCCGCGCCACGTGAAACGCGAGGACAACGTCCCGGCCCAGGTCGCCGCCCGTCGCTTCCATGCTGGCCTGCGTGTACCGCTCGTCGTGCTTCGCGACCACGAACTGCTTGCCGTGGCTCGGGCTCTCGACCGAGACGATCGGGATTTCCGACTTCACGTCGAGCGACAGCGCGAACTTCCCTTTCACCTGGGCCTTCGCCCCGGGCCGGGTCGAAGTCGCCAGCGGGTAAACATAGGTCGCCCAGTCGTGGTCAAAGTCGAGTTCCTGGCAATACGTCACCTGGACGCGCTGCTCGGCCTTCGCGCCGATCGGGAAGATCCGCATCTCGAACGAGCGGAAGTCCGCCTGCTCCAGCAGGCCGGGGTCGCGGCGGACCTGCTTGTACGAGTTGTAGATCTGCCGCGCGCGCTCCTTCTCGACGACTTCCCCCACCATCTCCCGCCCGCCGATCCACATCGAGAAGTTCGACACCGAAGCGCCTTTCGGCACCGGAAAGACATACAGCGCCTCAACCTGCCGGTTTTCGGTGTTCCGGAACACCTGGGTGACGGTCGTGACCACGATGCCGTTGTTCACGACGACCTTCACGTCGTGCTCCTCGATATCGAGGTTTCCTCCCAGGCCGCCATCGGCGATCAGGAGACCCGCGGCATGGGCGGCGGTTGGCAACAGCGACAGGACAAACAGGGCCGCCGCTGCCGCGACAAACGCGCGGAGCCGGCGGGACAGGCATGGGAAGCGTGGATCCATGGCGCGAGCCTCCTGAATCGGGCCTGAGGGCGGGCCTGGCGACCCTCGGGGAGCCGCCAGGCCCCGGAAACGACGGACGGTCCTATGGCGAACCCCGTGCCGCATCCGGGCCCCGGCGGCGACAATTCGGGCGGCTCGATGAATGGACATTCCATGTATATCACTGTACATTTCATGTCTATGCGACTCTTCACCCAGGACGACCTCGTCTTCGCCCACGCCGTGTCGAACCTCGCAACCTGCAACCCGTTCCTGCCGGACCGGATCCATTTCGAGCGGATCGCGCTCGGCCGCGAGTTCGTTCCCGGCGACCCCGTGTGGAGCTACCGGCCGGACGTCTGGATCGAACCACCCAACCTGGTCAAGCTGGGCCGGCGGGCCGAAGAAGTGGTTTCCCGGGTGAGGGAGCGCATCCTGAAAGACCCGGCTGGTGCGGATCGCGGAGACCTGGCCGTCTACGAGGACCTCGTTCACTACGTCCTCTTCCACCGCAACAGGGAGCGGTTCTTCGACCTGCTGGTTGCCCCGGGGACCGGCCGCGGCAGGATTTCGTTCCACGAAGAATTCGCTGAGGACGCCGCCCGGTTCCTGAAAATCGAAGGGTTACGCGGACTCCCGCCGCTCGACGCTTCCCACCTCTTCGCCTGCGCCTGGCAGATCCGCCGCGCGTTCCATCACGTGTTCACGCTGATCGTGGGCGGCTCGATGCCTGCCGCGCGCCTTCGTGCGGCGGTCTGGCAATCCGTCTTCACGCACGACATGCGGCGCTACAGGCGGTCGCTCTTCGCCACCATGGGCGAATTCACGACCCTCGTCACGGGCGCCTCCGGGACCGGCAAGGAGCTCGTCGCCCGGGCGATCGCGTGGTCCCGCTACATCCCCTTCGATTCCCGCAGCGGGGCGTTCCGCGAAGGATTTTCCGAATCCATGCACCCGCTGAACCTGTCCGCGCTTTCGCCGACACTCATCGAGTCCGAGCTCTTCGGCCACCGCCGCGGCTCGTTCACCGGGGCCATCGCCGACCGCCCCGGGTGGCTGGAAACGTGCTCGGACCTGGGCACCGTCTTTCTCGACGAGATCGGGGAACTCGACGGCGCCCTTCAGGTCAAATTGCTCCGGGTGCTCCAGGACCGCGTGTTCCACCGCATCGGCGAAACCGAGACTCGCCGTTTCCGCGGCAAGGTCGTTGCCGCGACCAACCGCGACCTCGAGCGCGAAATGGCTTCAGGACGATTCCGCACGGACCTCTACTACCGGCTCTGCTCGGACGTGATTCGCACGCCGTCCCTGAGCGAAATCCTGGCGGATGCGCCGGCGGAACTCGGGAATTTTGTGAGGCTGATCGCGCGGCGTTTCGCCGGGCCGGATGCCGAAGCGGTGGCGTCGGAGGCCGAGAAGTGGATCCGCGCCAACCTCGGGAAGTCCTATGGGTGGCCGGGGAATGTCCGCGAGCTGGAGCAGTGCGTGGCGAATTTCCTGATCCGCAGGGAGTACCGGCCTGCCACGCGGGCGGACAAGGGTTCCCTGTCGCTTTCGAAGGGAGTTGAGGAGGGCAGTTTCACCGCGGACGAGTTGCTCTCGCGATACTGCACCCTCGTTTATTCGAAGGCCGGGAGCTATGAGGAAGCCGCGCGCCGGCTCGGGATGGACCGGCGGACCGTCAAGGCGAGGGTTGACGAAAAACTCCTGGAGGAATTGCGGGGCAAGGTGTGAGGCCGCGCTCCTCGTGAAGCTGCCGCCGCTACCTCTCGCACCACCACGCCCCGGGCTCGCTCGCACTCCCCGGCGTCACCTTGACCCGCTCGGTCCCGTCCGTGATCTCGAGCCAGCCATCGTCCTCACTGCTCGCGCTCGCCAGCACATGCTTCCCATCCGGACACATCGCCTGGTTCCATTTCTTTGCCGGCGGCCCCGCTTCCGGACGCACCTTCCCGTTCCTCCCCTCCACGCTGTGCCAGGCCGTTCCCCCGACCCTGAAATAAATGCGGTCGAACTCCGCCTCGGCATCGCCAACCGGGGCAACCCAGAATTCATCAGGGTCAAGCTCGATGTCCTCCAGCTTCTGGATCCCCAGGTCGAGAAGCACGCGGGAAGTGCCGGACACGATGTCCACCGCGACGATCGAATCCACGTCTCCCGAAGCGCCGCCCTCCACCACGACGTAGAGTTGCTGCCCCGAGGACGACCAGGCGACCCGAAGCGGGCTGCCGCTCACTTTCACCGTGTGGACCGCGCCCGGGGTGCCGATTTCCGCGAGGCTCGACCATCCAACCTGGTCGTCTTCGTCGAGCCACGCGATCTTTCCCCCATGCTCGAGGCGAAGCTGCCCGAGGAGGATCTCGCCGCGCCGCTCCTGCTCCGTGGCCGCGAGGTGAAGAATCCGGGCGATGGCGACGAACAAGCCAACGGCGATCACGCACCCGATTGCTCGCTTCAACCCGCGAGGGACCGTTGGCACCGTGACGGCGCGCGGCTCCGGGCCGGGAACGGTCATCGTTGAACCTCGGCGGATTTCATCCGCGACATTGTGCCACCGCTCTGCGGGATCGAATATCGGGAAGGACCGTTCGCGCGCCGACGTATTGACTTTCGGGCTCAGGTTGATCCCGTCCCGGTGATACGCTGGCGCACGCACCACCTCCCCTTTCCACGGAGTTTCCGCGATGCCCTTTCCCTGCCGCCAGGCGCTGGCCGCACTTGTCGCGACCGCAGCCCTCGCGCTCCCCCTCTTCGCCCAGCAGCCGACCGAGGAACTCCCGAAGCCTAAATTGGTCGGGCCACGGACGGGGCCGGAGAAGGATGCGGCGCTGAAGAAATATGGCGGGACGAAGGAGACCGAGGCGGCGGTGGAGCTGGGGCTCGACTGGCTGGCGCGGCACGCGGAAGAGGGCGGCGGGTGGAAGGCCGACACGTACAACTCGCACTGCGCGGGCGACAGGAAATGCGAAGGGATCGCAGGCGGCCACCACGGCGAAGCGGTGCCGCATCCGTACAACGACGCGCAAACGGGATTCTGCACGCTCGCGTTTCTCGGGCATGGCGTGCTGCCGAACGAGAACGGGAACGCGCAGGAGAAACTCGTCTTCAACTCGCTCAAGGCTCTTCAGTCCCCCCACTCCGGCTGGGGGCTCGCGCTCGCCTGCGAGGCGTTGTCGGAAGCGGAGGCGATGGAGCGGAAGGGGCGCTGGAAGGATGCGGCGCACCGGCTGGCACAGAGGCTCGTGGACATGAGGCTGGAGGACGGGGCGTGGGCCTACGCCGGGAACATGCGCGGCGGATCGGACACGCCGTACACCGCGTTCTGCGTGCAGGCCATCGTCGCTTCGCGCGACGCCGGGTTCGAAACGCCGAGCGACCTGCCGGTGAAAATTGACGCGTTCCTGAACTCGCTCGAGGAGAACAAGGGCGGCCGGCTTGCGTACCTGAAGGACGGGCGGAAGTACGGCTACACGCCGACGCGGACGAACGGGCACAGTGGCGCGGCGATCCGCGAGCTGCTCGCCGTCGGGACGGACAGTACGCGGCACAAGCTGCACCTCGGCTGCGTGCAGGGAGACATCCCGTCGTGGAGCATCACGTGGAGGACCGTCCGGGGATACAAGGAGAAGTTCCAGGAGGGCAACCTCAACCTCTACCAATGGTATTACGGCACGATCGCCGCCTTCCACGCCGGCGGCTCGCTCTGGTCGAGCTACTTCGGCGCCGTGAAAAAGGAACTGCTCGCGCACCAGCGCAAGTCCGACAAGGACGGGTGTGCGAAGGGCTCCTGGAACAACGAGGGGACGTACGAGATCGACGTCGGCGGGCGCGTCTTCACGACGTCCCTCGCGATCCTGATGCTGGAACAGCCGTACCGCCAGATCCGGCAGCGGAAATAGCCGCCCGGCAAGGGAGCGACCCATGCCCCGGCATTTCGCCCCGGCATTTCGCCCCGGCTCTGGGCCCCGGCCTTTTGCTACCATGGCGGCCCCTCGCAACTGCCGGAGGTCCGACCTTGAGATTCCTCCGTTTTGCCCTTCCCGCCTGCGCCCTCGTCGCCTTCGTCGCGACCATTCTTTCCGCCGACCCACCCGTCGCCAAAAAGCCGTGGGCCGACAAGGAAAAGAAGGCGCTCACCGCGCTCGTCCAGAAATACGTCCAGGCCGATCCCAAGGACCGCCCGGCGATCATGACCGAGATCCGCGCGCTGGAGGTCCCCGAAGACCAGGTCGCCAAGTCCATGCCGATGGTCTTCAGCACCATCATGGCCGCCGGCAAGAAGTCCGAAGGCAAGGGCGACAACCACACCGTCCTCCCGGAAAGGCTCTTCACGGACGACCAGTGGAAAAAAGATCACAAGGGCCACTACCTCCTCCAGGGCCAGGGCAAGGCCAAGTCCGGCCAGCCGATGCCGCTCTTCATCGGGCTGCACGGCGGCGGCAAGAACGTGGCGGACGCGGGGGGCGCGGCAGGGCAGTGGGGCTCGGCGAACTCCAAGTGCATCGGGGTTTACCCGTGGGTGCTGGAGCCGCTGACCGAAGGCGAGTGGAACAAGGAAAACGAAGAAGAGTGGCTCTGCACGCTGATCGAGGAGATCAAGCACACGTTCCCGATCGACACGAACCGCATCTACGTCGCGGGGCATTCGATGGGCGGGTACGGGTCGTGGGGGATGGCGGGGCACCACCCCGACCTGTTCGCGGCGGTCGGGCCGTGCGCCGGCGCGCCGGTTGTCCGCTACGAAAACGGGCGCGTGCTCTACCACGAGCCCGGCTGCCTCGAGAATTTCATGAACACCTGGGTGCGCTTTTATAACTGCCCCGACGACCCGCAGGTCCCCGTCGCCGGCAGCCGCTATGCCGACGACAAGCTCAAGGAGTGGGGCTACACCATCGGCGGCAAACCCTCGTGGGAGTTCCACGAGTACAACGGCATCGGCCACGGCACCCCGCCCGACGGCCTCGGCCCCATCGTGGACTGGATGCTCGCCAAGACCCGCGAGCCCAACCCGAAAAAGCTCGTCTGGATGCCGACCCGCGCCTACCGACCGTTCAGCTACTGGCTCTCCGTCGAGGAAATTCCCGGCAACGCCGGCGAGCGCTCCCGCATCGACGCCGAAATCAAGGACAACGTCATTGACGTCAAGTCCGTCAAGTTCTCCCCCAAGATCACCGTCTGGCTCAACGAACACCTCATCGATTTCAAGAAACCCGTCATCATCAAGATCAACGGCACCGAAAAATTCAACGGCATGATGGTCCCTTCCTTCGACGTCGCCCTCGAAAGCGCCGTCCAGCGCAACGACAGCAACATGGTCTTCACCGCCAAAGCCGCCCTCTTCGCCCTCCCCCCCACCAACGGCGGCGTCACCAACACCGGAGGCGGCAAGTAACGTCGCCGCCCGGCCAGCCCCCGGCCCGCTGCCACGGCTGCGGCCTCCGCGCCGCCCTCTGCCTCTGCGCCTCGATACCGCGCGTCGAAACCCGCACGCGCTTCGTCATCGTCCGCCACGTCATCGAGGCGAAGCGGCGCACGAACACCGCCCGGCTGGCGGCGAAAGCGCTGGTTAACTCCGCGATCGTCAACCACGGGGGACAGGGCGAGGGAACTACCGAGGTCAACCACTCGGCAATTGGCGTCACCTGGCTGCTTTACCCGGGCGGGAGTGAAGCGCCCGCCGGGCCGCCCCCCGAGCGGCTGATCGTCCTCGACGGTTCCTGGCGCCAGGCGCGAAGGATGTTCCTGAGGCTCCCGGAACTGCGCGGCATGCCGCGGCTTTCCCTGGCTTCGCCCGAAGGACCGGAAGCACCGCGGCTCCGGCGCGCCCCGGTCGCCGGGGCGCTGGCGACCCTCGAGGCGATCGCCTGGGCGGTCGAGCGGCTGGAGGGGCCGGACGTCGCCCGGCCGCTTCATGAACTGTTCGCGGAGTTCGTGCGGCGGAGCTTGAAGGAGGCGCGGTCGGTGGGGCGGCGGGTGAACGGTTGAGCGTGGGCCGGAATGGACTGTTCTTCCGCTCCGGCGCACCCGCAGGAATGGTCACATCGATTGGGGTGGCTGCAGCACGCTCTTGTCCAGTTTCCCTTTGTAGTCAACTGCGAAGACGCGACGCTGCAGCTCGGTCATTTCCCAGTGCGGCTTGCCCTCAATCAGAATCTTGCGCCCTTCCAGCGGCTTCCCGGACGTATAAGTCATCGTCACCAGGATGCGGCTGCCGCGCTCGGGCTTGCCGCCCTTGTGGAATCCGATGGTGTCGGCAAGGATCATCGTGTCGGCCGGTCCGGTGCACTGCTTCCACCGGCTTCGCGGATACGTCGCGTCCATGTCCTGGTCACTGACCCGTTTGCGATCCATGTATTTCGGCGTCTTGAAACCTTCCTTGCTGCGCGAGTGCGAACCCATCACGTAGCTGAATGGACCGGTTTTTTCATCCACGTCATTCAGGTAGAAGAAGACCTTCAGGAGCTGGCGGTCTTCCGGGTCGCGGTGCCAAAGCTGGCTCTGAATCGCGTCGTCCTCCGTCGGAAAATTTATCCAACCGCTTAAGCTGTACCACAGCGGCACCAGGTCCAGATACCTGGCAACGATCTTCAACACCGGTTCGTCAAGGGCCAGCCGCGCATATGCACTGTCGGCATCGACCGTCGACTGGATCAAATGAACCATAAACGGTTTTTTTGCTCCGCTCTTAGCCCTTCCGGCCATCGCGTCGAGCACCTCGGTAGTGGCGCACTTCGCCAGCAATGTCTTCTTTACTTCCTGCAGTGCCGCCTGCCCCTGGGGCGAAAGAATCGCGGACGACGGCTGAACAGTGATGCCGTCATTCGTCATGTCTTCCTCGGCCTTACCGAGGAGGCCTCCAAGCGGCGCTTTCAGTTCGGGTGGGAGCCCCCCCCGGCGATTGTCCCAGTATCTCCACTTCATGAAGGAGAGACCCCGGGTGGTCATCTTCTTTTCGTGGTCTGTCATACTCCCTTTCTCGGTGCTCAAAACCCTGTTGGAATTGTCGAAAGCTTAGCACACAGGGCCTTGGGGCGACTAACGCTCCTACAACGAAGACCCGAAAAAGCAAAAGCTCTTCAGCGTCCGGTCACCGAGAAAACCGCCTCCGGATGCATGGTCACGGCCCCCATCTCAGTCTCTCGTTCGCGCGTGCCGTTCGGCTCGAACAGCGTGACCCTGAAATGGCCGGCGTGGCAGCGCGGGCAATGGGCTACCCGCAGACGGAAGCGGCGCGGGACCGTTGGGGCGCCCTTCGATTCCGCCTGGACTTTCGCCAGCGCTTCCAGGAAGGCAGCCTCCCAGCACAAAACCCGCGATTTCCACGAATCGAAGCACATACCCCAGTCCGACAAGAGCCCTCCCGCGAGGACGGGCAGGATCCCGAGCAGCGGTGGCGGGACGGGAGGTGGTTGCAAAGACGCCATGAAATCTCCGGCGAAATGGGCGAGCGCTCTGGAGGTCAGCTTACACTTCGCGCCGTCCGCCTGCGACCGTCCGCCCGCGCCTCTATTTCGCGATAAGCCACGCCGCGCTTCCGTCGCACGCCGTCATGAGAAACTGCGGCGACCTGTCCCCGGGGACTGCGATCGGGACCCACTCGCCGGTGACGTCGCGCACCCGCAGGCTCCGTTTCGAATCGAGCCGGAATCCCGTGGATTCGCCTTCTTCGAAAGTGCCGTGCTGGAAGATCGCGAGCCGCCGCGGACGGCACCAGGCGACGATTTCCGCAGCGATTGTCTTGTTCGACGATTCCCACGGCGTCCACTCGCCCGCTTTCGTGCTGGAGATCGTCCTGCCGCGGCAGCAGTAGACGACTTCCGTTTCAGCGGGGGAGACGGAAAAGGTGCCGTGGTACTGGATTGGGTACATCTCGTGGTCCTTCATTTTTCGGATCGTCGTCCATGTCTTTCCGCCGTCAGTGGACTCCTCGGCATTTCCGTAGTCGTCCGCCAGCAGGATCCGGTCCCCGGCCAGCGCAAGCGAACTCATGACCTCCCTGCGGATCGCCGTCCACTTCCCGCCTGCGTCCGAACTCAGGAGCGCGAAGCCACTTGCTCCCGGCGCGACCCCGCCCACGGCCAGGCCGCTTCTTCCGAAGTTGCTCACCGTCGCCAGGACCCGCTCTCCCCGGACGCAGATCCGGAGGACGTTCTGCTGCACTTCCAGGGGCGTCCCGTCGGGGTTCCGGCACAGGTCCTTGAGGCTGATCAGTCTCCACGTCTTGCCGCCGTCCGCGGATTTCTGGATCCGGCCGAACGTGGCCCCGACGTAGACGACGTCCGAATTCAAGGAGTCTACGGCGATGCAGAACGCGTCGGGGCCATTCCAGGACGCCAGCGCTTCCCAGGTCTTGCCCGCGTCGGCCGTCCGCAGCACCGCCGGCGACGCGAACTTCAGGTCCTCGCCCTCTTTCGCCTCCGTCGGAAGCGCGATCGCCCACGCAACAGCAGGGTTCCTCGGGTCGGGGACAAGCTGCGTCACCGCGAAACCCTTTGGGCCGCGGTCCTGCCAGGTCTCGCCGCAGTCGGCAGTCAGGTAGACCTCCGCTTCGCCCACGGCGCAGCAGACGAAGAGGAGGCAGGCCGACACGAAGGGCACCTTCATTTCCATGCGGAATAGG
>JAIOPR010000292.1 GCA_021413805.1 Planctomycetota bacterium
GGGTGGGATTGTAGCCATGGGACGGCCGAGTACGCTCGGAAACTGTGGCGCGCGGAAGCGAGAGGAATTTTCTAGGATGGGGCGATGCCCGACCTCCTCTACCGCGCCAGGGCGACAATGCTTGGCCTCGCCGCGGGCAACATGCTCGACCTCCCCGCAGAGTTCGAACTCGTGCCGCACGAGCCGCCGATCACGGACATCGACGCCGCCGAACTCCGCCGCCCTTGGGACGACGACCTCGCGCAGGCGTTCGACCTCGCCGAATCCCTCGCCCGCCACCGCCGCGCCGACCCGCGCGACCTCGCCGCCCGCCTCACCCGCTGGTCCCGCGCCAACGGCCGCGGCCTCGGGAACCAGACGGCGAAGGCGATCGCGCTTTTCGAGAAGGGATTCGCGCCGCTCGACGCCGGGCGCATGGTCTGGGAGCAATCCGTCGGCCGCGCCGCGGGAAACGGGGGCGTCATGCGGGTGGCCCCCGTCGGGCTGGCGTTCCACGACGACCCCGCGGCCCTCGCCCGCGCCGCCCTCGACGCGACCGCCATCACTCATTTCGACCCGCGCTGCACCCAGGGCGCCCTCGCCGTCGCCGCCGGGGTCGCCGCGCTTCTCCATGGAGAAAACGCTCTGGCAGCCGCGCTCGCCGCAATCCGGGCGCTTCCCCGCCCGGAAGCGGAACTCGTGGACGCGCTGGCGTCGGTTCCCCGGAAATCGCTCGACGACCTCCCGATCCGCGCCGCGAACGGGATCGGGTACACGGTGACCTGCACGGCCGCCGGGTTCTGGGCGGTTGAGCAGAAAGGCCCGCTCGAGGAGGTCCTGCTCGCCGTGGTGAACGCCGCGGGCGACGCCGACACGAACGGCGCCGTCGCAGGCGCGTTGCTCGGCGCCCGACACGGCATCGAGGCGATCCCGGAACGATGGCTGGAACGCATCCGGGACCGCGGGAAACTGGAGGCGGTGGCGCTGAAGTTGGTGAAGAGGTAGAGGCGGGGGACGACCAGCGCAGCCCGCTCACGCACCGCCGACCCGCACCGCCGCGCTCTCTGCCGCCACTTCAATCACCGAAGCCGCTTCGTCTAACCCGTCCGGGATGTGCACCAGCCGCATTTTCGCGCGGAGTGCGGCGGGAAGTGCGGCGAGCGCCGCGTAGGGGGTGTGGGCGGGGCCGTGGTTCGTCTCGTGATGGATCAGGTCGGCCGAGGATAACCATTCGATCAGTCCCTGGTCGAAGGCCGTGTCGCAGGAGTAGCCCCACGTTCTTCCTTCCGCCCGGACTCGAAGCGCGCAGGTCGGGAGATGGTGGATCGTCCGGCGCAGGCTGACCGCGAAGGGCCCGATGGCGTTCTCGCGGTTCCAGTCAAGCACGCGGAGATCAAAGAAATCTTCCAGCCGGCATTCGCGAAACGCGGCGCCGTCCCAGAGCCGGGACATCGCCGCCGAAAGCCGCCGGTCCCACAGGTCCGCCGCGACTTCGGGCGTGGTCCAGAGGCGCAGGCGTTTCTTCAGCACGAGCGCTTTCAGGAACCCCAGCGCTTCCAGCCCGTTGACATGGTCGCCATGGAGATGGGTCAGCAGTAAATCGTCGATTTCCTCAACGCGGAGGGGCGTCGAGCATTTCCCCGAAGCCGCCTTCAGCACCGCCCGGTACCGGTCCGGGCAATCGATCGCCAGCGTCGCACCGCTGCTTCGCAGCACAAACGCCGTGTTGAAATGACTCTCGGTGAACGCATCTCCGATCCCGAGCACGACGGCTTCAAACGGCGGCACGGGGCACCTCCATTTTTTCGCGCAGGCGGCGCGCGACCCCGGGCGGGCAGAAGCGCGTGACGTCGGCGCCGCAGCGGGCGAGTTCGCGAAGGGCGCTGGAGCTGACGAAGGAGAGATCCGGGTGGGCGGGGACGAAAACGGTCGAGATTTCCGGTGCGAGCGAGTGGTGGGCGGCGGCCATGGCGGTCTCCGAGTCGAAGTCGGTGAGGGAGCGGATGCCGCGGACGAGGAAGCCGGCGCCGACGCGGCGGGCGAATTCGATCACCATGCCCTCGGTTGCCGAAACCTCGACCTCGCCGAGCCCGACGACCGATTCGCGAATCATCGCGACTCGCTCTTCGACGGAAAATAGGGGACGTTTCGCAGGGTTCACCGCGACGAGAACGATAAGCCGGTCAAAGAGCCGCGCGGCGCGTTCGATAACGGAGAAATGCCCCGCGGTCATCGGGTCGAAGGTGCCCGCGTAGATGCCTGTTTTCATAGCTCTTCATCCCAATCAGGAATCGGCCAGAGCAGCCCCTGGGCCATCCGCAGCACCGACCGCGCCGCGCGACCGCGGGGAATCACGCCGGGAGCGGCCGAATCCAGGGCGAACGCGCCGAGGATCCCGGCCACGACCATGGAGGCGGCCGCTTCCGGCTCCTTGCAGGAGAACCTGCCCGCCGTCACTCCGCGCCGGATGATTCCGGCCAGCCGGGCGACCAGCCCGCGCACGACGCCCCGGTAAGCCTTTGCCACCCTGGAGTTCCGTGCGGCTTCGTGCCCGATCACCCCCCAGCATTTGACGGCCACTCTTCCCCCGGGGACCCAGGGACTCTTGAGCGCCCGGGCCAGCTCCCGCGACGGCTTCTTCACCGGCAGTCGCGGGGGCCCGGCAACCTCTTTCCCGGGAAGCGCGAGGTGCGCGTCGATGAACTGGCGGAGTTCCTTCGAGGGGTTGCCGCCGCAGGTCCCGAGGCGGATGTCGAGCGAGACGTTGTGAAGCGAGGCAAGTTCGTCCACGACGAGCAGAAGGATTTCGAGTTTGTCCGTGAAGTGGTAGTGCACGAGCCCGGGGGTGAGGCCGGCGAGGCGGGCGGCCCCCGAAATGGTGGCGCCCTCATAGCCGCGCAGGGCGATCAGCTTCATCATCGCGAGGGCGATCTGCCGGCGGCGGTCTTCGGTGTTCGGGGGACGGCCCATGGGATTCCTTGGTTGGTTGACCAACCTATTTATAGGGCACAATCGGCCGCGGGTCAAGCGCCCGCACGCTTTTATTGGTCAACCGACCAACAAACCATCCGGGATGCCGCTTTTCCGCGCGGGGGCGGCGCTCCGCGCTTAGAATCCCGCCCCATGAGGTTTATCGCCCTCTCCCTGCTGCTCGCCATCGCCGGCTGCGCTTCCGTCGCAGGCCACCCCCGGACCGATGCCCGCTGGCTCCTCGACGGCGGGGCGCTGAGCGTCGCGACGCCCGCGGCACTCCCGGCGGGGCGGCCCTTCCGGGTCGCCGTCTACGGCGACGCGCAGGGCCACCGCGAAGTCCAGCGCGCGGTCGTCGCGGCCATCCGCGAGCAAAAGCCGGACCTCGTCGTGTTCGTCGGCGACGCGTGCGAATGCCTGCCGGCCGGGCACATGCCGGACCTCGGGACCGCGACCTACCTGGTTCCCTTCTGGCCGCAGTTCCAGCGAGGCCAGCCCGCTTTCGGATTGCTCAGCCTGCTCCCCTTCCCCGCCCTCTGGCACGAAAGCGTCCTCCGCCCGCTGGGCCCGCCGCGCGATCCCACGGGGTTCAATACTTTTCTCGAGGAATCGTGGCCGCTTCGGGGAATTGACCGCGTGCCGTTCCTCTTCGTTCCCGGGAACCACGATCTCTACCATCTCCAGGACCGCAAAGACGTCGCCCGCTTCACCGGCGCCAGGGACGGCGAACCGCCCTGGCACGCCACCGACATCGGGCCTTTGCGCTTCATCGTGCTCGACGCCGGCACCGACCTCCCGGGCGACCCGGAGTTGCTCGACGCCAAGGGAGACCAGCTGAAATGGCTGGACAAGTCGCTGGCCGATGCGCGCGACAAGCGGATGGTGCCCGTCGTGTGCATTCATTTCCCGCCGTATTCTTCGGCCGCGGTCGAACCGCCCTCCGCGCAGGTCCGGTACAACGTGGCGGAGCAAGTGCTGGCGAAGCGGGGGGTGCGGCTGGTTCTCTCCGGCCACGAGCACGCCTATGAACGGATCGAGGTCGCCCCGGGCGGAAACGCGATGACTTGCATCGTGACGGGCGGCGCCGGCGGGAAATTCACGACGCTGGAACCGTCGCGGAAGGAAACCGGCTCAAAGTGTTTCGTCGAGGGGCTGCACCATTTTGTGATGCTCGAGGTCTCGGAACACGAAATCCGCGGCAAGATGATCCCGCTCGACCCGGGAGCGACCTTTGTGCCGGGATGGCATGAGAAGCGGGATGAGTTTGTTGTTCCGCTGAAATAACAAGAGGCCAGGGATGGCCTCGTATCTACCCCGCTCCCCTCCACAGTTTTGAACGCACGCGGCGGAAATCCGCGCGGACCGCCCGAAGTCGCCGATCCCATGAAATGCCCTCGTTGAAATTCCACCCAAGGCGACGCAGGGCGGTCCGCCGGATTTCCGCCGCGTGCGACCCGGAAGCGCCCCCGCTCCACCCACCGGCCCAGGGTGGCGGAACGGGCACATGACGCTTCCGGGCCCACGTTGCAGGAATGTCCCGTCTTCCCGGGAGCGACTGGTCCCGCCGCGGCGTTCGCGGCGGAAGTCGTCGCTCCCGGAGCCGGACTAGATCGATTTCTCCCAGAAGGCCCACCACCGCTTGCCGCTCCGGCTCGCCAGCGCCGAGTCGGCCTCCTTCATCGCCGACTCGAACGACTTGGCGTGACCCTCGAACATTTCCCTCAAGCCTGCTGCGGTCGAACCCTCCGCTCCGCACGCCGCGACGAGCTCGACGGCCGCCATGCGCAGGAATTTCTGCAGCATCGGCACTTCAGAACCCATCGGCGACCCGGCCAGCGTCTTGACAAGCGCGACGCGGGCTTCCTCGAGCGATTCAGGTTCCGGCACGCGCCCGGACCGGATTTCGGCCAGGGCAGTCGCGAAGGCCTTGGTGAAGAGCTCCAGCGCCTTGGTGAATGATTCGCGGTCCTTGTCGGAAATTCCGGCGTCGCCGGAACCGCCGTCGTCAGCACGGCGGGACCTCGAGGAGACGATGGCCTGCATCGGCGCGGGCTTCGGGGCCGGCGGGCAGGAACCCGGGAGGGCGCCACCTACGGCCGAGAGCCGCTTTGCCTTCGGAGGCGGGGGCGGAACCTTCGCAAACTCCATGGGAGTCTTCGAAGGACTGCATTCTCCCTCGTCCTTGCAGATTTCCTCGGAGGTCGAGCCGGCCGCGGAGCAACACTCCGGGGCGACCGACAACGGGGCCGGCAGGACGTTCTTGTCCATCTCCCACTTCGCCGGCATCTCCACCGGCTGCACCACTTTGCGCGCTTCGCCGGAACGGTTCACGATCTCCGAATGGTCCACGGCGACGAAGGCGGTGAAGCGCGTCAACAGCGTGTGCTCGCAGGCCAGCCGGACGATCTGCGATTTCAAATCCGCCTGCGCTTCCGGGTGCAGCCGGAACTGGTCTTCCAGTTCGGAGACGCGGGTCCTGGCCCAGAGATGGGCGATGGCGGGCTGGTCGATGTCGCGGACGGGGACCGTTTCGTCGAAAGCGGCGCCGTTGGCGAAGCGGCCGCGGACGCGCACCGTCGTGGCGGACTTCACGAGGAAGTAGGCGCTCGCCGCGCGACCCGCGAAGAGGTCGGGAATCCTGGCGGGCGAAAGCGACTCTGCTTCGACGCCTTTCTTGTCGAGCGCGAGGTCCGTCACGAGCGGCTGGCCGATTTCACGGCCGACGGCGCGAAGAGCTTCTTCCAGGTCGGAACCGGGAGTGACGAACGACGCGGTGCCGCCACCGAGGGAGGCCAGCCGCTTGAGGAAACCGGAGTTGACGGCGGTGTCGATGCCGACCGTAAACGTGCGCGCGTCGCCGAGGTTTTTCTGCAGGATTTTCAGGATGCCGGATTCGTCCCCGACCTCGCCATCGGTCAGGATGACGACGATCGGGGAGCGGCCGGAACGTTCCCGGCGCGCGCCGATGGCGGAGAGGGATTCGTCGAGCGCGGGGGCCAGCTCGGTGCCGCCGTCCGCGGAAATCGTCCGGAGAAACGCGACGCCGCGGGCGATCCCGGCGTCGTCGGCGGGGATGAACTGGCGATCGACGCCGCCGCTGACCATCCACGACGTCGAGTTGTCGAACGCGACGATCGCAAACCGGTCTCTCGGCCCCAGCGTCTGGAGCAGCATCGAGCAGGACCGCGCCGCGCTCGCCATCTTGATCCCTTCCATCGAGCCGGAATGGTCGAGCACGAACACGACGTCGCGCGCGAGCCCCAGGAAACCGTCGCGCCGCGGCGGGACGACGGAAAGCATGGCGAAGCGCCGGCCCTTGTCGTCGCGCCAGGCGACGCAGCTCGTGCGGACGGCGGCGGCGGCGACGCGCCAGCGGAGGACGAAATCGCGGTCGAGCGGTTCCTGCTCGGAGGAGAGGCTGATGCCGACGGCGTCGGTGCGTAGCGACGTCCGGACAGCGTGCTGCGAGCAGGCGACGTCGCGAAGCTCTTCGCCGGAGGTCAGAAGCTCAACCTCGATGCCAAGCGAGACCTTCGGGTCGAATCCTTCTGCGAGCCGCGGCGGGGTGATACGCGAGGCATCGGGAACGGCGTCGGTGTCGCTCTCGACGCCGTCGCCGGTCGGCTGGCCATCGACGGGCGTGCCGGCGATGTACCGCGGCGCGACCACGACGGGGAGACGGAGTTCGGTCATGCCGTCGTCGAAATACGGGAGCCGCTCGGCGGTCTCGATGACGACGGTGACATCCTCGCCCGGGGGGATGTTGCCGACGCTCACCGTGAACACGTCGTCGCGCTCCTGCTCCATCAGCGCCGCGCGCTTCCCTTCCGCCATCGCTTTCTCATACGTCGCCCGCGCTTCCTGCCGCTCCTTCACGGTCCCCTTGATCACGCGCTTCCCCACCCTCATCTCGAAATCGCTGACGGCGCAACCGCCGGCGAGGGGGAAGATATAGACGGCCTCGAGAGCGTCGGGGAACGGGTTGCGGAAGGTCTGCGTAACAGTGACACGGGCGACTCGCTCGGCGACGCGGGCTTTCATCGTGACGCCGGCGAGCGGCAGCATGACTTTCTCCGGGCCCCGGACGCATTCGATGCGCCCGACGCCGCGGGTGCGGCCTGGGATGTCGAAAAGCGCGAGCATTTCAGCGGGCTTCATGGGCAGTTCCTCCATTCGAAGCGGAAAGCGCGGCGAGGACCGCGCGGAGCCGGGCGACGGTGGCGTCCGGGTCAGTGGCGAACGACCAGCCCTCCTCCACCATCAGGCGGAGGCCGGGCTCGATGACGATTTCCTTCCACGTCACGGACTTGACGGCGGGATGGCGGGGTTGCGGGCGCTCGGTGACGCCGCGAAGCACGGCTTCGAGTTCGGCTTCGGAGCGGCCGATCAGGCGATTCTGGATCTGGGCGAGGGGAAGGCCGATGTGCTGAAGCGCCTTGATGGCGAGGACCTGGAGGACCTGTTTCCAGCCGTAGCGCGCTTCGCGGTCGAGGATGCGGGGGCGGTCAACGAGGTTGAGGCCCTGGTAGTAGCGGACGGTGCGGGGGTCGGGGGCATCGGTGACGCGGCCGTCCTTCTGGGCATCGAGGAGGCCGTTTTTCTGGAGGAGGCGCGTGGCGTCCTGGCAGAGGTCATCGAGGGTGAGGTTATCGGTTGGCGGCGTCATGATGACAGTAATAATATGACATTACTGAAATACTGTCAACAACGAGACCGGGAAAAGCGCGAAGTGCAACCCTATGGGGCTACTTTGTTTGTGACTTTCCACAGCGAGGGCTTGAAATTTCCCCCGGCGTCCTACCGCCCCGCACTGGCCAGCAGCTCCGCCGCAAGCGCTTCCACCCTCACCGAAATGTGCGCGGCCGATTCGCGGTACTGGTCCAGCCCCTCTCCCATCGGGTCGTACACATCCCGCCCCTCATCCAGCATCCGCAGCTTCGGTGCGGACGCCGCGTGCAGCATCCGCATCGACTCGTCGTGCTCCTTCGCCGCCGCGAAAACCACGTCGGCGGCGACAAGGTGCGCGGCGCGGAGAAGCCGCGAAGAATGCTTCACCCCCGTGATGCCCAGCTCCGCCAGCGCCCGCTTTGCGTTCTCCGGCATGTCGAGCCCGTCATACGCGTGGGTCCCCGCCGACTCCACGATCCAGCCGCGCGCACCCAGATTCTCAACCGGAATCCGCACCGCCCTCGCCAGGGCACGCTTCATCAGGTGCTCCGCCATCGGCGAGCGGCACAGGTTGCCCGTGCAGACGATCAGGATGCGCATGGTCGCCCACTGTAACCGGGGCGGCGCGCCGGCAAAGCGATCACAACGCGCGATCCGGGCTGATTCGGTCGAATCGCCTTCCCGGGTCGCAAATCGCGAATCGCCCGCTCCCGAAAACAGCATGGGGGGCGCGGAGAAAATTCTCCGCGCCCCCCGTTGAGTTCACGCCGCAACAACTACCCCCGCGCTGCCTTCTTCCCTTTCGCCAGGCTCGCCCGCTTCAGCGCCAGTCGCAGCATCGTCTCGCACAGCTCCGCGTATCCGATTCCGGCCGCGGCCGCCGACTTCGGCAAAAGCGAGCGTTCCGTCAGGCCGGGAAGCGTGTTCACCTCGAGCACCATCGGCCCGCGCTTCTCGTGAAAGATCACGTCCACGCGCGAAAAATGTTCGCACCGAAGCGCCCGGTGCGCCGCGACGGCGGCCTGCGAAACCGAACGCGCGACGATTTCCGGCAGTTCCGGGTTGATCAGGTACTCCGTCCCGGTGTCCACGTACTTCGCTTCGAAATCGAAAAAATCGCGCTTCGGGCGCAGCTCGATGAGCGGAAGCGCCCGCCCCTCGAGGACGCCGACGGTCAGCTCGCGGCCCGCTACGAATTCCTCGACGAGAACGCGGGAATCGAATCGGAAAGCCTGCTCGAACGCGGCGTCGATCTCGCTCCTTTCGCGCACGATCGACACCCCGACGCTCGACCCTTCGCGCGCCGGCTTGATCACCATCGGGAACCCGACTTCGGCCGCCGCGGCGTTGCGCGCAAACCCGTCGTCGCCCTTCCCCACCGTCACAAATCCCGCCGTCGGCACCGCGTGAGCCACGAACAGGCCTTTGGACAGGATCTTGTCGAAGGCGTTATAGGAAGCGTCCGCCGGGGAGCCGGTGTACGGGATGCCCCGCTCCTCCAGGATTCTCTGGAGCGTTCCGTCCTCGCCGAAGCGCCCGTGCAGCGCCAGGAATGCGGCGTCGAAATCGAAAGGATCGGGAAGCGCCGCGTCGATCATCACGAGCTCCGCGGGAAATCCTGCGCCGACGAGCGCCTTGTGCGCGGCCGTCCCGCTGCGCTTCGAGACTTCACGCTCGCTCCCCGGCCCGCCCGCCAGCACGGCAACGCGGAGAGTGCGATCGGACAGTGCACGGAACAGCGAGGGAGTCTTGCGCATGGAAAACCTCTTTGGAAGAGTTGGCCGGGCTACCAGACCTTGATCTCGAGCTGAAGGTCAACGCCGTGGCGCTCGCGGACCTGGCCGCGGATGCGGTTGATCAGCTCGAGCATGTCGGCCGCGGAAGCATCCTGGTCGTTCGTGAGGAAGTTGGCGTGGACGGTGGAGACGGCGGCGCCGCCGATGCGGGTGCCCTTGAAACCGCACTCGTCGATCATGCGCCCGGCCGCGGCCCCGGGGGGATTCTTGAACACGCACCCGGCGGAGTGGGAGTGAAGCGGCTGGGACGATTTCTTCTTCGCAAAGATCTCGCGCATCCGGTTGCGGATTTCCTCGCGGTTTCCCTCGGGAAACTCGAAATCCGCGGCGAGGATGATGCGCCCGCCGAGGTCCGAATCGCGGTAGCGGAATCCGCACTGGTCGCGCTCGAGCGTCACCATGCGCCCGTCCGGCTCGACGACCTTCACGCGCTTCACGAACTCCCCGATTTCCCCGTAATGCCCGCCCGCGTTCATCAGCAACGCGCCGCCGACGGTGCCCGGGATCCCGCAGAGCGCTTCCGCCCCCTGGCAGGAATTGTCGGCGAGTTTTTTCACGAACGCGGGAAACGAAGCGCCGGCCTCGGCCTTGGCGAACGGGCCGAAGCAGTCGGTGTGCTTGAACCGCTCGAGGGAGAGGACCGCGCGGCAGCCTTCGTCGCGCACGAGCAGGTTGGTGCCGCCGCCGAGGACGCGGAGGTCGATCCCCTTGGCGCGGCAGTAGGACATCGCCTGCGAGACTTCCTCCATCCGCTCGGGGATGAAGAAGTACTCGGCGCGGCCGCCGATGCGGTAGGAAGTGCGGGGGGCGAGCAGTTCGTCGCGCTTCAGGATCATACGGCCACCCTTCCGGAATCGGGCCTGGGGACGAGGACGGAGACGGCGCCGGCGATCTTGAACACATCGCCGGCACCCATGGTGATGATGACGGCGGGTGCGGGGACGGCGTTGAGGGCGCGGACGCAGTCGTCGAAGGACGTGAAGGCGCGGGCGGCGGTGCCGGTGGCGCGGATGTCGTCGGCCAGGTCGAGCGCCGAGACGGCGCGGCGGTCGTCGGCGGAATCGCGCGCCTCGTAGATGCCGGGGATCATGACCTCGTCGGCGTCGGAGAAGGCGTGGGCGAACCCGTCGCGGAAGATGCGGGTGCGGGAATACTGGTGGGGCTGGAAGACGGCGACGATCCGGCGGTCGGGGCAGAGCGCCCTGAGCGCCGCGAGCGTGGCGCGGACTTCCGTCGGGTGGTGCGCGTAGTCGTCCATCACGGAAACCGGGCCGCGCACCAGCCACTGCATGCGCCGCTGCACCCCGTGGAATTCCGCGAGCGCCCCGGCGATCCGGTCCCCCGGCATCTCGAGCGCGTTTGCGACCGCGATCGCCGCCAGCGCGTTCTTGATGTTGTGCTCGCCCGGGACCGCGAGCTCGAAGCTCCCGAAGAGCGCCTCATGACGCAGTGCGTCAAATTTCCAGCGCCCGTCCTCGACGCGGATGTTGACGGCGCGCCAGTCGCACCCCGGCCCGAAGCCGAACGTCTCGACCCGGCCCCGCGCCGCCCGCACCGCCCGGGCGCAGTTCGCGTCTTCCCCGTTGATCACGACCAGCCCTTCGGCCGGCACGTGCGAAATAAAAACACCGAACGACCCGATGATCTCCTCGATGTCGCGATAGTAGTCGAGGTGGTCTTCCTCGATGTTCGTGACGACCGCGATCTGCGGGTACAGGTTGTGGAACGAGCGGAAATGCTCGCACGCCTCGGCGACGAAGGGCTCGCCGGCTCCGCCGCGGCTCGAGCCGCCCAGGTCGGGAATGCCCCCGCCGACGACAAACGAAGGGTCGTAGCCGCCGCGATCCAGCACGAACGCGCACATCGCGCTCGTGGACGACTTCCCGTGGCACCCCGCCACCGCGATGCCGTACCGGTCGCGCATCAACTCGCCCAGCAGCGTCGCGTACTTGACCATCGGCAGGTCCCGCCGCCGCGCCTCGGCCACCTCGGGATTCTTCTCGTCCACCGCCGCCGTGATCACCACGCGCGTCGTCTCCGCCGGCACGTTCTCCGCCGCGTGCCCGATCGAGATCCGCGCGCCCTTCATCGACAGCTCGTCCGTCACGTCGCTCCGGCCGATGTCGCTCCCGGAGACCGCGATGCCGCGCGCCAGCAGGATCCGCGCCGCACCGGACATGCCGATGCCGCCTATGCCCACGAAATGAAACGACGCCATGGTGTCCCCTCTCCACGACTGCACCGCCGCACCCGGGACCCGCGGTAACAAGGAACAGCGGTTCCACTCAACCCGGATCCGACCGCATTGACGGCGCTTCATCGCAATCTGATCTATCGGCGCACCCCTCGGCGGAAAGTGAGGGAGAAATGGCCGGAAGCGGAAAGTTCTGCGGCGCCTCTCCCCCGCCGGCGCGGATGAGTCCTTGATGCCGCGATGCTCCCGGGACTACGATTTACCCGGGCAGGACGATCGCCCTTTCCAGCTTCGCCTCCTCCCGCCCCCCGAATGATCCGCCACGATCAGCAAGGCATCTCTGGCATGAGCCTCGAATCCGATCTCCTTTTCGCCCAGCAGGCCCTTCAATTGGGCTTTATTGAAGAGGCCGCCGTTACGGAAGCCCTGCGGGCCTGTGGCGGGCAGGGGCTCGCGGAGGAACTTGTTCGCCGGAAGCTCCTGACGGCGGACGAGGTCGCAGCGGTGCGGGCGGTGGCCGAAGCGATTCTCAAGCGGAAAGCCGCGAACCCGGCCCTGCGGGAGCGGCCGCCGGTTGCCGTCGCGGTGCCGGCGAAGAGCGCCCCACCGCCCGGACCCGACCCTGGCGCCGAGGGTTCGCGGGGGGGAAACCGCGCCGCCGGAGTCGTGGGGACCGTCGCGCTGGGTCGCGACCGCCCGGTCACCCTCGGCACAGTCTATGGCCGGCTCACCGCTTCCGGCGCATCGCGCGCTGACGCCTCGCGCGAGGGACAGATCGTCATATCCCTCGGCCCGGATTCCTCGGACCTGTTCGACCGGATCGTCGCCGGGGGAAAGCTCCAGGCCTCCCTCCAGGATGTGGACCTCGCCGCCATTCCCGAGGGGGCGCTTCCCAAGGGAACCCCGGGCGGCCGGAAACTCTTCCTGTCCCGCAAGGTCACCCAGGGGCGGTCGCTGGAAGAAGCGATCGAGGAGGACACGAAGCTCGGGCCGCTTCAGGCGGTGATGGACGAGTCGCGGTTTCTCCGGGCATTCCGGGACGCCTGTGTGGCGGTGGCTTATGCGCACGGGCTGGGACTGGTGCACCGGCGGCTGAGCTCACGGTCGATCCAGTTTGGCGAGCGGGGGGAGGTGATCGTGGCAGACTGGGCGCTGGCGCAATTTCCCGGCGCACCCCCCGGCAAACAACCGTCGCAGATCGTCGACCCGACTTGCGTGGCCCCGGAGATTTCCGGCGGCGGGACGGCGGATGCGCGAAGCGATGTCTACGCACTGGGAGCGATCCTCTACCGCGTGATGGCCCGCCGTGCACCGTACTCCGGCAACTCGGCGGAAGCGGTCCTGGAGCAACAGCGCGCCGGGATGCCCACGACTCCCTCGAAGCTGGGAATGACCATCAGCCGTGAGCTCGAGAGTTCGTGCATGAAGGCGCTCGCGGCGCCCCCCGAACTACGACAGCCGGACGCAGCGGCTCTTCTCCTCGAAATCGAAACCGCACTCGCGGGCGGCTCCAGTGCGAAACAGGCGGCCGACGCGGCGGCGGCCCACGTGGATCTGGCCGACAAATCATTCGAGGCGTACAAAGCGGCGCAGGCGGAAGCGCGATTCCAGCACCTGGAGTCGCGCAGTTCCGAGGTGAGGTGGGGGGCGGCGAGCGACCTGGCGCGCGAGGCGGTCCATGAAGCCCACATCGCCGAAAAGGAAGCCGTGGAGGCCTTGCGGGAAGCCGAGAAGAACATCGCCGCGGCGCTCGAGCTCGTGAAGAACCACCGGGAAGCGCGGCGCCTGAAAGCCGAGATTCACTGGGCGGAGTTCCAGCACGCGGAAGAAACGGGAGACGAGAAAGCAGGGCTGCTCCACCTGCAGATGGTGTCGCGCTTCAACGACGGGGAGTTCGACGTCCAGCTTCGCGGCGAGGGAACGCTGAGCGTTTCGACCGAATCGTACCGCTGCCCGTGCCTGCGATCGGGGCGAATGGTGACCGCTTCCGAAGCGGTGCACCTGGGATACCACGTCGCGAGCGGAAGAGCGCTGGACGGGGAGATCGCGGCCGAGGGGCTCCGGACCCTTGAGTGGGCGCGCCCGGCCTCGATCCAGGTCCACGGCAAGGAGTGCCTGAAGCACGCGGTCCAGGGCGCCGATGTCTGGATCTTCCGCCTCCTCACGCAGGGCCCGCTCAAGGTGCCCGCGGCGTCCGGCCGGGGTTACCCGACGGACCCCGAGGGCGTCCCGATGTCCGTGTTCCGGGCTCTTTTCGAGCAGGACTCCCCTTTCCTTGCCTCCGCCGGGGGACAGCGCCTCGGGAAGACGCCCATCCGGAAACTGGCGCTTCCCTTCGGGTCGTACCTGCTGGTCGTGAACCACGAAGGCAGCCGCCCCGTCCGCGTGCCGGTGTGGGTCGGCCGCTGCGAATCCGTGGACCTCAAGGTCACCCTCTACGCGCCCGATGAGATTCCCCCCGGTTTCGTGCAGATTTCGCAGGGAAAATTCGGCTGGCAGGGCGACCGCGAAAACCCGCAGTCGCTTCCGCACGAAGCCCTGTCGCTTCCGGATATATTCATGGGCCGGGAGCCGGTAACCTGCCGGGAGTATGCGGAGTACCTGAACGACCTGGCGAAGAGCCACCCGCGGGAGGCGGAGTCGCGAGCGCCGCGGAGGGCACCGGCGGGGCCGGCGATGTGGCCCGGTTCGCCCTGGGGCCCGCCGGCGGATGGCGGTCCGGGCGGAAAATGGCAACTGCCGGGCTGCACCGCGACGTGGGAACCGTCCTGGCCGGTCCTCGGCGTATCCTGGGAGGACGCGCTTCACTATGGCGCCTGGCTCCGCGGTCGCAAGCCCTGGATGATCGCAATCCCGCACGAGATGGACTGGGAGAAAGCGGCGCGCGGGCCGGATCGCCGGCGTTTCCCGTGGGGGAACGGTTTCGAGCCGACGCTCTGCAATTCCGAACATTCCCTGCGGGACGGCCCGCGGCCGGTAACCGTGCGGTCGTTCCCGATGGATGAATCCCCGTACGGCGTGCGCGGCATGGCGGGCAACAGCCGCGACTTCTGCCTCAATTCGCCCGGCGCCGATTTTCCCGAAGCGCGCATCCTGCGGGGTGGGTACTGGAATGCTTCAGGCGCGCAACTGGCGGCGAGCTACCGGTCCACCGCGGCGACGCGGCATGTCAGCCCGAAGGGCGGTTTCCGGCTGGCGATGATGCCGTCGCTTTAATTCTTCCTGCGTTACTTCAACGTGCGGAAGAATTCCACGTACTCGGCATCCATCGCGCCGAGATCCCCGAAACACTTCACAGCCGCTTCGTGGCCGCCCTTGCCGACAAGCTCGAGCTTGAAATAGTCGAGATACCGGTCCCGGTACTTCCCGTCCGCGCCGATCAACAGAAAAAAGGTCGCCGCCCAACACTGCGAAGTGATCTGGGTAGCGGAACGGCCTCCTGCATTGGCGTCGTCCTTCAGTTGACTGAAGGTGACGCGCATCAACTCCGCGAGTTTGTAGCGTTTCGGGCCGGCCAACCGTTTTTTCGCCGCCGCAAGGTACTCGCCCGGCGGAACGCCGAAGACAATCCGCCCCTCGGCCTCGCGTGTGAATCCCTCGAAATAGGTCGTGAGCCCCTCAAGGAACCAGCATTCCCCGGACGCAGTCGGGACCAGCGGCTTGCCATTCTTCACGCCGGAAATGACATAGAACATCTGGTGAGTGAGTTCGTGGAAGAGCGCTTCGGTCAGAGTAGAAGAGTCGCGGTAGAGGAAAGACATACCCAGTGTGGAATCGAAATGGCCGCCGAGCCAACCCGGCGCTTCGGTACAGGCCCGGTAGCGTTCCTGTGTCGAGAACACGTAGATCGGGCAGACCGCGCTTGAGCAGAGGACCTCCGAGGAGAACAGCCCGCCGAACTGCCGGCAGAACTGTCCGAAGTACGCTTTCGCGTCGGTCTGGAATGCCTCGAGTGACAGGGACGCGTTGTACTTGTCGGATTTCTCGAGGCAGAAGACGAACGGGGCGTCGGGTGCGCAGTCGAGCCACACCCGGTCGTGGAGAGGCAGCTCCCATTTTGCGTCATACTCGAGCCGTAGCGTATGAACCTTCCTGTCGCGGAGGGACATTCGATTCCAGGCCTCGTTCTCCTCCAGCTTCGCCCGTGAGATCCGCACGAGTTCCAGTTCGTCTTTCGAATACCACTTCCCGTCAATCCGCTCGTCTCCCATCATCACGTGGGCGCGTTCGTTTTCGGGATGCCCGAGCAGGACAAGGCGCGCGATCGAACGAGCTTCGAGGTCGCGCTTCTCGTCCTCAAGCCGGGAGAACAGGGCCAGGAGTCGCGAGGAAATTCGAGCCTCCTCTGCGGCCTTCAGCGACTCCGGCATGGCGAAGAGCTTTTCCTTCGCGGAATTGGAGCCCGGATTGAGTTCGAGCGCCCGGAGGTAATACTCGGCGGCGGTGGCGAGGTCGCCTGCCTTCTCCCGGGCCGCGGCGAACTCGAAGGCCGCGGTTGCGCTTCCGTCTTCCGGCCCCCTCAGGGACCTCTCGGGAGCAGGCTCGGGAGGACGGATCACGGGTGCCCGCAGACCCAGCGCGAGGATTCCCGCGAAGGCGGCGATGCAGAGCGATCCCAGGACAAGGGTCTTCATGCGGAAATCATAGCGGAGTGCGAACCTTAGGCGTCATTCAACCCGGTATCCCTTACGATGCCGTCCTCACCGGGCACTCGGCCCGCTGACGAAAAAGGGTGGTGTGTGCCGATCGATTCCTCTGGAAATTCGCCCGCCACGGCTCTTCATGTCGCCTACACGCGCCTGCTCGAGCGCGCCGCGAAGACCGGCTGGATCTCGCCGGGCGGGCTGACACCACGCGAGCAGTGCCCGCTTCTCGCCGCCCACGAAAACATCCCGGAAAGCCACCGCCCGGGGTGGATTCGACTTGAAACGCTGCTGGACCTGTGCGTGTACGCCGGCCGGGGAACGGTGGAGGAAATCCGTGAAGCGATGGTTTTGTGTGCGGAGCGAAGTGAAGTCTTTGCGCAGCCGCCGCCGCGACCGACGGGGCAGCCGGTCGCCCGCAAGGTCTGGCCCGGTTTTTTGCACCGCGTCCCGGCGAGCGTGATCGTCCTCCTGGTTGCGGTGGGGAGCATTGCGCTGGCACCGCTCGTTCTTCGTGGAATCAAGGGTTCGGGGCTCCTGGATTCCAGGGCATCGGAAAGCGCGTCAACCGCGTCGGCGCGAGGCACGTGGACGCGCGAGGTTCATGGGGAACGGGAAGCGGTGTCCAGGTTCTCGAAGGAGTGGAGCACTCCCCCGGCCAAGGCAACCGTGGACCGGCTGGCGATCGACCCCGTCAACCGGAAGGAATACCGCCAGGCCCGGCAGGCGATGGATCTCACCACCGGCCACGACGGATATTTTCCGGACGCCGTCGACCCGTTTTCTCCCCGCCTGAACTGGACTCATCGCCTGCAGGTCTACACAGGCATCAGTCCCGCATTCGAATGCCTGGCGGCCTCCCCGACCCGGAAATCCGCATTCGCGCGGCAGGCGAAAGGTCCCTTTGTGCACCGCGCTTCCGTGCGCGTCAGCCTGGTCGCGGGGAAACCCGTATCGGTTCCGTGCTCGACCCCGGACGCGATGGTGAGCGAGTACCGCACGACGGGGGCCGTGTCGCTCAAGTTCACCCGCGACGATGGCGACGGGCTGTGCGTGACCGGGGACGTGACGAGCGAAATAGACCTCTCCTACACACTCACCGGGAACACCGACTACTGGAACGCACCGCTTCCCGACTCGCCGCTGGTTCCCGTCGAAGTGGCGCTTCCCGCCAACGTGCGACAGGACGCCGCGCTGGTGCTGGATCGCATCGGGGGGATTCCCGGGGCCACGTACCGCGATACAGTCCGCCGTCTCCAGGCGTACTGCTCGGGGTTCGTGGTGGCTCCGATCGAAGCCGCCGACCGGCGCGAAAACGACTTCCTGACGCTGGCCCTTTCGCGCAAGGGAGTCTGCCGCCATCGCGCCTGGGTGTTCTTCGTCCTCGGCAATGCGAGCGGCATCCCGACGCGCCTGGTGTCCAACCGGGTGCATGCATTCTGCGAAGTGCAGCTCCCGGATTCGTCCTGGCGGCGGATCGAGTTTCGCCTGGAGTCGCTGGACGCCGGGCCGGGGAATTACCCGATGGGCCAGGGAATTGACTTCAACCGGGCTCCCTTCTCCGCGCTGGGACAAGTGGCCATGGCCGCCGCGCTTCTCGTTGCGCTCCTCCTCGTCGCTGCCCTCGGCGGCCGGAATGACCGGGAGCTGCACCACCTCGCGCGCACCGCCGGCTCTCCGCTCGACGCCCGGGCCGCCCGCGACAGCCGCCTCGCCATCGGCCCGGGCATCCAGGCGCTCGCGCTCGCGGTGTCGCTGGAAGCGGTGGAATTCGAAAAAGACATGCCGCCGCCCGTGAAAGAGCGCCAGCGCCACCTCGAGCAGTTCGCCGCCGCACCTTCCCCCGACCTCGACGCGGGCGAGCTGAAACGGGTTCACTGGGACTGCCTGCAGATCCTTGGATGGCTTCGAAAAAACCGTGGAGACGAACGCACGTGAACACTTCCCCACCCGTCCGTGCCCCTGAAACCCGGGAGCGGATCCTGCAGGCGAAACAGAGGATTGCCGAAGCGGTCGTCGGGCTGGACCGCGAGGTCGAACTGCTGCTGTGCGCGGTCCTGGCCGAACGGCACGTGCTCGTGGAGGGAGTTCCCGGGCTCGGGAAGACGCACCTGGTGAAGACGCTCGCCCGCGTGCTGGGTTGCGATTTCCGCAGGGTGCAGTTCACGCCCGACCTTCTCCCCGCGGACATCCTGGGCGGCCACGTCTACCGGGCGAACGACGGGACGTTCCTGCTGCGCAAGGGACCGATCTTCGCCAACGTCGTGCTGGCGGACGAAATCAACCGCGCTCCCGCGAAAACCCAGTCCGCGCTCCTGGAAGTCATGCAGGAGCGCCAGGTGACGATCGAGGGCGAAACGCTGGCGGTGCCGCGACCGTTTTTCGTGTTCGCGACACAGAACCCGATGGAACACGAAGGGGTCTATCCGCTGCCGCAGGCGCAACTCGACCGCTTCGCGATGCGCCTGCTCCTCTCGCATCCCGCACCCGATGTGGAGCTGCGGAT
>JAIOPR010000293.1 GCA_021413805.1 Planctomycetota bacterium
TTACAAGCCACCGCGGGAATTCAACTGGAACGTCGGCGTGATCCTGCTCGTGCTCACGTTGCTGCTGTCGTTCACCGGCTACCTGCTGCCGTGGGACCAGCTCGCGATGTGGGCCGTCACGGTCGGCACGAACATGGCACGCGCGACGCCCGTCGTGGGTCACGAGGGCCCGGGTGCGGCGTTGCTCAAGCTCGGTGACATCTCGCTCGTCCACGCCGGAGACGACGTCCGTTACGGCCTCCTCGCCGGGCGCTTCGTCGCCCCCGGCGCGCTGCTCCGGTTCTACGTCCTCCACTGTGTCGCGTTCCCGCTTGCGGCCGCGACACTGATGGCGGTGCACTTCTGGCGCGTCCGCAAGGACGGCGGCATCTCGGGACCGATGTAGGGAGACCTGGAAGACATGACATCGCTGACATCCCTCGCCTTTCAGCCGCCGGGCTGGTACACGGGGCTCGTCAACGCCATCGTCAGCAAGGCATGGATCTTCATGATCCTGTCGACGGTGGGGCTGGCGCTCGGCCTCAAGTACTACCGGACGCTGACGAAGCCGAAGATCGCGGGCCCCATCGCCGTGGTCTCCGCGCTGCTGCTGCTCCTCAGCTACTACGACCCGCAGTTCAGCTCCATCGCGGCCACCCCTGACAACGTCCCCATCGTCATGATGGTCGCGTCCGTCGGGTTCTTCATCTGGCTGGCCTTCCGGCAGGCCGCCCTCAATGACGAACGGATCGAGCAGGGGCTGCCGCCGAAAGAAGCCGAGGCCAAGGAGGTCGAGAAGACCTTCGTGTGGCCCGACCTCGTCTACATCGAGCTCATCTGCCTCATCCTCTTCTCGGTCTTCCTGATCGTCTGGTCGATCTCGCTCAAGGCGCCGCTCGAACAGCCGGCCAACCCCGCGAAGACGCCCAATCCTTCCAAGGCGCCCTGGTACTTCCTCGGCCTCCAGGAAATGCTCGTCTACTTCGATCCCTGGATCGCCGGCGTCGTCCTGCCCACCATGATCGTCACCGGGCTCATGATGCTGCCTTACATCGACAAGAACCCGAAGGGCAACGGCTACTACACGTACAAGGAGCGCAAGTTCGCGATCTCCGTGTACATGTTCGGATTCGTCGTCACCTGGGTGCTGCTCATCTTCATGGGCACCTTCCTCCGCGGCCCGAACTGGAACTTCTTCGGACCTTACGAAACCTGGGACATCCACAAGCTCGAACCGCTGACCAACATCAACCTTTCCGAGATCGTCTACCTCCGCATCTTCCACACCGGTATGCCCCACAACTGGTTCGTGCGCGAGATATGGGGGATCCTCGTCATGCTCGGGTACTTCGTCGTCACCCCGGGCCTCCTCACCCGTTTCATCCCGACCTTCCGTAAGTTCTACGAGTCGCTCGGCATGGTCCGCTACAGCGTCTTCATCGTCCACGTGCTCGTCATGGCGGGGATGGTCATCAAGATGCTCATGCGCTGGACCATGAACCTCAAGTACGTCGTCGCCATCCCGGAATTCTTCTTCAACATCTAGTCCCAACGGAGCCAGGCCCCCATGCCCAAGCCGGCCGATCCCCTGAGCGACACGCTCTATGACATGCCCACGCTCAACAGGCTCTTCTTCGTTTCCTCGATCCTGCTCATCGCCGCCACCGTGTGGATGGCGTGGCAGGACTACGACCGCAACTGGAAACATTTCCAGCGCGATTTCAACACGGTTGCCCTCAAGAAAGCCGAGATCGACCGGGACAAGATCAACGCCCGGCTGGAACGGGAGCACCCGGGAGAACTGAAGGCGCTCGCCGCGGAACTCGAAGCGGCCACAAAGACGGTCGAAGGCCAGAAGGACGCGATCGCGAAGATCCGCGCGGACAGGGAAGCGATGCGCGGCAAGCTCGAGCAGACGCTTCAGCATTTCCAGTTCGCCAAGTCGGAATCCGACACGCTCAAGTACCGCGCCGAGAAGGCCCGAGTGGCGGTCGATGAAGCGAAGGAAAAGGGCCACCCCACGGCGGGCCTGGAGAAGGACCGCGATGCGGCTGTCGCGCGTTTCGACGACCTCGACAAGGAAACGCAGAGGGCGAAGAAGGAGTGGGAAGAATACAACACGAAGGACGTCGCGTTCGCGAAGCAGATCGACGACATCCTGAAAATTGCCGAGAACGTCCAGAAGAAGATCGTGAAACTGGAGACGGACCTGTCGGCGAAGAAGCGCCAGATCGTGAAGCTCGAGCCGAGCTGGCAGAAAGACCTGCTGAACGCGCCCGGGGTGGATTTCGTCCAGCCCAGCGAGAAGATCCAGCAGCTGATCCTGCCGCACTTCCTTGAAGACGTGAACTTCTCCGCCGCGGTTTTCAAGGTGGACCGCTGCACGACGTGCCACCTGGCGATCGACAAGAAGGGCTGGACGAAGGCTGAGCTGGAGAAGGGTACTTCGCCCGCGTTCTTCAGCCATCCGAACCTGGAGCTGTACGTCGGCGACAACTCGCCGCACCCGATGTCGAAGTTCGGGTGCACGATCTGCCACAACGGGCAGGGGCGCTCGGTTGACTTTAACTATGCGGCGCACACGCCGAAGAACGAAGAGCAGGCGAAGGAGTGGAAGGAAAAGTATTCGTGGGAGCCGGTGGGGCACTACGACACGCCGATGCTGCCGACGCCGTACGCCCAGGCGGCGTGCACGAAATGCCACGGTTCGCAGCACCGCGTGACGATGGCGGACAAGCTGAACGAAGGAAAGCGCCTCGTGGAGACGGTCGGCTGTTACGGCTGCCACCCGATCCTGGGGACCGAGGACCTGCGCAAGCCCGGCCCGAGCCTGTACGGCCTGAAGTACAAGGTGACGAAGGACTGGGCCTTCAACTGGATCTCCAAGCCGACGGATTTCCGGCCGACGACGAAGATGCCGCAGCCGTTCTTCCTGTCGAATACTTCCGACGAGGAATCGAAGAAGCGCAACACCGTGATGATCCAGGGGATCATCGAGTACCTCTGGGAGAACGAAAACCTCGCGACGGTCCCGAAGACCGGGTATCCCGCGCCGCCTCCCGGGAACGCGGCGAACGGCAAGAAGGTCGTCGAGTCGGTCGGGTGCGTCGGGTGCCACATCATCGAGGGCTTCACGGAGAAGGGGAACGAGTACCGCTCGTTCGGGCCGAACCTGACCTCGGTCGGGAGCAAGCTGAACGCAGGCTGGACCTTCGCCTGGCTCAAGAACCCGAAGCAGTATTTCCACTACACCAGCATGCCGATGCTGCGGCTCACCGACGAAGAAGCCGCCGACGCGACGGCGTTCCTGATGTCCATGAAGCACCCGGATCATTTCGAGGACCGGAAGGCGCCTGAAGTGGACGACAAGGCGCTTCACGAAACCGTCGTCGAATTCAAGAAGGGCCAGATGTCGCTGGCACAGGCCGAGGAAGACACGAACAAGCTGAGCCAGCACGAGCAGCTTCTGCAGCTCGGGTTCAAGGCGATCAGCCAGATGGGCTGCTTCGGCTGCCACGACATCAAGGGCTTCGAGACGACGAAGAAGATCGGCGCGGAGCTCACGGGGTCGAACTCGACGGGGACGAAGGACATCACGAAGTTCGACTTCGGTTTCCACGAGGACCTGCAGCACGGGCATCACCCGATGTCGAACGACCGCATCAACTGGGTGCGCGCGAAGCTCGAGAACCCGCGCATCTTCGACTCGGGCCGCATCGTGGCCTACTTCGACAAGCTGCGCATGCCGAAGTTCAACCTGAGCGAGGAGCAGAACGAAGCGATCACGACGTACGTCCTGTCTTTCCGCCGCGAGACGGTGAACCCGCTGTACCTGCGGACGCTGTCACACTCCGACGAAATCATCGACCGCGGGAAGCGCCTCGTGACGCTGTCGAACTGCGCCGCGTGCCACAAGGTCGGCGTCTGGCCGACGACGATGGTGCTGACCGGGACGGCCGACGGGGAAAACAACACGGGAGACGTCTGGGGCGCGAAGGTCTACGCCGCACGGCAGATCCTGACGGACGGCCGCCAGGTCGAAACGATCAGCG
This sequence comes from Planctomycetota bacterium, assembly GCA_021413805.1. Classification (GTDB taxonomy): domain Bacteria; phylum Planctomycetota; class MHYJ01; order WSZJ01; family WSZJ01; genus WSZJ01. The sequence continues at coordinate 4,032 of JAIOPR010000293.1, forward strand.
ATGCCGAGCTGGCGATCCTGCGGAAGAAGGGGACGGATATCCTTGTCCGGAAGGGCACCTGGATCACGCCCGACCTCGCGACGTCGCTTCTCGAAAAGGGCATCACCAACGTGCTCGTGTACGGCGAGGGTGAGGCCGGAATCAAGGAACTGGTCGAGAAGACCCCGGAAGACAAGAAGGCGCCGCCGTACATCGTGGGCGAGGGTGCCAAGGTGAACCCGGACTGGCTCTTCCGGTTCCTGAAATCGCCCTTCGCAATCCGGCCGTGGCTTGCGAACAAGGAAAACCCGGGCGTGCGGATGCCGACGTTCGGGTTCACGGACGACCAGGCGATGCTCCTCGTCGAGCACTTTGCGAGGGTGTCGGGCCAGCAGTTCCCGTTCGTCTACCGCGAGCCGGTGGCGGACGACGCGCGCCAGAAAATGATCGCGACGGGGAAGAAGGTCTTTGACGAGAACAACTGCGGCAAGTGCCACGTGGTGAAGGGTGTGAAGATCTCGACGGACTCGCCCGCGCCGGCGTTTGCGGGAGTCGGGCCGCGCATCCAGTACGAGTGGTTTGACCGCTGGATCCGGGACCCGCAATCGATTGCGCCGGGCGTGTCGATGCCGTCGTACAGCGACACGCAGGTGAGGCCCGAGGATGTGCCTGCGCTGAAGGAGTTCATCTGGAGCCTTTCGGAGCAGGACAAGAAGTAACCAGGCCGAACATTCGCCGGGGGCGACGGATCCATCGTCGCCCCCGTTTTTTTTGCGCCGCGGCGTCCGCGCGGAAATCCGGCACGCCCGCCGCGGTCCGGCCGGGGTGTCCCTGCGGAGAATTCCGGCGCGCCCTTTGCTCAGTCGTCCCGTCGCCCGTGATTCACGTTGCCAAGTCCGCCTGCAGAGGGTACAGAGACGCCCATGACGAACGCGATCGAGGTCCGCGCGCTGGAACGGGATTTCGGCGACCGCAAGGCGCTGGCGGGGGTGACGTTTGAAGTCCGGGAGGGCGAAGCGTTCGGGCTGCTCGGGCCGAACGGCGGCGGCAAGTCCACGTTGTTCCGCATCCTCGCCACGCTCCTGCCCCCGACGCGCGGCTCCGCCCTCGTGATGGGCCACGACGTCACGCGCGAGCCCGCCGAAGTCCGCCGCCAGATCGGCGTCGTGTTCCAGAGCACTTCCACCGACAAAAAACTCACCGCGATGGAAAATCTGCTCTACCAGGGGGCGATGTACGGGATGAGCGGGGAAGCGTTGCGGAGCCGGGCGACGGAGTTGCTGGCGCGGTTCGGGGTTCTGGACCGTGCGAAGGACTACTGCGAGAAGCTGTCGGGGGGCCTGCGGCGGCGGGTGGAGATTGCGAAGGGAATGCTGCACGGGCCGAAGGTGCTGATGCTGGACGAGCCGAGCTCGGGGCTGGATGTGGGGGCGCGGCGGGAGCTGCGTGAGGTGCTGGCGGGGCTGAAGAAGGACGGGACGACGGTGCTGCTGACGACGCACTTCATGGAAGAAGCCAACGTCTGCGACCGGGTGGCCATCCTGGATCGCGGAAAAGTGGTCGCGCTCGGGAAGCCGGAGTCGCTGTGCGCGGAGTCGGGGCAGGATGTGATCCGTGTCCGGGCGAAGGATCCGGAGAAGCTGCGGGCGGCGGTGGCGTCGAAGTTCGGCGCGACGGCGACGGTGTTCGACCACGAACTGCGGATCGAGCGCAGCCAGGGCCACGAGTTCGTGCCGCAGCTGGTGGAGAGTTTCCCGGGGCAGGTCGAGGCCGTGACGGTCTCGAAGCCCACGCTCGAGGACGTTTTCATCCGCAGGACGGGGAGGGCTTTCACCGAATGAGTCTCCTGGTGCCGGCGATTTCGCTCGCGAAGCGCGAGCTCGTTCGATTCTTCCGCCAGCGCGGCCGCGTCATCGGGGCCTGCGTGACGCCGATCATGTTCTGGCTGTTCATGGGGTCCGGCCTGGGCAAGTCGTTCGGCGGGTCCGGTGGCGACTACCTGCGCTATGCGTTCCCTGGCACGACGACCATGATCCTGCTCTTCACGTGCATCTTCTCCTCGATCTCGATCATCGAGGACCGGAACGAGGGATTTCTCCAGTCGGTGCTGGCGTCGCCGGCGCCGCGGTCGGCGATCGTGCTGGGCAAGGTGCTCGGCGGGGCGCTGCTCGGCTGGGTGCAGGCGTTCCCGTTCCTGCTCCTCGGGCCGACGGTCGGCGTTCCCCTGACCCTGGCCGGTCTCGGGCAGGCCGCGCTGGTGCTGGCCATCTCCGCGTTCTTCCTGTCTTCCGTCGGGTTTTTCTTCGCCTGGCGATCGACGTCCGTCGCCGGGTTCCACGCGATCATGAACATCGTCCTCATGCCGATGTGGCTCGTGAGCGGCGCGCTGTTCCCGCTGGTGGGGGCGCGAAGCTGGATGGGCTGGGTCATGAGGGCGAACCCGCTGACGTACGGGCTTTCCGCGGTGCGAACGGCCGTGATGCCCGGCGATCCCGGGCCGTTCAGCGTTCCCGTGGCGACCGGCGTCATCAGCGCCTGCGCGTTCGTCGCCTTCGTGGCCTGCGCGGCGACAATCCGCGGGGAAAAGGCTTGAGGCGCTTCTCCCTCGCCCTGATGGTCCTGCTCTCCGGCGCCGGGTTGGCCCTCGGGATGTGGGGCTTTCTGCGGCCGGAGCCGCCGCCGAGGGTCGAGGGCTACCCGGTGGCGCCGGAATTCACCGTCACGGCGCACGACGGCTCCACTCTGCGCTCCGCTGACCTGCGCGGCCGTCCCTGGCTCGCTGCTTTTGTCTTCACCCGCTGCACCACCGTCTGCCCGATCGTCACCTCACGCCTCTCCGAATTGGCCCGCATCCTCCCGCCCTCACAGCGCATCGTTGCTTTCAGCGTCGATCCCGATCACGACTCCACCGAAGTGCTCTCGAAGCACGCCGCGGGGCTGGGGGCGGACGTGAAGCGCTGGGCGTTTGCCGGGTTCAGCGGCAAGGCGGATCGCGACCGGGTGGTGAAGGGTTTCGCGCTGACGACGTTCGACACGCCGGAGGACACCGCGAACCCGATTGCGCACGACGTGCACATCGCGCTGGTGGACGCCGAGGGAATGGTCCGCGGCTGGTATGACACGAACGACGCGGAAAAGATGACGGCGCTTCGCCGCGACGCGACGGCGCTGTCGCTGACCGGTTTCTACGGTCTCCCCGTGGTGAACGCGACGCTGAACGCAGTTTCCGCGGTGCTGCTGACGGCGGGGCTGGCGTTCATCCTGGCGGGGCGAAGAGAGCCGCACGTGGCGTACGTGTCGGGA
>JAIOPR010000015.1 GCA_021413805.1 Planctomycetota bacterium
CACGACCGTCCAGAACGTCTTCACCTACACGGTCATGCTTGCGGCCGAAAACAAGGACGAGAAACTCCTGCCGGGTATGACCGCCAGCGTCTCCTTCGAAGTCGAGCACGCGAAGGACGTCCTCAAGGTTCCCAACGCCGCCCTGCGTTTCCTGCCCGCGGGCGAAGCGCCGCTGGCGGACAATTCAGGCGGCGGGAAACGGGGGGAGGGAAGAGGCGAGGGCAAGCCCGAAGGAAAGCCCGAGGGAAAAACCGACTGGAAGCGCGTGACCAAAGGGCGCGTCTGGATTTCGGGGCCGTCCGGCCCCTTCGCCGTCCTGATCGAAACCGGGTCCACCGACGGGTCGTTCACGGTGCTCACGAAGGGCGAGCTGATCGAAGGCCAGGAAGTCATTACCGGGCTCGCGGCGGACACGAAGGATTCCGGGATGAGCAATCCCTTCGCTCCTTCGCGGGGGCCGGGCGGCGGCGGTGGAGGCGGCGGTCGGGGCCGCTGAATTCCCCATGACGCCCCTGATCTCGATCGAGAAGGTCACCAAGGTTTACCACCTCGGCGAGCATGACATCATGCCGCTCCAGGGTGTCTCCCTCCAGATCATGCCCGGCGAGTTCGTCGCCATCATGGGCGCTTCCGGCTCCGGCAAAACCACCCTCATGAACATTCTCGGCTGCATGGACAAGCCGACGGATGGGAAGTACCTGCTGGAGGGCCAGGAAGTATCGCGCCTCGGGAAAGACGAGCTGGCGCGCCTCCGGAACAAGAAGTTCGGGTTCGTCTTCCAGTCGTTCAACCTGCTCTCGCGAACCTCGGCCCTCGAAAACGTCGAGCTGCCGCTTCAGTATTGGAACACGATGTCATGGAGCGAGCGGCGGCAACGGGCGGAAGCGGCGTTGAAACGCGTGGGGCTGGAGGACCGGATGGACCACTACCCGAACCAGCTGTCAGGCGGGCAGCAGCAGCGGGTGGCGATTGCGCGGGCGCTGGTGAACGACCCGGCGATCGTGCTGGCAGACGAGCCGACAGGGAACCTCGACAGCAAGTCGGAAAAGGACATCCTCACGCTGTTCAGTGAACTGAACGCGACGGGGATCACCGTGATCCTGATCACGCACAACCCGGAAATCGGGGCGCAAGTGAAGCGTCTGATCCGGATCAAGGACGGCCGAATCGTGGAGAACGCATGAATCTGGCACGGGCGATGTACCTGGCGTTGCGGTCGCTGATGCGCAACAAGGTGCGCACGGCGCTCACGATGCTGGGAATCGTCATCGGCATTTCCAGCGTCATCGCGATGGTCGCGATGGGGCAGGGCGCGTCCACGATGATCCAGGACCAGATCTCCACGATGGGGCGCAACATCCTGATGGTGTTCCCGGGCGCCGCGTCTTCCGCCGGGTATTCGTTCGGCGGCGGGACCTCGACGACGCTCACCTCGGAGGACGCGGTCGCCGCGGCCGAACTGCCGAGCATCCGGGCCGTGGCGCCGATCGTCCGGGCCCGCGCCCAGCTCATCGCCGGCGGCCAGAACTGGAACCCCCAGACCCTGAACGGCACCACGCCTTCGTTCGTCGACGTGCGCGACTGGGACGTCGAGGAAGGCAGCTTCTTCACGGACGCCGATGTCGTCTCCTCCGCCAAGGTCTGCGTCATCGGCCGCACCATCGCCGACAACCTCTTCCCCGGCTCCTCGTCGCTTCAGCAAACTATCCGCATGAAAAACATGCCGTTCAAGGTGCTGGGAGTGCTGGCGAAGAAGGGCACGAGCGCGATGGGGCAGGACCAGGACGACGTGGTGCTGGCGCCGTGGACGACGGTGAAGAAGACCCTGCAGGGCTCGGCATTCAACAACGTGGACCAGCTGCTGGTCAGCGCGCAGTCGGACGTCACGGCGGCCTCGAACGACCTGACGGGCCTGATCCGTCAGCGGCACCGGCTCGCGGAGAGGGACGAAGCGGACTTCAGGATCCTCACGATGAACGAAATGGCCACCGCGGCGACCCAGACCTCGCAGGTGATGACCCTGCTCCTCGCCGTCATCGCTTCCATTTCGCTCCTCGTCGGCGGCATCGGCATCATGAACATCATGCTCGTGAGCGTCGTCGAGCGGACCCGGGAAATCGGGCTTCGCATGGCAGTCGGTGCGCGCGGCAAGGACATCCTGATGCAGTTTCTGCTGGAGGCAACCGCGCTCTCCGTCGCCGCGGGCGTGATCGGGATGGTGCTGGGCGTCTCGGCGGCCTGGGTGATTTCCAACACGCTTCACTGGCCCACCCTGATCTCCCCAAGTTCGATCGGGATCGCCTTCGCGTTCTCGTGCGCCGTCGGCGTGTTCTTCGGCTTCTACCCCGCGATGCGGGCCGCGCGAATGGACCCGATCGAAGCGCTGAGGTACGAGTAGCGACGCGGTTCAGGCCTTGAGGTAGTGCGCTCCGCCCTTTCGTGACGTCACTCCGGCCGCTTCCAGGTGCTCAAGGATCGGGATCACGTACTTGCGCGTCGTCCCCAGCGCGTCCCGGAATTCCCCCGGGTTCACTTCGCCTTTCGCCCGCCCGATCTGCACCGCAATCGCCTTCGCCCGTTCGACCGCGTCGCGATGAAGCAGCACGCCGTCGCCCAGCCGAACGACCTCGCCTTCCTGGATCATCCGGTTCAGTGCGCTGATCACGGCCGCCGCGTCACGCCCCATCCGCCGGGGAAAATCCTCGAGACGGGGAGTGCTGAACGGAGATTCCAGCAGCAGCTGACGGATCCCGGAGAAGAGCCCCTCGAACTCCGGGTTCGCGGCGGGGACGTGCCCCGCGATCCTCAGGAATCCCCGGTCCCGCACGGCGAGCCCCGCCGATTCGACCGCCGCCAGCGCAATCGCGAAGATGGCGGGCTCGAGCGCGGTGCCCACCTGAAGCGCCCCGGGCTCGACTCCCAGCGCGGCGGGATTGCGCTGCGCCGCGGCCTGCAGCGCGCGCAGCAATTCGGCCCGGGCGGCCGACAGGGTGGAGGTGTGGGCGAAAAATCCGCCGCCGAGCGCCGCGACGGCGCCCTTTCCCGCGAGCCCTTCCAGAAGCACGCCCGTTTCCTCCTCGTCCAGCATCGCCGCCCGCGCGAGATCCCCGACCGTCGCCGGCGTGTCGTGCAGCCGCAGTTCCGCCTCGACCCGCGCTTCCCGCGAGCCCAGCCCTGACTCCCGAATCCTCAATTTTTCCAGCAGGCGCGGCCGAAGGGCCATCGAGACTTCCGCCCTGCCTTCGAGGATGCGCCCGCCGCCGACAAACGCCGGGGGCGACTGGAACCGCAGCACGAACCGGTCCCCGGGCGCGACGGCCACAGGTTCCAGCAGCCGGATCTCGACCAGCGCTTCCCGCCCCGCCGGCAGCTCGCGTCCTTCCAGGATCTGAATCGCACCGATGTTCTCAGCCGCGCCGCAATGGACGCGGACGGCATCGCCCTGGCCAATCGGGGGCGCGCCGGAAGCTGCGTGCCGGAGGCGTGCGTAGAGGACGGAGGAGGGGCGCAGAAACCCCGGCGCAGCCACGACGGCGCCGCGTGAAGTTTCCGATGGGCGGAGGTCCGGAAAATGAAGCGCGACCGAACGTCCCGGCGAGGCATCCGCGGCTTCGACGTGGTAGGACTCGATACGCACCGGCCGCCCGGTCTTTTCGCCGGGGATGATCTCCAGGAGTTCCCCCGCCCGGGCGCTTCCGGAAATCGGCACGCCCGTGAGCACGGTCCCGGAGGTGCGGCCGGCGAAGGCGCGGAGGACGGGCATCCGGAAAATCCCCGGCTCGACCGGGGGCGGAAGAGCGGCGAGCGCGGCGATGGCGCCGAGAAGGTCAGCGCATCCTTCGCCCGTCGTGGCGCTCGTGCGGATTACGGGAGCGTCCCGGAACGCCGTGCCGCGGAGGAGATCGCGGACCTCGACTTCCGACTGGCGGGATCGAACTGCAGAAGCGACGTCGACGCGGGAGAGACAGACGATGCCGCGCCGGACGCCGAGCAGTTCGAAGCTGGCGACCATATCGCGCAGTCCCGGCTCGACTCCGCGGTCCGCCGCGACAACGAGCAGGAGGGCATTGGCGGCCGCCGCGCCCGCGATCATGTTGCGGGCGAATCGATCGCTTCCAGGAAGGTCGATCAAACCGGCGGTGCTGCCGTCGGGGAGAAGAAGGGGAGCGAACCCGAGATCGATGGTGAGGCCGAGTCGTTTCTCTTCCGGCAAACGATCGGTGTCGGCGCCGGTGACGCGATGAATGAGCGCGGATTTACCGTGGCCGGAAAGGCCCGCGGCGGCGAGGACGAGGGAGGAGAAGGGCGGCATGAGGCATAGATTATGCCAATGAATCGCATCGGTGTGGCCGATACTTGGCGCGGGGGAATATCTGCTTCCGCGCGTCTCCCCGAACCGACTTTGTCCCTCCGCCGTTCCCTCCATCCCCGTTATCATCCCCCCCACCATGCCCTTCGACTTCCAGCCCCTCCCGCTCCCAGGCCTCTTCCTCGCCCGCCCCCGTGTCTTCTCCGACGGGCGCGGCTCCTTCATGGAAACCTGGCGCCGCGACGAGTTCGAGCGCGCCGGGATTGCCGGGGACTTCATGCAGGACAACTCCGCGAAAAACTCGAAACGCGGCGTGCTCCGCGGCCTCCATTTCCAGCGCGATCCGCACGCGCAGGCCAAGCTCGTCCGCTGCGTCCGCGGCCGTATTTTCGACGTCGCCGTGGACCTCCGCCCGGGCTCGCCCACCGCCGGCCGGCATCTCGCCGTGGAACTCGACGGCGACGTCCCCTCCGTCCTGTGCGTCCCCCGTGGTTTCGCCCACGGGTACCTTACGCTGACCGACGAGTCGGAAGTCGAATACAAGGTGGACGCGCCCTACGCCCCGGAGTCCGAGGGCGGACTGGCCTGGGATGACCTGGAACTCGGCATCCCGTGGCCCGTGAGAGATCCCCTCCTGAATGAGCGGGACCGGAAATGGCCGGGCATCCGGAAATTGCTGGAAGCGCGTAAGTCCTTATAAGTAAATGCTTTGTGGAAATCGGCCAATTTCATCGCTTTTCCTCGAAACCTCCTCCGACTCGAAGGGTTCACTACTCTGTCCAGCAGGTGATCCCCAAACTTCCCCTTCGAGGCTGACTTCAATGTCCAGAATCATGACCGCCTGCTTCGCTCTCTTCCTCATCCTTTCCCCGGCCTTCGCCTTCGCCGATGACGGCGGACGCCCCGCCGCCGGAAAGCCCGGAGACCACCAGCGCCCCGGCAAGGGCGAACGCGGTGAGCGCGGTGAAAAGGGCAAGGGCGAACGCCGTGAGAAAGCCCGCGAGTGGATGAAGAAGCACCACAAGGGCCGCAAGGCCGCGCGCCGTCATCACCGCCGCCATCATCGCCGCCACCACAAGGGTGCCGAACGCCGCCAGCATCGTGGCGCCAAGGGTGGAAAGAAGTAGCACTGCCGTTCGACTCGAAAGCCCGGCCACCAAGCCGGGCTTTTTTGTTAAGGAGGCTCCATGCTTCGTCCCGCCGCCGCGCTGGCCGCTCTCTTCCTGGCTGTCTCGCCGCTCCGCGCGGATGATGCCGCCTGGGAAAAACTGTCAACGGAGGGGGAAAAGCTGCTGGAGGAAGGGAAGTACCCCGACGCGGAAGGACGCCTCCGCGCCGCCCTCGGCGAGGCCGAGAGTTTCGAGGACTCCGACGAGCGCCTCGCCACCACCCTCACGGACCTCGCCGACGCTCTTCGCGGCCGCCGCAAACTCGCCGAGTCCGAGCCGTACTACAAGCGCGCGCTGACCGTGACGGAGAAGGGGCTGGGCGTCGACGACCCGGGTGTCGCCGGGCCCGTCTCCGACCTCGGCGACCTCTACCGCGATCTCGGCAAACCCGCTCAGGCCGAACCTCTCTACCGCCGCGCCCTGAAACTCGTCGAGGCTGAAAAGGGCGCCGACGACCTCGAGACCGCCGACGCCGCCGCTGACCTGGGATGCATCCTCGTCGATCTCAAGCGCTTCACCGACGCCGAGCCCCTGCTCCAGCGCGCGCTGAAAATCCGGCAGGACAAGAAAGCCGAAGCGCTGGATCTCGCGGAGAGCGAAGGCGACCTCGGGGACCTGCTGGTCGCGCAGGAAAAGCCCGCCGACGCCGAGCCCCATTACCGCAAGGCCCTCGAGCTGTTCGACGGGGCGAAGGATGCCGAACCGGCCGACAAGGCCGCGGCGCTGACGGACCTGGCGGAAACGCTCTCGCGAGCCGGCAAGGACGAGGAAGCCGAAAAGCTGTGGGCGAGGGCGGCGGGAATCCTGGAAAAGGAAGGCGAGGACTCGCTCGACGAATTTGCCGACGCCCTGGAGGGGCACGCCGTGTCGCTTCGGGCGCTCAAGCGCGAGGAAGAAGCCGTGAAAGAGGACGCGCG
>JAIOPR010000294.1 GCA_021413805.1 Planctomycetota bacterium
CATCTCAGGCCTTCGGCGGATGGGAAACCTTCGTCGCCGCCCGGTACGAATGCAGCAGCCCTTCCAGCGTCAGGTTCGGGAGCACCTCGTGGATCTCCGGCAGGAACGGCGCGATCCTCGCCGCGTCGCCCCCCGTCGCCAGGACCCGCGCGCCGCCCCCTATTGCTTCAGAAAGCTGCCGGATCAGGTGCCGTGCCGCACCCACCGTGCCGTGGAACAGGCCCACCGACATCGCGTGCTGCGTGTTCCGACCGATCGGGTCCACGTAGGGTGTCGGGTCCACGAGCGGGAGCTGGGCGCATTTCTCATGAAGCGCCTCCGCCTGGAGGCGCAGTCCCGGCCCGATCGTGCCGCCGAGGAATTCGCCTTTCGCGTCCACCGCGTCGATCACCACGGCCGTCCCGAACGAAGCGACCACCGTCGAATGTTTCGTCCGCCGGTAGGCTTCCCACGCGTTGATCAGCCGGTCCACTCCCACCTTGAGCGGCTCATCCACCCTCGCGCAGACCGGGATCCCGTAGTCGAATCCCGCCCGTTTGGGTTCGACCTTGAAAACTTTCTTCACGAACGATGCCAGCGAAACGTCGATCGTCGGCCGCACGGAGGCCATCAGCACGAGTTGGACGCTCGACACCACGCTCGACCCTTTCAGGCGCTTCCACAACTCAAGGATCGCTTCGATTCGGGACGTGGGGATGCGCTCGCGGAAGAGGAATCGATCCTCGTCGTCGAAGAAACCGAAGTCGATGTTGGTGTTGCCGACGTCGACGCAGATGATCATGAGGGGCGGTGTCGAGCGGGGAAAAGGGAAGTGCGCGGACCCCTGCAGCCTACTTCCCGCCCACCTTGAAAACCATGTCGATCGAGCGCCCGGCGCGTTCGACCTTGATGGTGATGGAGCCCTTTTTCTCGACGTCCGAGGAATTCGCCATTTTCTTGATGTCCTCGAGGCTGGTCAGCGGCTGCCCGTCCACGGCGCGGACGACGTCGCCCTTGAGGAATCCGCGCTCGGCGGCGAACGACCCGGGGCCGACCTCGTCGAGCGCGAGCCCGCCGATTTCGCCGCCTTCGCTGGCGTAGGGGTGGAGCTTGACCTGGCCTAGAAGCGAATCGGCGTTGTCGCCCACGAAGGTCAGTTCGCGCGGGTCGATTTCCCAGTCCACGCGGTCCGCGGTTTCGCCGGTCTTCTTCGTCTTGAACTCCCCGGGGCTCGACGGTTTCTTCTCCGGGCCCTTCGGCATGATGCCTTTCATGATCAGCGCGGCGCGCTTGGTGAAGATTTCCAGGTCCTTGCCGCCGTCGTCGAACACGACGCTCGCGGCGCGGATTTCCTTCACGCGCGCCCCGAGGACGGATTCGCCTTCCTTGACGCGCTGCTGCTCGCCACCGGAAAGGATGTTGACGAAGGCGAGGGAGCGCTTGCGCTCGGAGACTTTCATCACGCCCGCGATCTCGATCTTCGTCTCGAGGCCGCTCGGTCCCTTGACGGTCACGACCGTCACGTCCCCGAGCCGCGCCGCCCACATTGGAGCGAATTTTCCGCGGTCCACCGGGCCCTCGACTTTCGCCGGCGCCCGCGTCGCCTTCTGCACCACGCCCGCATATCCCGACGGCGTCTTGTGCGGGGGGAACAGGATGTAGACGAACGCGAACAGGAAGATCCCGAAGGCCGCGATGAAGTTGAGGCCCCAGGCGAGGTTCGTGGCGATGGCGATGTTCTTCATTTTTCTGAGCGGGTGATCATAAGGGGGATGGAGCGGCCGCCCAAGGTGAATAGGGCGGAGCCGCTGCCGATGGAGTCAAGACGGGCCGACTGGACGCGGTCGCCGACGCGGACGAGGGACTGGCCGGTGGGGGTGTTGATGGCGGCGAAGGTCATCGCCGGGTTTGAGGAAGTTGTCGTTCCCGCGAGGGATGCGTCGAAGCGAGGGGGAGTAATGGGCTCGATCACGTTCCCCAGTTTCCGGGTCCAGACAGCGCTCATGTCCTGCGGCAGCTCCGGGTACTCACAAAGCCGGCGACCTCCGGGATCGCGGTACCCGATTCGCGGAGTCACCGGCGGAAACACCACGAAGGCCATCGCATACGCCAGCGCCGCCGCCGCTACAAGCCCGGCCGTCGCGAGGCACGCATTCTTCGTTGCCGCTACCCGCTTCATCGTCATCTCCCGATCCTCATGTCCGTCTCGTTCGCCAGCCGCGCGCCGCCCCCGATGCCTTTCATGTCCAGCTTCAATTCCTCCGGGTGGTCTGACGCACCCAGAGCGTCTTCCGTTCTCACCGCCCCCGCGTCCACCAGCTGCTTCAGGCTCTGGTTGAACGTCTGCGTCCCGAAATACCCGCCCGCCGCCAGAGCTTTCGGGATTTCGCCGAAGCGCCCTTTGGCGAGCATGTCCTGCACCGTGGGCGTCCGGACGAGGACTTCCGCCGCCGCGACGCGGCCTTTGCCGTCGGCGCGGGGGAGGAGGCGCTGCGAGACGACGCCCTCGAGCTGAAGCGCGAGCTGGTTGCGGATGAACTCGTGCTGGTGAGGCGGAAAGAAATTGAGGATGCGCTCGACGGTCTGCGCGGCGTTGCGCGTGTGAAGCGTCGAGAGCACGAGGTGCCCCGTCTCGGCGGCATGAAGCGCCGCTTCGATCGTTTCCCGGTCGCGCAGCTCCCCGATCATGATCACGTCTGGCGACTGG
>JAIOPR010000295.1 GCA_021413805.1 Planctomycetota bacterium
TTCGCCGCTCGCCACTTTCGCCTTGTACTCCGCTATCGCCTTCTTCGACTCTGCTTCCCGTTTCGCCGCGTCCTGCCAGTGCTGCGCGGCGACATCGCCCCAGAACGGGTAGTCCTTGAATCGATACCGCAGGCGGCGGCAGAAAGCCGCCCACTCGCGGTCGGGATTCAGGCCGAGAAGCGGCGCGAACTCGACGAGCATCCAGGAGCGCAGGTCCGCCCCGTAGAAGATGATGTCCGATTGCCAGATCGAGAGCACCGGGTTCCCCTCGCGGCACGGCGCACACGGCAGGCAGCGGTGGAAAAAAATCGGCGCCAGCGGCACACCCTTCTCCATCGCCGCCTGCACCGCTCTCGCCCGTGCCGCTTTCTTCCTCGGTCGCGGTCCCCACGACTTCACCCAGAGTTCGTTGTTCTCGACGTCGAAAAGCACGCCGCGCAGCCGGTCGCGCAACCGCCGCTTCACGTCGCCGACCCGTCGCCAGTCGGCGAAGGGCTGTTCGGTCGCCGGCGCTTTTTTCCGGCGCTTGTAGAGGTGGCCGGCCATCGGGCGATCGGGGACGTGGAGGGTGCGGAGGAAAAGCCGGTAGTCCGGCGGAAACGCGAAACCGATCGCTTTCTCCGCCCGCGCGATTTCCGTCTCCGTCAGCCCGTTCGTCCATTTCGTCCCGCGCTGCCAATCCAGCCCTCCCGGCCCGTCGCCGGAAAAATTCGCCGGTTCCCGCTTCGCCCACGCCGCCTCCGTCCGGTCGCGAAACCACGCGAGGAAGGCTTCACCGAATTTCGCAGGCGGGCGGGGAGATTGCACGGGCGAAGTGTAATCGGTCGCCTCTGAGCGTGAGACAAATCGAAGGCTCGTTGTTTTTCGCGAGAGCGCGGGACAAAAGCGATCGACGGCGCGCGGTCGGGGATCGCGAACCGACGTCGAGCCCTTCCGACGTCGGGGCGCGAGGTCCGAACGCCGACGGCGATCGATTTTGTCCCGCGCTCTCAGCGGGTACTCGAACTGAACTTCCACGAGCGGATCGAGAGGCCGTGGTCGCGCTGGAAGGCACGGAGGCGTTCGAGGAATGCGGGGTCGTCCGGGCCGTCGAAATCCGCCGCGAAGGCGAACTCCGGCCCGGCCTCCGGCTGAGAGAGGGACGACGTGCCGCGCCACTGCCGGAAAAGTTCGCGGAGCGCGTCGCGCGTCGCCGCGTCGGCGGCGCGGAGTTCGAGGTGCCCGTGAAACGCGGGCGAGGGCTCCCGGAGGACCGGCGCCGGTCCGTGCTCCGATTCCTCTCGCGGCCGATAGTGCCACGCGATCCCCGCGACGATCATCGCGCAGGCCGCCACCACCCCGATTCCCACGAAAACCATCCACTTCTCGCGCTTTCTCCCCGGGTCTTCCTCAATCCGCGCCAGGACCCCCTTCCCCACCGCCGCCGCTCGCGACACCGGTTCGTCCAGATCGTCAACGCCTCGCAGGAGCGTCCTCACATCCGCCAGTTCGACGCGGAATGCCCGGCACGCCGCGCACCCTGCCACGTGCGACTCCAACGCTTCGCGCTCCCCCGCCGGCAGCGCGCCGTCGAGCTGGGCCGAAACTCCCTCGCGGGCATCTTCGCAGTTCATGAGATCGGCCCGCTCCGGAAGGCCGCCAGCGCCTGCCGCAAATGCTCCCGGCCCCGCGCCAGCCGCGAGCTCACCGTCTTCGCAGGCACTCCCAATACTTCCCCAGCATCCTCGTACGACAGCCTCTGCAGGTCGCAGAGCACCACCGCTTCGCGGAAAGTCTCGGGCACCGATCGAAGCGCTTCGTCGAGCCGCGCGAGCATTTCGAGTTTCGAAGCGGCGGCAAACGGGGTGGTGGCGGAATCGGCGATGCGGCCGAGGAGGGTGGTGGACTGGCCGGGGGCGCCGGAGGAGGTCACGGCGCGATGAAGAGGCTTTCGGTCGCGGGAGCGGGCGCGGTCGGTGGCGAGGTTGCGGGCGATGGCGTGGATCCAAGGGGAGAAGCGAGCGTCGGCGCGGAAGGCGTCGCGGGAGGCCCAGAGGCGGAGAAACGATTCCTGGAGGAGGTCGTCGCTGGCGTGGGGGTCGCCGGTGAGGCGGTAGAAGAAAGCGGAGAGGCGGGGGGTCCAGCGATGGATGAGGTATTCGAGGGCGCGGGTGTCTCCTGCCTGGACGCGGCGCATGTGGTCCTCGTCGGGCTGGGAGGCCCAGTCGAGGGGGACGGTTTCGTTGCCGGGAGGGAGGGGGGACATGGACCGGTACTTTATACGTCAGGATCGGTGGATTGCGCGGACAGTTCGGAGTTCGGAGCCGGGAGTTCGGAGGGAAAAAAGAATTATGGGAGCTTTGGTGAGGATCCGTCGTAGGTGGGGGTGTGATGGGGAGCCGCGGGTTCCCTTCGGAAGTCGCAACCCTTTACCGCAACACATCTTGGAGGGATTGACCATGCGCATCGCCGCCGTTCTCGCCGTCCTGGCACTCCTCGCCGCTTCCGTCGTCCGCGCCGAAGGAAAGCCGGAGCCGAAGGTCGTTCGCAAAGAGGTCAAGAAGGAGGCTCACAAGGAGGCGCACGCCGAGGACCACAAGGAAGCCCACGATGAGCAGCACGCGGAGTCGCACGGCGACGGGACGGCCGAGGCCCACGCGGAAGCCCATGCCGAGGCCCATGCCGAAGCACACGCCGACGCTTCCGACTCGGGGAAAGGCGCCCCCGCCGGCGGAAAGCTCGACGTCGAGGCGTTCAAGCGCGACTTTGAAAAGAAAGTAGAAGGGATGAAGAAGCGGATGCAGGACGACATGGAAAAGGGGAAGCGCGGCATGAAGGACGCGATGGACAAGGCGAAACGGGGCGCGAAGGTGACGCCGCCGGCCGTGGGCGGCGATCGCAAGCCCGCCGGAAAAGGCAGCGTCAAGCCGAACCCGGGGAAACCGGCGGCCGGCGAACCGCCGACCGTCAACCCGAAGGCGGGCGATGATGAAGACCAGGGCTGTGACGACGACGAGCTCGACGACCTGCGATAGTCCCCCGTCCGCGCGGGCCGGACGAAATTCCGGCCCGCGCGTTACCATGGGCGGACTTCCCTTCCCGGGGCCACGCCATGCGGACCGTGCCCGCCATCTTCGCCGCCCTTCTCGCGACTCTTCCCGCCCTCGCCCAGGACCCGGCTCCTCCTCCCGGAACTCGCGCCCGGGACCTCGCCCGGCTGGACGCAGCGAAACTCCTTCCTCAACGAGGGCTCGGCGGCGGCGACGCCAACCCGATCGCGATGGGCCCGGCGGACTTCTCCGAGATGAAAATCGAGGAGCCGGGGTGCGAGAAGATGACCGGGTACATGTCTCTTCCAAAGAACCTGGACCGTTCGAGGAAGTACGCGCTGATGTTCGTTTTTCACGGGAACGGGGACCGAGGCAAGGGACGCGTCGGCGTGCTCGCGCAGGTCACGACGGAGCGCGACCCGGTGATCGTGATCGGCGTGCAGTACCAGGAACTGCAGGCGGACGGAAGCGGCAAGATGGGGCTGCCGACGCTCGCGGAGCCGGACACCATCATCAAGGGATGCCGCTGGCTGCTGGACAAGACGATGAAGGACCAGCCGGTGGACCCGGCGCGCGTCTTTGTCGGCGGGTTTTCCTGGGGCACCGCCTGGGCGAGCGGCTGGGCGGAGGATTGCTGGAAAGAGAGCCCCGACAAATTCCCCTTTCGCGCAGTCTTCCTCTACTCGAGCGGCGGCGCCGGGACGAAGGCGACCACCCCGCCGGTCCCGGTCATCTGCACCGTCGGGGAGCTCGAGACCAAGGCCGCCGGGAATTTTGAAGTCCTTCCCACCGTGCGCCATTTCGCCAACGTCCTCGCCAACTGGGGCGTGCCTGTCCTCTACGACGAAATCCCGAAAATGGGCCACGACGTCAACGCGCGCTGCGTCCAGATCACGCGGGACATCATCAACGACCTCGGCGGCCCGGGATCGCTTCCCTATCCACCCGCCGCCGGCGCCGCAGCGCCGAAACCGGACGCGCTGGCGTTTGCGAAGAGCGACGACAAGTATGTGAAGGAGGTCACCGCGCTCTGCACCGACGACCGCTGGCCCGAAGCGGTGGCGCGGATCGCCGAGATCGAGATGGACCGCAAGGTCACGCTGAACGACAAGCGCGCCGTCCTCGCGTTCCGGACCGAACTGCAGAAGTTCGCGCAGTCTGAGCTTCCCCGCCTCGACAAGATCCTCTCGGACACCGCGAAGGCCGAGACGATGCCCAACCCCTTCCAGCTGCGCCGGCAGAAGGCGCTTCTCGAGGCCTTCGCCAAATGGCCGTGGGCGCAGAAGAAGGCGTACGCCGAGAACCTCGCGAAGCTCGGCGACGACTTTCCCCCGGTCGCCCGGGAGCGCGATCGGGAAAAAGCGATGCGGGAAGCATGGTCGCTGGAGCAGTCCGGAAAGCGCGACGAAGCGAAACCGCTCTACGAAGCGCTGGCGCAACGCGACGCGGAGGACGGCGGCAGGAGCGCGTGGCCAGCGGCCGCCAAATACCGGCTCATGTGGTGGATTGATTCAAAGTAGGCGGCCAGTGCGCCGTGCCGGCGGGAAGCGTGTGGACTGTCGCAAGTCTGAACGTCGTGTAGGTCTGCATGGAATTCGGAGGCGAGGCGGCACGGAAAGCAGCACGCGCGGCCGGGGAAGGACTGCCCCAGTTGCCTCCCCTGACCATTCGCCACCGGTGGTGCGTTGACTCGCCCGGATCGTTCAGGCACCAGTCCCGGGCATTCCCGGCAAGCCCGCGCACCCCGTACGGGGACTCGTCGAACGGAAAGGAGTCCACCGGCGTCAGCCGCGGCCCTTCACCGTGGGCCGTGTTCGTGTTGGAAATCCCGTCGCGGAAATAATTCCCCCACGGATGCGTCCGGCCATCCGTGCCGCGCGCCGCTTTTTCCCGCTGCGCTTCGTGCGGCACAAAGAACACCCGTTGCTCGCGAAGGGACCGCCACCGGGCATAGGCGCAGGCATCGACCCACGAGATCCCCACGACGGGCCAGTCTTCAGCCCAGTCCACCGAGAACCCGGCGATCCGCTGGCCGCCCACGCCTTTGCGTTTGGCCGTCGGCACGACGTAGCCTTCGCCCGGCAGCAGCGGCCAAAGGGAAGGCGCGCCCACCGCCTCTCGAGGCGCACGCGCGGCCGCCACGGCGGGATCGGACTTCACGAGATCGTTCAGGAACACCGCATACTCGGCGCAGGTGACCGGAAAGCGGCCCATCAGGAATTCCCCGACCTGGCGCTGTTCCGGCAGCATTCCCGCGGGGAGTTCGCGGTCACCCTGCCACGCGAATTCCCCGCCCGTCACCATCAGGAATCCTCCCGGGATCTCCCCTGCTCCCATGACCGGGACCTCGCAACGCAGTTCCTGCTGGCGCCCGATGCGCAACGGCACGCGCACCGGTTCCCCTTCCTCGGGAACCACGATGAGCAGCCAGGACCCCATCGCCCACGTCCGGCGCGAGACCGGCGTCCGGCCCAGGTAGAGCCCGTCGCCCCGCGGCCGGAACGGCGACGCCCCATAGAGCCGGTCCATCACCCCTTCCGCCATTCGAGACCTCGGGCCCGGCGGGGTGACGGGCACCAGCATCCGGTCGATCGGTTCGATCTTCCACGCCCAGACACGCGCTCCCGCGACCTCCACCGCAGCGCATCTCGCCCCATGCACCCGCAGCCGATGCGCGCCCGGCAATTCCAGGCCCGGATCACACTCCACGGGCCGGCCGTCCAGCGACCGCCCCGACCATGGATGAAACCCGAGGATCGCCATCTCCGTCGACACGACCTCTCGCCCCTCCCGAAGACACCCGCACTCCCACTTCCGCGCGACAACTTCCAGCGTCCCGTCGCCCCGGAGCTTCGCGTCGAAGTCCCCGTCATCGAAGCGCTCGACCATGCGCCGGCTCAGGATCATCGCATTCCGGTCCCCGGCGCGTTCGGCTTCCAGGAACTTCTCCCAGTGAATCTTCGCCTTCGCCAGGCGGGCGTGCTTCGAGCCCGGGTCCAGCGTCAGCGCCATGTCCAGCGCCGCGTCCGCCGTCGCCCACGCCTCCACGCTCGCACGGCGCTCTCCCTCCGCCCGGTCTTCGTGCGCCCAGTACAGCCGCGCCCTTTCCTCCCGCGCACCCGGCACCAGCTTGCCGGCCTCCACCTGTCCGCGCTCGATTTCCGCCGCGGCCTCGAGCGCAAGCCGTTTCGACCGCTCGAGTTCCTCGACGGCCCTCCCGACCTGCTCCTCCGCCTGCCGCTGCCGGCGCTCGAGATCCTTCGTCCCCTGCAGGTACTCCTCCACGTCCTGGCCCAGTTCCACCACGCTCCCGTAACGGTCTTCGCGCCGAAGCGCCAGCGCCTTGAGGCAGACGGCTTCCAATTCCTGGGGCGAAGAGCGAAAGCGCGAGGGCGGCGGCGGATTCCCGGCGAGGACGAGGCGGATTGTTTCGTTCACGTCTCCCGATTCGAACGGCGGCCGGCCGGCGAGGATTTCGTAGAGCGTCGCGCCGAGCGAGTAGACGTCGCTTCGCTCGTCAATGTCGTCCAGCCGGCCCGAGGCCTGTTCGGGGGACATGTAACTCGGCGTACCCATGACGCCGCCTGTCGGGGTCCTGGCCGAGCCCGCACCGCGCCGCATCACCGGGTCTGGAATGGCACGCGGTTGCTCGAGCTCGCCGACTCCCTCCGGCCCGCCCTCAAATCCTCCGCCAAGAACCCGGGCGAGTCCCCAGTCCACAACCAGCACCTCGCCGAAGTTGCCCAGCATCACATTCGCCGGCTTCAGGTCCCGATGGATGATCCCTTTCGAATGCGCGTACGCCATCGCCCGGCAGACGTCCCGAAACGCCTCCACCAGGCTGCGCTGGGGCCACGCTCCCTCGCGGATCACCTGCCGCATGTCCCGCCCCGCGATCCTCTTCATCGCCAGGAACATCTCCCGCGTCCCCGGCAAGACCCCGATCTCATGCACCGGCACCACATTCGGATGCTCCAGGCGCCCCGCAATTCTCGCTTCCGTCCGGAACCGCTCGACCGCGTCCAACGTGGCCGTCCGCGACAGGACCTTCAGCGCCACGGAACGGTCGAGGTCCACATCCCTCGCCTCCACAACGCGCGCCAACCCGCCGCGGCCAATTTCCTCGCCGATGACGTAACGCGCCGAAGGAACCGCGCCCCCGGACCCCGCGCCCGGCGGCCCCGCGTCCGGTGGTGACATGACGACCGTCTGTCCCGGCCCCCCGCCCGCCGGCGGTGGCATGATCAGCGTCCCCCCCGGCCCGACCGCCCCCGCCGGGAGAACCTGCGTCTTCGAAGCGCGATAGGATTCCGCCGCCGCCTGAAGCGCCCGTACGTCTTCTTCCTCGAGCCTCCCCGATTCGCGAAGCAGGCTCGCCACGTCGCCGCCCGCGTCCGCGGCGTCCGCAAGACGAAGCGCCGCCTCGGCGCCAAGGAGATCGTGGCGCAGCGCGAGCAGCAGCAGCAAATAGTCCCGCCCCTTTTCCAGGCGACTGGCCTCCACCCCGTCGAGCGCAAGTCTACACCGTTTCCAATTTCCGCCGGCCTGCCGGCCCTATTCCTTCCGCCCTCCCCTTTCGAGCACGGCCATGATTTTCTGAAGCGCCGCCTCGGCCTCCTCCCCGCTGATTTCGCGCTTCCCCGGCGCTTCTCGCTCGACGTTTCCGGGGAGTTCCACGAGGAACCGGGAAGCGAGCGCGGGGCCGGTCTTGCCGCGGGACGTGCGGTTCTCCGGTCGGGTCAGGATGAGCTCGAGTTTCGCGCGCGTCATCGCAACGTAAAGAAGGCGGCGCTCTTCCTCGAGCCCCTTTTCGTCGGCGATCGACCGGCGGTGCGGAAAGATCCCGTCGGTCATGCCGACCACGTAGACAATCGGGAATTCGAGGCCCTTCGCCGCGTGCGTCGTCAACAGCGTCACCGCGTCGCGCTTGTCGTCTGAAGGCTCTTCCTTGTCCATCAGCGCGACTTTTTCCAGGTAGCCGCTGAGGTCGCCGCCGCCGCGCGAATGGGAGGCGAGGTCCTCGAGCACGCTTTCGATGGAATTGACACGCGTCTCCGACGCCGCAGGGTTCTCCGTTTCGCGCCGGAGTTCCCCGAACAGGTCGAGCTCCTCGACCATCTCCCGCGCGCCGGACGCCGCGTCCTTTCCCACTTTCGCGCGCCAGGCGTCCATCTTTTCGGCAAACCGTTTCGCCGTGTCCGCGACGCCCGGCTGGACTCCCGCTTCGCCGGCCCGGCGGAAGGCGTCCAGCAGGGGCAACTGGTGCTCGGCGGCGAAGGCGTCGAGTTTTCCCATCGAGGTCTCGCCGATGCCGCGCGGCGGGACATTGGCGACGCGCGCCAGGGCGGCGTCGTCGTGCGGGTTCGCGGCAAGGCGGAGGTAGGCGAGGACGTCGCGGACCTCGCGGCGGTCGTAGAAGCGCTGGCCGCCGACGACCGAGTAGGGGACCTGCGCGAGGCGGAGCTGCTCCTCGAACGGGCGCGTCTCGGCGTTGGTGCGGAAAAGCACGGCGAAATCGGACCGGGGGCGCCCCGATGTTTTTATTTGAGTCACCACCCACAGCGCTTCCGCCCGCTCGTCGGCCAGCAGCACCGTCCGCACCGGCGCCCCGTGCCCCAGCTTCGAGTACAGGGTCTTCGGGTGCCGCGCCGCGTTGTGCCGGATGATCTCGTTCGCGGCCTCGAGGATCGACGTCGTGGACCTGTAGTTCTGCTCCAGGCGCACCACCGTCGCCTTCGGGAAGTCGCGCTCGAAATGCAGGATGTGCGAAGGGTCCGCGCCCCGCCACCCGTAGATCGACTGGTCGTCGTCGCCCACCACGAACAGGTTCCCGTGGTTCGCGGCGAGCTGCTGGACAATCTCGTACTGCACCGCGTTCGTGTCCTGGTACTCGTCCACCATCAGGTACCGGAACTGCTTGCGGTACTTGTCGAGCACCTTCGCGTGCTCCCGGAAAAGCCGCACCGTCAGCGAAAGCAGGTCGTCGAAATCCACCGCGTTCCGCGCCTTCAACCCCGCCTGGTACTTCTCGAACGCCCGCGCCGCCACATGGTCCACTTCGTCCGAATCCTCCTGCGCCATCTGGTCCGGCCCCCACCCCCGGTTCTTCGCGTTCCCGATCCGCCACTTCACCGCATCCGCCCCGGCCTGCGCCCCGGGGATCCGCAGTTCCTTCAGCACCGCCCTCACCACCGACTCCTGGTCCGAGTCGTCGTAGATCGCGAAATCCTTCCGGTACCCCAGCACCTCAATTTCCTTCCTGAGGATCCGCGCGCACAGCGAATGAAACGTCGAGAGCCAGACGTCCTTCACCTCAGCCCCCGCGAGCTTCTTCGCCCGCTCCCGCATCTCCCGCGCCGCCTTGTTCGTGAACGTCACCGCGAGAATCGAAGGCGGCTTGTGGCCTTTGGAGAGGAGAAGCGCCAGTCGCGTGGTGAGCACCTTGGTCTTCCCCGTTCCGGCGCCCGCCAGGACCAGCACCGGGCCCTCGAGTGTCTCGGCAGCTTTGCGCTGCGGGGCATTCAGGGCGGCGAGGGAGACGCTCATGGAGCGGGTATGATCGGGGAAGGGAGATTTGGAGGCAATGAAGCGATGGGCGCGATAGAGACACGGACGGGCAAACACAGCGTCGTGGCGCAACGGGGAGGAAAGGGTTTTCACGCGGCGGTCGAAGTTGAAGTCCGGCCCTGCGCCAATTTTCGTCTGGAAATCGAGGCCGACTGCTGGGACTGGCAAGCCGGAGTTGAATTTGGCGTTCACTATGCGTGGGCGGCCCTCCCGAACAACTTGCGTCGTGACTGGGGGCATGTCCGCGTGGTGAGATTTCACGGGATGATTGCCGATACGAGCCATGCCATCGCCGCCCTGGCCGCTGCGCTTGCAATGTTCGACGCTTACGGATTCCACCCCGTCCACCCTCCCCGGCTCGATCCGGACAAGGGTGAGATTGTGTTCCCAAAGCACCCGACGTAGCCTCGGTTGTTCTTTTCATTCATATCGTGAATGATTATCATTCACGTCATGAGCACTTCACAAAAGCTCCTTCCCCGCTCCATCGCCCCTGCCATTCGCGCCGCCATGCGCACGATGCCGGTCGTCGTCGTCACAGGCGCCCGGCAGACGGGCAAGAGCACGCTCGTGCACCACCTTCTCCCCGGCGCGCGGATGCGCTACCTGACGCTCGACGACTACGACACCCTCGACCGGATACGCCGCGAGCCCGCGGCTCTTCTGCAGGCGCGCTGGCCGGTCGTCATCGATGAAGTGCAGCGGGCGCCGGGCGTGCTCGTCGCCGTAAAACGCGAAGTTGACCGCGGCCGGAGGCCCGGAAGATTCCTCCTTACCGGTTCGGCTAACCTCGCCCTGTTGAAATCCGTCTCCGAGTCACTGGCAGGCCGCGCGGCGTATTTCGATCTTCATCCACTCACCGTGTCCGAGATCGCGGGCCACGGGGGGACCGGCCCGTGGGAGCAACTCCTGTCCGACCCGGGCCGCTTCAAGGCTCCCGGACGCCACCTCGACGACCTGCCCAACAGGCTGTTTCGCGGAGGCTTCCCCGGCGCTGCGCTCGTCCGCGGCGATGCCCACCGCCGCCTCTGGCTCGACGGCTACGTCCGCACCTACCTCGAGCGCGACCTCCGCGATGTCTCCTCCGTCGCGGACCTCGCCGATTTTCGCCGCCTCATGCGCATGGCCGCCCTCCGCACCGGCGCCATGGTCAACCAGACCGAACTCAGCCGCGACGCCGGCCTCCTCCAGCCGACCGTCCACCGCTACTTGAACCTCCTCGAAGCCACCTGCCTCATTCACCGCGTCCCCGGCTTCGCGGTCAACCGGACCAAGCGCCTTATCCGCACACCCCGCCTGTTCTGGTGCGACACCGGGCTCGCTTCCCACCTTGCCGGCGTCGAGTCGCCACTGGAGTTGCGCGGAAGCGGCATGGGCGGGTTTCTGCTGGAAAATCTCGTGCTTCTCGACCTGCTGGCCTGGTCAGAAGCGCGGACGCCGCGGCCTGCAATCTGCTACTGGCGAACCGCGACGGGCGAAGAGGTTGACTTTGTCGTCGAAACCGCGGGAAAGGTGATCCCCATCGAGATCAAGACATCGCAGAAACCATCGCTGCATGACGCGCGTCACCTGCAGACCTTCATGTCGGAATACGGGAATTCGTCGCCGTTCGGCCTGCTCCTTCACAACGGCACGGAACTGGAACGGATTGCGGAACGCGTGTGGGCTGTGCCGCTGGGCACTGCTCTGGGCCTTTGAAAGGCCATACATTGCGTGAATGATAATCATTTACACAATGAATGGATTAACGGGCGTCCTTCTGGAGCCCGTAAGCCTCGATCTTCGCGTCAAGGGTGACGCGCGAGATCCCGAGCACGCGGCTCGCCTCGGTCTTCACCCAGCCCGTCTCCTTCAGCACCTGCACGATCGCCTCTTTCTCGACCGCCTCGGTCACTTCCTTCACCACATCCTTCAATTGCTTCCCGCCCAGCGCCGGCGCAAGCGAGCGGCGCGGCTCGGTCTGGCGGATCTCGGGCTTGAGCATCGCCCCGGTGATGTGGGAGTCGGCCGACATCGCGCCCAGGCGGCGCAGCTCGTTCTCGAGTTCCCGGATGTTCCCCGGCCAGTTGTACGACGCCAGCAGTCGCATCGCTTCCTCTTCAACCGTCGGGCGCGGCAACCCGGACTCCTTGGCGAGCGAGCCCAGGATGTGATCGACGAGAAGCGGCACATCGTCGCGGCGCTCGCGGAGGGGCGGAAGCGTGATGGTGACGACGTTCAGGCGATAGAAAAGGTCCTCGCGGAAAAGCCCTTCCTTGATCAGGCCCTTGAGTTCCTTGTTGGAAGCGCTGATGAGCCGGACATCGACGTGGATGGTGTCCTTGCCGCCGACGCGGCGGAGTTCGCCGGACTGGAGGGTGCGGAGGAGCTTTTTCTGCATCTCGAGGGACATGTCGCCGATTTCGTCGAGGAAGAGCGTGCCGCCGTCGGCGAGCTCGAACAGTCCCTTGCGGTCGGAGGTCGCGCCGGTGAACGCGCCGCGCACGTGGCCGAAGAGTTCGCTCTCGAGGAGTGTCTCGGTGATCGCCGCGCAGTTCTCGCTCACGAACCGGGTGGCCTTGCGGGCGCCGTTGAAGTGGATGGCGCGGGCGACGAGTTCCTTGCCGGTGCCGGACTCGCCCTGGATGAGGACCGGGACGTTCGTGTCGGTCACGCGGTCGATCAGGCGGAAGACCTCCTGCATCGCCGCATTGCGCCCGATGATGTTCGAGTAGTTGTATTTCAGCTCCAGCTTCTGAAGCGACCGGTTCAGGTCGGCCTTCACCTCGGTCAGTTCGGTCTTCTGCCGCTCGACTTTCTCCTCGAGCAGCTTGTTCAGTTTCTCGACCTGCTCCTTCGACGTCCGCAACTCCTCGAGCCGCTTCTGGTTTTCTTCCCAGAGCCGCGCGTTCTCGATGGCGACGCTGGCCTGGTCGCCGAAGGCCTCGAGGAGTCGCTGGTGGGTTTCGGTGAAGAGCCCTTCCTCGAAGCGGTTGTCGATGTAGAAGCAGCCGAGGACGCGGTCGCGGCCGCGGAGGGGGACGCAGAGGAGGGAGCGGAGCTTGAGTTCGGTGACGCTCATGAAGGCGTGGAGTTCGCGGTCGGTCTGGGCGTTGTGGGCGCGGACGGTGCGGCCCTGCTTGACGACGGATTCGGCGATGGAGTGGGAGATCTTGTCCTCGGGCTTTTTCACGTCTTCACGGTCGAAGTTCCGCGCGACGCGGATCGAAGTGGCGCCGCCGGCGTCGGCGAGGATGATGAAACCGCGTTCGGCGTTGGTGAGCTCGATCACGGCGTCGATGATCATCTCGAGCAGGCGCTTGATGTTGTGCTCGGTGGTGATCGCCTTGTTGATTTCCATCAGGCGCAGGAGCGAGTCGCGCATCTCGACCAGCTCGCCCTCGCGGGCCGTCCCGCGGTGCGCCCGCCAGACCTCGTCGAAAATCGTCGCGGCCGCCTCGAGTCCCTCCTCCGCCCACACATCCAGGCACAGGTCGATCGCGTCGCGCAACTTCTGCTCGGCGTCCGCCGCGGCGTCCACCGGTTCCACCGCCCCCGCCCCTTTTGCGCGCGGCGCCGGCAGCCGGCGCCCGGTCATCAGCGAGCGGCGCGTGAATCGCGGGATGCGCTGGCTTCCCGTCTCCGCGCCCGGCTCCCGGTCCCCCGGCTCGCGCTCGAACTGGAACGCCGCCGCCCCGATCTCGATCCGGTCACCCCACTTCAGGAAATGCTGGTTCGTCCGCTGGCCGTTCACCAGCACCCCGTTCGCCGACTCGAGGTCCACCAGCTTCCAGCCCTTGTCCGTCCGCGTGATCAGGCAGTGCTCGCGCGACGCCTTCGAATCCTTGATCTGGATCGTGTTCGTCGGCGCGCGCCCCACCGTCACCGCCTCGTCGCCGAGGCGAAGAGTGCGCGTCTCACCGGTCTCCGTGATGATGAGTTTCGGCATGGGAAGCGGCGGTCGGTGAAACCGGCGGGCGGCGGGACTCTACTTGTCGAGCATCACGAAACGGACGGGGCCGGCGGGCGCAATCGAGTTCGACACTTCGACCCCCCTGACGATCGCCCAGAGCGGAGTCTTCGGGTCCGCGGGGTGAAGGCCGACTTCTTTCACGCCGGCCTTCTGAAGGGCGGCGACGGCAGAGGCGACGTCCTTGTAAACCGTGCCGTCGATCGTGATCGAGAGCTCCTTCCCCTTGGCCGCGATTTCGATGCGCTTTGCGGTGGCGGGCAAATCATCGGTGACGGTCCAGCCGTCGGGGAGTTTGGCGACGACGCCCTTCAGGCTGTCCTGCTGGGTGCTGGTGGCGAAAACGAGGCGGGTCATGTGGGCGTGGCCCTTGTCCATCACTTCGAGAATCTTGCGGACGTGCAGCCACGGCGCCTTGTAGTCGCCGTCCACAATCACGGGCTCGTCGCACGGCGGGGAATTGACCGTGCAGACGGCGTCCCGGACCATGGAAAACGTCCCGCCCATCGCCTGCTTTTCGGGCGGGTCGTTCGTCGTGCAGCAACCGCCGGTTGTCCCGGCACCGATGATCGTCCTGTTGACGTTCGGGCCCTGGAATTTCATCACCATGCAGGTGATCACCCCGGCCCGCTCGACTTTCACCATCCCGACCGCCGGGCGCTTGATTTCGCTCACGAATTCCGCGTCCGCCTTCACCAGCACGTGCGCTTCCTCCGGCGGTTCGGGACGCACCGTCGGCGCCTGCGAATCCGCAGCCTTGCGCGCGGCTTCATCGGCTTCCTTCTTCTTCTCCGCGGGCGTCTTCATGTCGCACGCCGCGAGAAGCACCACCACCACCAGGCACCATGCGTACTTCATTCCGCCTCCCCTTCCTCGCCCGCCTCATCCTCCCACTCGTCGTGGTAGAGGAAGAGCTGCAGGCAGACGCTGCACATCGGGACCTTCGCATCCTCGTGGAACCGGACCTCTATGGTAAACGCTTCGCCCGTGTCGTAGTCGTAGCATTCTTCGCCGTCAACCCGCGAGCAGACCCAGCAGGAGAGTTCCTCCTCGGCGTCCTCGGTCGCTTCGGCCTCCTCCTCGGCAGGCGCGGCCTGCTCGAGCTTGAGGTACATGTTGTCGGCGACGACGGGGTCGGTGCGAAGGGGGTGGGCGCCGTAGACGCTTTCCTGGAAGCGGGAGACGTCCTTGAGTTCGAGGGATTCGAGGCCGTCGATGAGGACGTGGACCCAGCGGTTGCCGGTGAAGGGGCAGGTGCCCTCGTGTTTCTTGATGAGGGTCTTGGCCTTGGCGTTGCCGTCCTTGTAGAGGAATTTCGCATAGGCCTCGTCCACCGCCTTTTTAAGGGGGTCAACGTGGTCCTGCGGGATTCCGAAGATTTCCATCGAGAGGCGCATGGGGAACGCCAGTGTAGTCGTGGCGGGGCAAAGGCGTCAACGCGGAGGCCCGCATATCCAGCCGAGGTTCAGGCGATCGGCCCGCCGCACGCCGTGCAGAACCGGGTCCCTGAGGCGTTCGCGGCGCCGCACCTCGGGCAACCGACGGGCGGCATCGGCTGGCCCGGGAAAGGGGGCGAAGGACCGCGTCCGACGGGGGGCAGCGCGCCCTCCAGACCGAACAGGTCTCGGTGGGCGATCGCCATCATGAGGGTCTGGAGCGGAAGGCCGACCAGGATCTGGCCGAGCGGGATCATCCCCGCGACCATGTTGACGGCCATGATCACGAGCATGAGGACGACGATGTCCCAGAACCCCTCCTGGACCTTCCGCTTGGACATCGCCATCGCGTCGGTGGCGCCGAGGCCATGGGTGATGCAGAGTGGCAATGCGAAGCGCCACCAGACCATCAGGACGAGCCCGGGAATGATGCAGAGGAGCGTCCCGAGGAAAATGCAGAACCCGGCCATGATCGTCAGGAGCGTCACAGGCCCGAACCACTGGAACCCCTGGAACAGGTCGCGCACTTCGGGCACCTGCCCGCGAAGCTGCTTGAAAGCGGCGACGTACAGCCCCGCGGTGATGGCGCCCAGCAGGATGGAGCCGATGCAGGTTGAAACGAGGACGAGGGCCACGAAGAAATAGCAGACACCGATCAGCAGCCACGCCTGCCACTGGCGAGTGAACAGCTCCCACGCTTCCTTGAAGATGCCGACGGCGTCGAGCAGCGGGGGGCGGGAGGTGGCGGGGACGGCCATGGCTCGGGTCTCCTTGGGGTGCCTGCGGATCTTATCACGCCTTCGCGATCAACCGGAGAGTGGTGGGAAACAGGCCCGCGCTTTCACCGATTCCCGGGTCCCGCCCGGACAAAAAAAAGCGGGCCGGAGGGTTTCCCCCGGCCCGCTTCGATCGTCCCTGGCTGCTACTTCATCTCGAGGTACTTCGCCCGCTCGGCAATGATCTTCTCGGCGATCATGTTCGGGACCGGCGTGTACTCGCACGGCTCGCTCGAGTATGTGCCTCGGCCCTGCGTCATCGACCGGAGGGTCGTGGAATACTGGAACAGCTCCGCGAGCGGCACCTTGCCGTTCACGAGGCGGTTGATCCCGCTGTAGCTGACCTCTTCCACGATCGCGCGCCGGCTGTTCAGGTCGCCGATCACGTCGCCGACGTTGATCTCGGGGCACTCGACCTCGATCTTCATCATCGGCTCGAGCAGGACGACACGGACGACGGCGATCGCTTCGCGGAACGCAATTTCCGCGGCGCTGATGAACGCCATTTCGCTCGAGTCGACATCGTGCGCCTTGCCGTCGTAAAGCACCGCCTTGATCCCGACGAAGGGCCACTTGAGGCGCCCGCCGCGCTTGCCGAAGTTCTTGATGCCATCCTCGACGGCGGGAACGTATTCCGTGGGAACGCGTCCGCCGACGACTTCGCTTTCAAACTCGACGCCGCCGGTGAGCTCGGGGTGGAGTTCGAAGCGGACCTTGACGATACCGAACTGCCCGTGGCCGCCGGTCTGCTTGACGTGCTTGCCTTCGACTTCGACCTCGCGGTCGAACGTCTGGCGATAGGCGACCTTGGGACGGCCGACATCGACGGAAACGTTCTGCTCGCGCTGGAGCACCGAAACCTTGATGTCCAGGTGAAGCTCGCCCATTCCGCTGATGACGACTTCGCCGGTCTCTTCGTCCGTGTGCCGGTGGAACGTCGGGTCTTCCTTGACCATCTGCGCGAGCGCTTCGCCGAGCTTTTCGCGGTCGGCGGTCGTTTTCGGCGAGATCGACATCGAGATGACGGGGTCAGGGAAGCTCATGGCGCCCATGAGGATGGGCGTGTCGCGGTCGCACAGGGTGTCGCCCGTGAACGTCAGCTTGAGGCCGACGGCCGCTCCCATGTCGCCAGCGGACAGTTTCTCCACGGCCTCGCGCTTGTCGGCGTGCATCTTGTAAAGGCGGTTGATGCGCTCCGGCTTGTTCTTGCGCGAATTCCACACGACCGAGCCGTTCAGCAGCTCGCCGCTGTAGACGCGGATGAACGTGAGGTCCCCGTTCCGGTCGCTGATCGTCTTGAACGCCAGCGCCGCCAGCGGACCCGAGGGCTCGGGACGCCGCTCCACATCCGTGTCCGTTCCAGGGATCTTGCCCTTCACCGGAGGAAGATCCAGCGGGCTCGGAAGATACTGGGTCACCGCGTCGAGAAGCTGGTGAACGCCCTTGTTTTTCAGCGCCGTGCCGACCAGCACCGGAGTCACCTTGCAGGCGAGGACCGCCGCGCGCAGGCCGCGGCGCATCTCTGCGGAAGTAATCTCCTGGCCGTTCATGAATTTTTCCATGATCGCGTCGTCGTACTGGGACGCCGCGTCAATGACGAGTTCCCGGGCCTTCGCGTACTGCTCCGCGAATTCCGGCGGGATCGGGCCCTTCGTGAAGGCGTCCTCGTCCTTCTCGTCGAAATACACCGCCTCGCCCGCGACGACGTCGATGACGCCGCGGAAATCCTTTTCCTTGCCCAGGGGGATCTGAAGCGGCACGGGGTTGGACCCGAGTTTTTCGCGGATGGACTTGACGGCCTTGTCCATGTCGCCGCCGATGCGGTCGATCTTGTTGATGAAGGAGATCCGGGGGACGTGGTAGCGGTTGGCCTGGCGCCAGACGGTCTCGCTCTGGGCCTGCACGCCGGCGACGGCGCAGAAGACGCCGACCGCGCCGTCGAGGACGCGGAGGGAGCGCTCGACCTCGGCCGTGAAGTCCACGTGGCCGGGGGTGTCGAGGATGTTGATCTTGAATCCGTCCCACTCGCAGGCGGTCGCGGCGGACTTGATCGTGATTCCGCGCTCGCGCTCTTCGGGCATGTAGTCCGTGACGGTGTTGCCGTCGTGGACTTCGCCCTTCTTGTGGATCTTCCCGGAGAAATACAGGATGCGCTCGGTGACCGTGGTCTTGCCGGCGTCGATGTGGGCGATGATCCCGATGTTCCGGGTCTTGTGGAGGATGTTGTTTGTGGTTGTGGTTTCCATGGGGCTGATCGCGGTTGTGGGTTACGTGCAAAACGAGCGCGCCCCCTGACAATGGGGGGCGCGTAAGGGTAGGGAAGATAAGGGTTTATCGGGAGGAGTCAAGGGCAAAATTTGTCCCGTTTTCACGGGCAGGTCGAAACGCCGGGGACTACAGGTTTATCGCGGAACAAGAGCCGAATCGCGAAGAATTCCGTGGATTCCGCAATTCAATTGCAACCCATTTATCCGCAATGACTTGCAATGACGCGAAAGCTACTCCCCGGGTCGCCCCCCCGTCGATAGATACATCGAAAGCCCTTCCCAACCTTTCCCGGAGAGAGGAGACCACTGACATGCGCTTCGTCCCGCCTGCCGCTGTACTCGCCCTTGCGCTCGCCCTTTCGGGGGCAGCCCTGGCCGACGATCCGTCCCCCGCGAAACCCGCGGATGCCAAGCCCGCCGACGCCGCCGATGCCGCTGAGGAAAAACTCGTCCTCGGCGAAATCAACGCGGCGAACGTCAACGTCCGCGCCGGAAACACGATGAATCACCGCATCGTGTGCGTCGCCAACAGGGGCGACAAAGTCCTCATCGCCGGCGAATCCGGCGACTTCTACAAGATCCTCGCGCCCAAGTCCTCGGCGTGCTGGGTCTCGTGCCAGTTCGTCGATCGCCACGGCGACAGCGGGACCGTCCACGGCGATAACGTCAACCTGCGCCCCACCCCCGATACCTCCCACCCCGTCTTCGGCAAGCTCAACCCCGGCGACACCGTCAAGATCACCGGCCAGGATTCCGTCGGCACCTGGTTCAAGATCGAGCCGCCGAAGAGCGTCTTCGCGTACGTTTCAAAGAAGTTCGTCGCGGTGAAGGGCGACTACGCGCAGATCCAGTCCGAAGACGCGAAGAAGGAGAGCGAGAAGATCGCCATCGAGGAGAAATCGAAGGCCACGGTGACGGCCTGGCAGAAGGCCGAAGCGCTTCTCAAGGCGCAGAACGACATGGATCCGGCATCGCGCGATTACACGGAAGCGATGACGGCGTTCGGTGAGATCGCGCAGAGTGCGACGGATCCGAAGACGGCTGAGCGGGCGAAGGAAAAGTCCGAGTACCTGGGCAAGCTGCAGGAGTTGCAGAACCTGGTCAAGTCGCTCGACCAGACGAGCCAGGTGCAGAAGGACGATTACGACAAGAAAATCGCGGAACTCGAGCAGAAATGGCAGGCGGAGCAGGCCGCGAAGTCGGTGAAGAAGACGGAAGACAAGAATTACATCGCGCAGGGATGGGTCGAGGACGTCGGTTCGCTCTTCGGCCGGCCCGGGACACACAAGGTTGTCGAGGCCGGGGTGACGCTGTTCTACCTGCACAGCGACACGCTGGACCTGCGCCGGTACTGGCACAACCGGGTGCGGATCACCAAGGGGACAGTCAAGACGGCGCCGGAAGGTTGGGAGGACGGGCCGAAGGTGATCGAGGTTGAAGCGCTGGACGTGCTGGAATAGGACGAATCGAGGAAAGCCCCGCCTAACGGCGGGGCTTTTTTTGTATACACCTCGATGGTTCGATACGCTTGATTTCGTTGGGTGCGTCCTTCGGCCGCACCCCCCGAAATAAAAGCAGACTCACCACGGGTAAGGTGCTTCCCAATCGACAGTTGCGCCATTTCAAAATGAAATTTCAAATTGGAATAGCCGCAGACGCGAATTTCCTCTTGACCCCTTCACCCTGCTCCCTTAGCATTTCGGCCACTTGGGGTGGCCCTCGGGGCCACATTGCTTTCCTCAGGTCACGACAGTTGGTTGCCAGGGATCCTAAATAAACATGACGTCAGGTCTCCTTCTTCTCATCCACGTCGCTGAGGCCTTCGCGGGATCCCCCGTCAGCTTCGCGCTGTTCGAAGCTGCGGCCCCTGCACCCTCACTGGCTCACGGATGGGAAAATTCTCCGCTTCCCACGGGGTCGGGCTCCGTCTCCCGCACCCTTTCCCGCACCGGTCCACCCGGATCTCCTCCCGCGACTCGCGGGCTCGAGACCCGAGAGCGAACCAGTGCCCGGGCCGCGGCGTAAACCGGGACCGCTCCCTCGCAACCCCCTGTCATTAATAGCCCGGCTCGCCCGGGCCATAGGGGGTCTTGATGGATATCCTTTCGCTGGTGGTCGGTGTCGCCGTGGGCGGCGTCGGCGGCGTCGGAGCCTGCTTCCTCCTCGCGAGGAATGTCGTGGCCGGCGCGAAAGACAAGGCGCTTCTCATCCAATCCGAAGCCCGCGAGCGCGGTGAAGCGGCGGTCAAGGAAGCGCAGCTCAAGGGCAAGGACGAGGTGCTCAAGCTCCGTTCGGAGGCCGAGAAGGAACGCTTCCAGAAGCTCGACGAAATCAAGAACCAGGAGCGGGCGGTCCAGAAGAAGGAAGACCAGCTGGAGCGCAAGGCGGAGGACCAGGGGCGGCGCCAGAAGCAGATCGAGGCGCTGGAGCAGTCGCTGGCGGACAAGACGAAGAGTGTCGAGGCGAAGCAGGTTGAGCTGACGAAAGCGGTGACGGACCAGCTGAAGACGCTGGAGCGGCTTTCGGGGATGGGCAAGGACGAGGCGACGCGGACTTTCTACGAGCGGCTGCAGGCTGAGCTGGCGAACGACGTTGCGGCGCGGATCAGGAAAGCCCAGGAGCTGGCGAAGGAGCGTGCGGACGACGAAGCGCGCAAGATGATCATCATGGCGATCCAGCGCACGGCGTCGGACCACAGCTCGGAAAACACGACATCGACGGTGGACCTGCCGAGCGAGGAAATGAAGGGTCGGATCATCGGGCGCGAGGGCCGCAACATCCGCGCGTTCGAGAAAGCGACCGGTGTGGACGTCATCGTGGACGACACACCGGGCGTGATCATCCTCTCGGGTTTCGAGCCGATCCGCCGCGAGACGGCCCGGCGCACGATGGAGAAGCTCGTCCAGGACGGGCGCATCCACCCGACGCGCATCGAGGAGCTTGTCGAGACGACGAAGAAGGAAATGGACGAGCTGCTGATGCAGACGGGCAAGCAGACCTGCTACGAGCTCGATATCCAGCGGCTGTCGCCGAAGGTGATCCCGATCCTGGGACGCCTCCGGTTCCGCACCAGCTACGGCCAGAACGTCCTCAAGCACTCGATCGAGGTCGCCAAGCTCTCGGCGATCATGGCCGCAGAGCTCGGGCTCGACCCGGTGCTGGCGAAGCGCGCCGGGCTGCTCCACGACATCGGCAAGGCGCTGGACCAGGAGATGGACGGGACGCACCCGCAGCTCGGGTACGACCTGCTCAAGCGGGCCGAAGAGCCGTTGGCGGTCTGCGACACGGCGCTCCGTCACCACGAGACCGAGAAGGCGGAAACGCCGTACTGCATCATCACGGCGGCGGCGGACGCGATCAGCGCTTCACGCCCCGGTGCCCGCGGCGAGAGCATCGAGCGGTACATCAAGCGCCTGCAGGACCTCGAGCGGATTGCGACGAACCGGCCGGGTGTCGAAGGGGCGTTTGCGATCCAGGCGGGACGCGAGCTGCGTGTGCTCGTGAACGCGTCGAAGATCGACGACTCGAATGCGCTGATCGTGGCGAAGGACATCGCGAAGCAGATCGAGGCGGAAATGACCTACCCCGGGGAAATCCGGGTAACCGTGATCCGCGAGACGCGGGTGACCGAGTACGCCCGGTAGTCCGCCGCCGGATTTGCCGACAAAAAAACCCCCTGCCATCGGCAGGGGGTTTCCTTTTGCATCGGCTCTTACTTGAGGTGCTTGCTCACGAGCTTCGTCATTTCGAACATCGAAACCTGCTTCTTGCCGCCGAACACCGCCTTGAGCTTGTCGTCCGCGTTGATGTTGCGGCGGTTCTTCGCATCCTGCAGGCCGTTCTTCTTGATGTAGTCCAAGATCTTCTTCGTGACCTGCGTACGCGGAAGCGGAGCGCTTCCGATAACAGCCGCCAGCTCGGCGCTGAGAGTCATGGGCTTCATGAACGCGGCGCTGGGCTTACGGGCGGCGGGCTTCTTTGCGGCCATCGGTCCTCCTGAAATTGGGGGGAACGGAAGTGGTTTTCCCTCGTGTGTCAGAGGGGATTTGAGCGGAATCCCCTGTGGACGCAAGGAAAATCGGCAGATTTCCCCTCGGAGAACACTTCTTTTCCGAGGGAAGCTGCCGGGAAGGAGCCGGGATTTCGTCGCCGAGGCCCCCGGCGACGACCGGAAAACGGCCCGGAACACCGCGCTGCGGACCGCACTTTCTATCCCTTCCACGCCTCCCCCGTTAGACTGTTCCCCGAATGAAAATCAAGATCATGGCGATCGGCGACGTGGTCGGTTCCCCCGGGCGGGACGCGATCAAGGGATGGCTGAAGAACGCGAAGCGCGAGCGCGGGATCGAATTCGCGGTGGTGAACGGCGAAAATATCGCGGGGGGAAGCGGGCTGACGCCGTCGCTGTACGAGGATCTGCTGATCGCGGGGGCCGACGCGATCACCGGCGGGGACCACATTTACAAGAAGAAGGAAATCGTCCCGCTGATGCTGACGGGGGCCTGCAAGATCGTGCGGCCGTGCAATTACCCGGACGCCGCGGCGGGCGTGGGATGGCAGGTTTTCGAGTCGCGGAACGGTTTCAAGATCGGCGTGGCCCAGGTGCAGGGGCGCGTCTTCATGAACCAGCCCGCGGACAACCCGTTCATCGCCGCGGAACGCGCCATCGAGGCGCTTCGACGCCAGACCCAGATCATCGTGCTCGACGTGCACGCCGAGGCGACGAGCGAAAAGGTCGGGCTCGGGTGGCTGTTCGACGGGCGCATCTCGTTCCTGTTCGGGACGCACACGCATATCGCGACGGCGGACGAGACGGTGCTGCCGAAGGGAACGGCGTACATCACGGACGTCGGGATGACGGGCCCGTACGACTCGATCCTGGGACGCGACAAGGACAAGATCCTGCGGCATTTCATGACGGGGATGCCCACGCCGTTCGACGTCGCCGAAAAGGACGTCCGCATCTCCGGCGCCATCGCGACCGTCGATACCGAGACCGGCCTCGCTTCCGCCATCGAACGTTTCCAGGCCAGGATCACACCGTGAAGGCGCAGGCCGCCGCCGCGACGACGGTGTGGACGCCCTCGACGATCGCCCGGGCGATGCGCGAGCTGGCCGAGGGCGAAATCGGGCGCGTGTGGATCGAGGGCGAGGTTTCGAACTACCGGAAGATCCTGCGAAGCGGCCACGCGTATTTCGTGCTCAAGGACGCGGGGAGCCAGCTCAAGGCCGCGCTTTTCGCGGCGGTCGGCGCGCGGGTGAAGTTCGAAATCAAGGACGGGCAGAAGATCCTGATGCTCGGGAAAGTGACGGTCTACGAGCCGCAGGGCGAGTACCAGGTCGTCGTCGAGCAGGTCGAGCCGAAAGGCCTGGGCGCGCAGCAACTGGCGCTGATGCAGCTGAAGGAAAAGCTGGAGAAGGAAGGGCTGTTCGACCCCGCGCGGCGGAAGCCGCTCCCGTTCCTGCCGCGCCGCGTCGTCCTCGTGACGAGCCCGACGAGCGCCGCGGTGAAGGACATGCTGACCGTCATCGAGCGGCGCTTCCCGCG
>JAIOPR010000024.1 GCA_021413805.1 Planctomycetota bacterium
CAGCGCGAACGCGGTCACGGTGGCTTCCGAAGGCAGCGCCAGCACAAGCTGCCCCTCCAGCGCCCGGTCAAGGTCGTTCCCGAACGTCAGGTCCAGCTCCGTCCGCGCCAGCGACCCGCGCAAATCCACCCGCACCCGCGCCGCCACCGGCGCCAGCGGCCGCGAGGGCTTGTCGGCGTCCGGCCGGACGAGCAGCACCGGCGGGCGCACCGCGTCGATCGCGGGGTTCTGGGCGAGGACGGGGACGGAGAGGGCGAGAAGGGCCAGGAGCGGGAGGAGGGGCTTCATGCGGAGATCCTTGAAGGGGGACGGGACGGCCACAGAGTAGACGGATGGGGCGGGGACGGGGTTCCATGAAATCGGAGTGTCGAGGCGGGGGGCGGCGGCGGGACTTGGGAGAACATCGACGGCCGGCGCCTCCGCCCGGGCCAGGCCAAATCTCTGCGACTCCCTCATGCTTCCCTGCCTGGTGCTCACCCGATCCGACAGGCAACGACCAGCCTTCGCAGCGCGCCTCCGATCCGGGGATCTTGCGGACGACTGCGACGGCGGGCTCACGCGAGAGACAGAGCGCATCGCACGCGCCCGTTCGAATTTGCCCTCGACCCGCCCCCTGCGCGCCAGTTTCCGCCTACCACTTCGCTTGCTGCGCATCAGCCCAGAGACTTAGAGTGACCCCTTGAGACAGGTTGCGCGGCGCAAGCCCCGCCGACGAGTCCTGATTCCCGTGCGGAAGAACTCCGAGGCAGCGAGCCGGATTTCGTAACTCGCGTCACCCTGCTTCCGATAAATCGCCCTGCCCCGTTTCTATCCGCCGCCCCCGGAGGTTCCGAACATGGCCATGACAAAGTGGAAAGGGGCCGCCTGCTCCGGGGTCGCGCTGATCTTGGTCGGTGGCGCTGCCCTGTTCTGGCTTCACCGTCGCGGGGAAGACCCGACCGTCTATCTACCAACGCCGCCATTCCAACTCGCAGAGCCGCTGGTAGAACGCTACCAATCTTTGGGGTCATTTCAGATCAAGGTCGAACGCGTCAAAGCCAGGGAGTCACGGTCCCTGTTCCAGGGATGGGAGCGCGAACAGGACCGCCTGCGAGACAAACTGATCGTAAAGTTCCAGCCGCCGAACCGCATCCTGATCGTCCAAGAGGATGCGGGCGATCCGAAGCGGGCGACCGTCGCGGTCTGCGATGGGGCGTCGCTCTGGAGCGGCGATTCGGGGAATGCAAAGCCTGCTCCGCTCGTAGCGGCGGACCTGTTCGACCTCGTGGAGTTGCGCGGGCTGGCAGCGCTTTGGCGCAGGGCCTGGACGAAGATCCCGTTGGACCTGCAGCCGGGCTGCCGCGCCAGTCAAGAGGGGCCGCTCGTGCGTCTGAGATTCGTGACGAAGGGGATTGGGCGGAGGGACGGCGCGCCAGGGGAAAGCTGGCTGGATTTCCATGTTAACCCGGAAGCGAAGACGCTGACGGCCTTCGAATCGTGGAGCACCCATGAGCTGGCGATCGCCACCGCGCGCTACGGCGAGATTGAGCGCTACTCGGACCTCGTGGTGAATCCCTCCTTCGCGAAGGGTGAGTTCAAACTTCCCACGGAGAAGTCGGATGGTGAAGGGTCTCCTCACTAGCGAGAGGCGATGGGTCCGCCATGTCGGGTGCCCCTTCCATTGATCTAGCCAAACTGTCCGTAGTGAGTTCGCACCCCGCTAGCCCCTCGGGCTGCGTCGCGCGCTTCTCACACGGCGGTATCCTTGGGGTCGGCGGCCCCGGCGGGTGCTGTCACAATTGCTGTTGAGGAACCAGCGGAGCCGATAGAATTTCGACCGAATGCTTGGCATTGATGGACGCCCATTTCGAGGTGACCGATGCGACGCATCCTGTCCGCTCTGACACTCTTCCTGCTTCCAGCTCTCTCGGCCCTTGCCCAGGGCGTTCAGATGGAGGGAGGATGGTGTGCAAAACATGGCAACTTCGAGCGAGGCTACGAGTGCCCCGGATGCAAACGTGAGAATTCAGGAGCCGGCGGATCTGGTGCCGGCGGCGGGGGCAACCGGATTTCCGCAGAGGAACTCGCGCGGATCCGACAGCAACAGGCAGAAGCTGCCGAGAGGGCCCGCCTTGAGCGGGAGAAGCAGCGGGTGGAGCGGGAGAGGCAGAACCTGGAAGCGGGGCTGGACGAGGCGCGGAAGCAGGCGCCGGAGGCGGTAAAGGAGGAGAAACAGCGGGCGGAAGCCGAGCGGCGGCGGCGGGAGTCGCAGCAACTGAGCGACAGCATCCTGAAGGATTTGTTCGGTGCCCGCGACGGCGACAGTGCGGTTGGGAATAACGACGGCCTGGACTTCGCCGACGGTGAGGGACTGTTCTCGAAGGGTGACAAGGGTTCAGCACCGGTCGATGCATCGGGCCAGCCAGCGCCCGGCCTTGCCGGGTCGGGAGAACCTCACGCCCGTTGGTGCCGCCATCACGGCCGCTACGTTGCCTCGACCTGTCCCGGCTGCGGAGAAGGCGCGCTGGACTTCATGGACATGCCGGAGAAGAAACCGCCCGCCAAGCCGCCGGTCGAGGTTCCGGCTCCCAACGTCGTTCAACCTGAATCGGGAGACCTCGAACTGCTGTTCGGAGCGGGGCCAGTGAAGCGCGTGGGGGCGCCTCGTACCACTTGGCGCCCGACAGTCGGCGAGGTTGATCGGTCGGATCCAATCGCATACTCCGACATGCTGGTGAATTCGCTCATCGAGATGTCTGGGGGGGACTTCCCGAAGCTCCCGACGACAGCGGAGGACCCGGAGTTCTGGAACACCGTCGATCGTGCGGCGGTGAAATTTTTGAAACGGGACGACCTGGAGCGGATGGTCGCGCGAGAGGACGCTTTCGGGAAAATGGATGACTTCATCCTGCAGCTTCGCAAGAACAGCGTTCTCGCATTTGGGGAAAGCTGGAAGACGCGGGAGGGCCAGGACCCGGCGTTTCACGGCTGGATGGACGGACGCCGGAAGCAGGTTCTTGAGGACCTGGCAGCCCAAATTGAGCAAATCAAGCTGCGAAGCCGGGACGAGATGAAGGCGGTCGTCGAGGAGCAACTCGCGAAGCCGGAAAAGTAGGTCCATCGCCCATCCCGGATGATTCCTCCAAATCGCCACCCAGGAGAATGCACCATGAAATGGCTTCCGTTCGTCCTGCTGTGCGCGTTGGCATCGGGGTGCACCTCTGTGAATTTCGCGACGGCTCCCCGCGAGGGGAGCGGGGGCACCGCTCGCGGCGGTACGCGAGTCGAGAAAGCGGCGGTAAAGCAAGAAAGCAAGGAAAAGGCCTGGGCAGCCACCTACTGTTACGCGGATCCGATGGATCCGGAGCGGTGTGGAAACGTGTTCCGGATGACAAACGGCCACATACTGGCAATCACCTTGATTGCCGATTCCGACCGTGGACGCTACGCAGGCGACAGGATCTCCATCATGGACCTTACGACTAACAACGGGTGCAGATACCTCCCCTCGGAGTCGCCTCGCGGTGACGTGATCACAGATGAGCGTTACTTGGTCACATTCGAGCGAACACCCACCGACTTGCTCATAAGTGTTAGCGGTGTCAGTGTTTCGTTCAATGACCTTTGCCGCTGGAGAGCCCAGGTCGAAACCCAGGATATGAATTTCGGGACTTCGAGATTCAAGCTTTGTCTGCAAGGGGTGGATGGCAGTTTTCTTTTCTTCTCGGAAAAAGCGGCGACAGCATGGCTCGATCCCGAAGCACCGCGTGAAGATTACCTGCCCACCTACGTCGTTCCGACCCACAGGAAACTCGCCGACGGGAAGTGGGAGACCCTTTCAAGATCCGCGATCGGAGATACGGGCTACATAATGGAGCTTCAGTCCGACGGGCTTTATCACCCAGTACTTGCGAAATGAAGACGAAACGCCAATGGTCGCTGCCTTTGCTCCTCGGGCTCGCGGTGCTCGGCTGTAGTTCGACGCAGGAGTCCATGAGCCCCGACTCGCCCCGCAACCGCACGCCGTCGACCCCTGCAGAGTTCCGCCTGCCGGTCGCCCCTTCGAAAGAGGGCGGCAAGCTCGCTTTCGACAAGGGGATCGCGGCCGCGAAGTCAGGGCAATACGCCGTCGCTGCTCGCTACTTCACGGAGGCGCGCAAGTCAGACCCATACTCGCCACAGGTCCTGTTCAACCTCGGTCTTGCTCATTCCAAGGCCGGGAACGAGCTTCTCGCGATCCCGTGGCTGGAGGCTTTCCTCGCGGTCCAGCCGGAGGCGCCGAACGCCGGCGCGGTCCGCGCCGAAATCGACCGGCTCGAGAAGACCTGCTCGGAAAAGGCGGCGAGGATGTTCGATGGGGCCGCGGCCGCAGCCGAAAAATTGGCAAATCCCGCGGAAAAGAAACATGCGCTGCGGGACGTGCAGCTTGCTCGGGCCGAATCCGGGGACATCGAAGGTTCACGCGTGATGTTCAAGGCCGCGGAGGGACGAGAGTTCAATGACCAGGACCTTTCCTCCGCGAGGAAGAGGTTTGCCGTGGCGTTGGCCGATGCCGGTGATGTCCGGAGATCTCAGGAACTCATTTCGAAGCTCATCGAAACGGACCAGCGCGAGGTTTGGCAAAAGTATTTCTGGACCCTGAGCCGAGATGGCCGTGCCACGGAACTCACCAACCTGATCGAGAAGCTGCCCGCGTCGATGGAATCCCTGAGGTCAGATGCCTACTACTCGCTGGCACAGCTGTACCTGGACCAGCGCGACCTGATCGCGATGGAAGCGGTCCTGCCGCGAACGGGCTCCGGCCGCGACAACCTATCCGCCTGGCTCGCGTGGGCAAAGTGCGCCGCGGGCGACCTCGCGGGCATTCGGGAACTCGCCGGTCAAATCCAGGAACCGGATGCCAAGGCCAGAGTGCTTCAGTACCTGGCGGTCATGCAATTGCGAACCGGCGACGCCGCGGCAGCGAAACAGTCCGCCCGCGAAATACTGACCCTGGCCGTCTCCGAGTACTCATGGACCGCGATGGAATCTAGGGTGGTGGCAGCCGCGGTGCTCGGCAATATCGAAGGAGCGCTGTCCTATTCGCAGCAGGAATTCAAGGGCTTCCAACGTGTGGGCATGAATCCGCCGGGACTGTGGGAACAAATCGTCCTGATTCGAGGGCTTTCTGACGACTGGACTGGAGCCGAGGGAGTTATCACGAAAGTCAAGGCGATCCAGGCCCCGAAGGAGCAGTACACCGAAATGCCATGGTCAGCCGGCTGGCCCCAGGCGGGCATGGCGCGCGCGCTTCTCTGGCGCGGACATCCGGAGAAGGCCCACGAGTGGTACCGCCAAGTGAAGCCGCACCTGAAGGGACTGCTGCTTTCGGAATTGGTGCGGGAGTACATCAGGAAGGGGAACCTTGCGGCGGCCGAGCAGGCCGTGTGGGAGATTACGCCGGAGGATTACAACTACGGATACTTCCAGAGCTACCGTCCCGCCAACGCGGCGCTCGTGCCGGTGCAGATGGAGGCGCTGATCCAACTGGCTGAAGAACATGTGGCGCGGCAGTCGACGGAGGAAGCGAGGCGCCTGCTGAGGCATGCTCGCCTCGTGGCTGTGGCGCACTCCTTTACGCAAGACGCCGGAGAACTGCTTAAGACAGTCGCCGAATTTCAGGCGCGCCTCGGAGATTCCGCTGGAGCCGAAGAGACCGATGCGTGGCGCCCCCCGCCAGCGGCCTTGAAATGGCTGCAGCTGGCGACGAAGCTATCGATCGACAGGTATACGGCGGACTTGGAGAACGGGATGCGTGAGGCACTGAAAGATGAGAAACCTGACGCGGTCCCGAGGCAGATTTCGTGGTTCGTCAATTCCCAGATTGTCTCCAACTTGATGCGCATGCGGGCGCTGCGGGAGTTGCCCTAGGTCTAGGCGTCTCATACCAAGGAGCATTGCTGATGCACCGTCTACGCATCTTCGCACTCGGCCTTTCTTCGTTGCTCGTGGTGTCACTCCTCGGTTGCGGGACCTCAGGCGGTGCGTCGGAACCGAGGGAGACCGGCGATTCCCGTCC
Organism: Planctomycetota bacterium; assembly: GCA_021413805.1. GTDB lineage: Bacteria > Planctomycetota > MHYJ01 > WSZJ01 > WSZJ01 > WSZJ01. Next base: position 6,038 of record JAIOPR010000024.1, read on the forward strand.
CGCGCAGGATACCGGGCTCACGCTCCCCCCGACTCCCTCGAAGGAGGAAGGAAAGAAGTCCTTCGAAAAGGGAATGACAGCCGCCAAGGAAGGCCAGTTCGGGATCGCCGCGCGCTATTTCATGGAGGCGCGCAAGTCCGACCCCTACGCTCCGCCCATCCTGCTCAATCTCGGGCTCGCGTACTCCAAGGCCGAGAACGAATTCCTGGCCATCCCCTGGCTCGAGGCGTACCTGGCGGTTCAACCGGACGCCTCCAACGCCGCGGCGGTTCGAAACAAGATCGAACAGCTGGAGAAGTCGGCGTGGGAGAAGGTCGCCAGGATGCTCGCAGAGGCCATGACCGCGGCCGAGAAGCTTCCGAATGCTGATCAGTGCAAGGACGCGCTGGACTCTGTCGCGAGAAGCCGCGCTGCCATCGGGGACGTCGAGGGAGCCCTCAAACATTACAAGGAGAAGGGTGATACGTTCGACTGGACCTCCATCCTGTTGAGGGAATTCGGCGATAACCTCGAGAGTTCCGGCGACTTCCGGCGTGCATTGGAAGTGCTTCCTCGGATCCCGAAGGAGTCCGATCAGGAATCGCTCTACGCCAGTCTGATCAGCGACCGTGGGTACTTCGGTCGCACATCGGAAATGATGGCCCTGGTGGAAAAATGCCCCGCAGGCTTCAAGGACCGGATTCAGAAAAAGGCCTATGACATGTTGGCGCTGAACTACTGGTGGAAGCAGGAATTCATTGCCGTGGAAGAACTACTCCCCAAGCTTACTCCGGATGATCGCGATCACTGGCGCGCGGAGCTAGTGGGAGCCCGGTGCAAGTCGGGTGACCTGACTGGTGCCCGGAATCTCACCGACCGGATCGAGCTCACAAATCGCAAAGCGCGGGCGCTGCAAGACCTTGCCCTCGCCCAAATGACGAAAGGCGACCTCTCAGCGGCGAAGGCGACGGCCAGAGAAATCCTGGCCCTGCCCGCTCCTTCCGCCGGGACTCAAACGCTGTTCGATGACGACAGTAAAGTTGTGAGCGCCGCTGTTCTCGGCAACTGGGAGGCCGCCGTCGCGCTGGCGAACAAAGCGGACTACTGCCCCGGGATCATTTCAAGCGATGACGGCCGTCCGAAACTCTGGGGCCTGATCGTCGAAATCTGTGTCCTCTCGGGCGACCTGAGGCGCGCGGAATCGCTTCGCGACCAGTTCAACCGTACCCCATTGCCGGCGGAGGACAAGAAGTACTACGGGCAATTCCACGGCGGAAGGCCGGACTGGGGAATGTGCCGGGGTTTCATCCTGAAGGGTCAGCCCCAGCGAGCCCTTGAGTCCTACGCCAAGACTCCCGTGCGCCTGAAGGCGGATCTGCTACCCGACCTTGTGGATGCGTTCATCACATCGGGCGACCTGCCGGGTGCCGA
>JAIOPR010000376.1 GCA_021413805.1 Planctomycetota bacterium
CGTTGCCGTCGCGGCCCGGGCCGGCTGGCAGGAGGTCAACCAGTACCGTGCGGCCATCGCTTCCCTGGTGCTTCAACTCATCCTGGGTGCGATCATCATCCTGCGCGTGCCGGATGTCCGGCCGAATGCGCCAACCGGCGACCCCGACGGAGCGATCAAGGCAGCATGACTTCACGCGACGCCGCCCTGGAAGTGCTGAAAAAACTCCGCGAGTCGGGGTTCGAGGCGTATTTCGCCGGCGGCTGCGTCCGCGACCGGCTGATCGGCCGGGTGCCGGGCGACCACGACGTGGCGACGAACGCGGTCCCGGACGCGGTGCAGAAACTTTTCCGCCGGACGATTGCGGTGGGGAAGCAGTTCGGAGTGATCATCGTGCTGGTGAAGGACTGCGAGGTCGAGGTCGCGACGTTCCGCGCCGACGCGAAATACACCGACGGGCGGCACCCCGACAGCGTGACGTTCAGCGACATGAAGTCCGACGTGCTCCGCCGCGACTTCACGATCAACGGGATGATGGAGGATCCGCTCACCGGGACGATCGTGGATCTCGTCGGCGGCCAGCCCGACATCAAGGCCCGCCTGATCCGCGCGATCGGCGATCCGGAAAAGCGCTTCGACGAAGACCGCCTCCGGATGCTCCGCGCCGTGCGTTTCGCCGCCCAGATCGATTTCGAGATCGAGTCCGCAACATTGGAGGCGATTTCCCGCCGGTCGGCGGAGATTTCTTCAGTATCCCGGGAGCGGGTGAAGGAAGAACTGGGGAAATTGCTCGCGGCAACGGGAGCCGGGCGCGGACTCCGGCTCTTGCGTTCCTCGGGCCTGCTCGCCGCCTGCGTTCCCGCCTTGAAGGCTCTGCCTGAAGATCGATGGGCCGCCGCTGTCGCCACCGTCGAGCAGCTCCCTAGACGCGACTTTGGCCCCGCCCTTGCGGCTCTTGTCCTCGACACCGACACCGACCCCGCCAAGGCTGCCCGGATCGCCGATGCCACGGCGCGCGACCTCAAGTGCTCCAATGACGAACGCGAGCGCGCCGTCTGGCTCGTCGCTCACCATCGCGATCCGGAGCGCGCTTCGGCGATGAAAGCCTCCGAATGGAAGCCACTCCTCGCCCACCCCGGCGCGGCCGACCTCCTCGACCTTTTCCGCGCGGTTCGGCTGGCCCGAGGCTTGCCGCTGGACGAGTATTCGCTGATGGCGAAGCGAGTCCAGCAAGGGGATCTCGATCCGCCGAGGCTTTTCACCGGCGACGATCTCCTCGCCATGGGCGCCCCTCGCGGCCCCCGGATCGGGGAAGTTCTCACCGCCGTCCGCGCGGCGCAGCTGGACGGGGAAGTGACGACGAAAGAAGCCGCCGCGGCGATGGCCCGGAAGATGCTGGGTCTGTAATCCGTCCTGCTACTTTCCGTCGCCCTCGCCTGAATCCTCGTTGTCCGGGTCCGGCGGTGCGTCCGGCGGCGGCGCTTTCCCCGACTCGTCCATGTCGCGCTTGACATCGAATTTCCACTCGCCGTCTTCCTTGATGAAGTGCGACGTCGTGGGCTCTTCGTCGCCGAAGGCTGTCTTCGCCTCTGCCTTGCCGCCTTCAACCTTCACATCCTTGATCGTGAGACTCATTTCCTTCTTCGAATTCTGGGCGCTGAACTTGGCGAAGAGGGTGGCGAGGACCAGATCCTTCGCCGACATCGTCGCGTAATCCGCCTCGGACACGCCAAGTTCCTCGGCCAACTCCGTTCGTTCTTCGCCCTCCGCCGCCTTCATGGCCTCGCCGATTTTTTCCTCCAGGACCTTGCGCGATTCAGACCCGATGAGTTCCCAGGCACGGGCCCTGTTTTTCCCCTTGAGGGCAGCCTCGAACTGCTTTGCGGCGTCTTCGGGAGTCGCTGCGACTTCTTTCTTCGCCGGGGCCGGCGGTTCGGGCTCGGCAAAGCCGGCCACCGGCGCGAGAAGGGCGAACGCGGCGGCCATGGCGGCAAGGCGTCGGGAAAGGGTCGTCATTTACTTGCCCTCCGGCGACGCGCCCAGCTTCTCCGCGAGAAGCGTGACCGCCCGCTGGACCTGCGTGTCCGTCTCCATGTCCACAAGCGTGGCTTGCCCGCCGACCCGCAACCGGACCTCGCGACGGACCTCTTCGCGCACCCGGTCCTTCGAGAGCTTCGTGTTCAGCGACTTGTAGAACTTGTTGAACCCGGGGTACGCCGCCGTGTCGAAGCCGTCGTAAATCGCGAGTTCGCCCGCCTTTTCTTCATCGAGCCCCGCAGCGAATTCCTTCGCCGCGCCGCTCTTGCGCACCTGGAAAACTCCATCCCACGTTTCTCCGTCCATCTCGGGAACCATCACGCGCACGTCCGGCTCGATTCCCTTGTGATGGATCGAACGCCCGCTGGGGAGGAAATACCGCATGACCGTCAGGTACAGGAACCGGTTGGGCATCATCGCCATCGCGGACTTCCCGAACTCCGAACTCTGAGTTTTCCAGAGCGGGATCGCCGTCTGCCCGATCCCCTTGCCGTACGTCTTCTCGCCGATCAGCACGGCGCGGCCGAGGTCCTGAAGCGCCCCGGACAGCATTTCGCTGGCGCTGGCGCTCGACCCATTGACCAGTACCACCATCGGCATCTGCTCGAAGTCCGTCTTCCGGTCCGCGTGGAATTCCATCTCGGGCTTCTGGTCCGTCATCCCCGGCACCGGGAACGGCGTGACTTTAGACATGTCCAGGTTCGTTTCCGTGTATGTGATCAGCTTTTTACCCGGGATGAAATGGTCGGCCACCGCGATCGCCGCGGGAAGCGCGCCGCCGGGGTTATTGCGGAGGTCGAGAATCAGCGCCTTCATCCCCTGCTTCTTCAGCGCCTTCAGCGCGTCCATCGTGCTCGACCCGAGCGAGAGGTCGAAGATCGTCAGGCGGCAATACCCGATCTTCCCCGGGAGCATCGTGCTCCACACGTCCTTGATCTTGCGCGGCGTGTTCGTGACGCGGATGTCGTACGCCTTCTTCCAGCCCTCGCGCTTCACCGTCAGCACGATCGACTCGTTCTCGTGCACGACAAACTTCGGCTGGAGCTCTTTCATGCTCATGCCGCCGACCTTGTCGCCGTCCACCTCGAACACCTCGTCGCCGAGCTTCAGCCCCGCGTCGTACCCCGCGTAGCCGTACATCACGAACGAAATCTTGAACGACTCCTTGCCCGGCTCCAGCCCGATGCCGATCGAGTCGCTCCGCCCTTCACCCTGCATCTGCTTCATCAGCTTCTGCAGGTCTTCGCTCTTCAGCAGGTTGCTGAACGGGTCCCCGATCGACTGCACCATCGCCGTCGCGCCGAAATCCGCCAGCTTCACCACGTCCAGGTCGTCGAGCTTCGCCTTGTCCGCGGCGCGCCGCACGCGCTTCAGGAGCGCCTCAATGGTGACGATCGCCTCATCCTGGCAGGCGGCCAGGACGTCCCGGCGGAACGACTCCTTCAGCGAAACGAACGCTTCGTCATCGAGGGCCTTGAGAAACCCCGTCTTGCAAGCCCCGACGAGGTCGGCGTCCTTGATGCGTTCGCGTTCGATGAACGACTTCTGGAGGTGATTTTCGACTTCGTCCAGGTACTCCTGCACCCTGTCGAACTTCTTCCCGATGGCCGATTCGGCGCGGGCGGGAGCGGCGATGAGGAGGGCGAGGGCCAGGGCGACGGCGCGGGAGAAGTCGCGGAACATTCGGGAACCTCCGTGGGGGGATTGAGTTGGCAGGATATGTACGCCCGGCGGAGGGAGTTGTTGGGGGGGAGGTGAAGCGACCTAAACGGGACCTGGGTCCGGGCTGGCGGGCGCCAGCGGCGGTGCCTGCGGACCCGGAGCGGGCAGCTTCTCTTTTCCAAACCGCAGCGCTCCCTGGACGTCTTCCATGATCCCGTAGAACGCCGGGACGACGAACAGGGTGAAGAGCGTCGAGACGGAGATGCCGCCGATGACGGACAGGGCCATCGGGAGGCGCAGTTCGGCGCCGGGGCCGAGGCTCATCGCAGCCGGCAGTGCTCCCGCGATAGTGGACAGGCTCGTCATCAGGATCGGCCGAAGCCGGACGGGGCAAGCGGTCAGCAGCGCATCGCGCCAGTGCATCCCGTGGTGTTCCCGCTGCTGGTTCGTGTAGTCCACGAGGATGATGGAGTTTTTCTTCGCGATCCCCATGAGCAGGATGATGCCGATCGCGGAATAGATGTTGAGCGAGACGCCGGCCCACCAGAGGGCCAGGAGCGCGCCGGAGAGCGAGAAGGGAAGCGCCCAGAACACCGTGATCGGGTGGATGAACGAATTGAACTGCGAAGCGAGGATGACGTAGGCGACGAAAAGGCCCATGAGCATCACGAAGATCATCGAGTCCTTCGTTTCCTTCGTCGTCTTCGCCGAGCCGGCGAAATGAAGCCGGTAACCCTCCGGGTGGATTTCGTTGAAGATCTTCTCGATTTCCTCGAACGCCGCTCCCTGCGATTTTCCGGCCGCCACGTTGCCGAAAATGGCCACCGAGCGTTCGCGACCGCGGCGGTTGATAGAGAGCATCGTCGGCGACTCGGATACGTCCACGACTTCCGACAGCGGCACCAGGTCACCCGAGTCGGACCGCACGCGGATGGCGGAGATGTCCTGCTGGCTCAGTCGCTGGTCCCGGAGAACGCGCATGCGGACGTCGTAACGGCGGCCGTTCTCCTTGTACTTCCCGATCTTCGCGCCGCCGATCAGTGCCCCCACCGTCGTGCCGATCGTGCTCATCGAAACGTGCGCCTGCGCCGCCTTGCTCCGGTTCGGCGAAACGTGAACTTCCGGCATCCCGACCTGGTAGTCCGTGTCGAGGTCCACCATCAGGCCGCTCGCCTTCATCTTCTCCTGCATCTCCGCGCCCAGCTTCGCCAGGCGTTCCCAGTCGGCGCCCCGGAGCGAAATCTCGACGGGGAAAGACCGGCTGGCACTGAACCCCTGCTGCGACAGGTCCTGGATCGCGGCGCGCAGACCGGGAATCCCGTTGAATTTCCCGCGGAGCTCGCCCATCAGGTCCTGCATCGTTCGCTTCCGCTCCGACGGCGGCTTCATCGTCACGAACATGATCCCGGTGTTGACTTCGCCGCCCCCGAATCCCCCGACCGCGACAAAGATCCTGTCGATCTCCGGCACCTTCAGGGCGATCGCTTCCGCTTCGTGCACCGCCTTGTCCGTCGCGTCGATGGAACTCCCGACGGCGGTCGTGAAGCGGACCAGGAAGCGGCTCTGGTCCTGCGAAGGGACGAGCTCGGTGGGGAGCTGGGTGAAGATCAAGAGCGAAGCGCCGAAAAGTACAAGGGCGACGGTCATGACAATCCAGCGGAAACGAAGGGCAGGGCGGAGAGCCGCGCCGTACCCGCGCGCCAGGGACTGGAACAGCCACTCGACCGATCGCCCGATCCGCGACGTCCGGTGGCCGGCGTCAAGGAACTGCGCGCACCGGGCCGGCGCAATCGTCAGCGCTTCGATGAGCGACAGCACCACGCTGATCGTGAGGACGACGCCGAACTGGAAGAGGAATTTCCCGATGATCCCCTTCGCGAACGCGATCGGCAGGAAGACGGCGCAGATGGCGCCGGTGGCGGCCATGGCGGCGAAGGTGATTTCGCGGGCGCCATCGCCGGCGGCGGTCACGCGGTCTTTTCCCATTTCGCGATGCCGGTAGATGTTCTCGAGAACCATGATGGCGTCGTCGACGACGATGCCGATCGAGAGCGAGAGCGCGAGCAGCGAGAAGGTATTGAGGGTGAACCCGAGGAAGTACATGATGGCGAACGTGCCGGCAATCGACGTGGGGATCGCGAGCACGATGTTGATCGTGGAGCTGATGGATCCGAGAAAGAGCCAGCAGACGAGCGCCGTGAGGAAGATCGAGAGGACCATCGTAAGTTCGATCTCGTGGATGTTTTCCTCCACATAGGGCGTGGAGTCGAAGACGAACTCGAGCCCGAGGTCCGGCGGGAGCTGGCGGCGGATCTCCTCCACCTTCGCCCGCACGCCCTGGGCGACGGCGACGGCATTGGCGCCGCGCTGTTTCTTGATCCCCATCCCCTGTGCAGCCTCGCCATTCGTCCGGGCGAGCCGGCGCCGGTCCTCCATCCCGTCCTCGACCAGCGCGACCTGGCGCAGCCTCACCAGCGACGTCCCCTGGTTCTTGACGACGATGCTCCGCAGCTCCTCGAGGTTCAGCGCTTCCCCCTCGGTCTGCACGTTGAATTCCCGGGAGTCCGTCTCGATCCTCCCGGCGGGAATCTCAATGTGCTCACGCTGGAGAGCGCGGGTGACGTCGTCCACGGCGAGCCCGTACGTCTCCAGGTTCTTCGCATCGATCCAGATCCGGACGTTCCGGTTCAGGAAGCCGCCCAGCGAGACTTCGCCTACGCCGGGGACGAGCTGGAGCTGGTCCTTGATCTGGTTCCGGACCATGTCGGAAAGCTCGGACGGCTTTCGCGGCCCGGTCAGCGCGACCCACATGATCGGCTGGTCCTCGGGATTCTGCTTCGTGCAGACCGGCGGATCGAGGTCCTTGGGAAGCAGCTTCTGTGCCTGCGCGATCTTCGTCTGGACGTCCTGAAGCGCCGCGTCGATGTCGCGGTCGAGCTCGAACTCGATCGTCACGGTGGCCGCGCCCTGCCGCGAGACGCTGGAAACTTCCTTGATTCCCTGCACCGACATCACCGCGTCCTCGACGAGGTCGACGACGTCGTTCTCGACGATCTCCGGCGAGGCGCCTTCCCACGTGAGGTTCACCGTCACGATGGGGAAATCAACGTCCGGCATCTGCGACACGCCCAGCCGCTGGAAGGCGACGCCGCCGATGACCAGGAACGAGATCATCAGCATCCACGCGAAGACCGGCTTCTTGATGGAGAGGTCGGAAAGCGTCATTGCTTGGCCTCCGCGTCCGACACGACCGTCACTTCCTGCCCGTCCTTCAGCGCCGCCGCCCCGCGCACCACAAGCGTTTCGCCGTCCTTCAGGCCTTCGCGCACTTCCATCCGGCCGTCCTCCGTCTGGATCCCGAGCTTCAGCTTGCGCTCCCTCGCCTTCCCGTCCACGACGACGAACGCGATGAACCCGCGCTCCGTCGGGAGCACCGATTCCTCCGGCGCCACGATGCAGCCTTCACGCCGCTCCACCACCAGCGACACCGTCCCCGACATCCCCGGCCTGAGCCCCGCCGGTACCGACGCCAGCCGCGCCATGCACTCCACCGTCCGCGTCTTCGCGTCTGCCACCTGGCTGACCCAGAAAATCTCGCCGGTCGGCTGCTCCGAAGCGGCCGCCCGCGTTGCGAACGCAATTTTCATCTTTGCGCTGACGTGAAAGGCCTCCGTTTCGGGAACATTGAAACGCACCCGCAATTCGGAAAGGTCCACGATCGTGGCCACGACCGTCTCCGCCTTCACGTACTCGCCGGTCGAGATCTGGCGGGAATTGATCGTCCCCGCGATCGGCGGCCGGACGGAGCAGTCGCTAAGCGCCTTGGCCGCAATCGAGAGAACCGCTTCAGCCCGGGCCTGCTGGGCGGCTGCACGGTCCCGGGAAGCGATGGCCGCGGCCCATTCGTCGTCGGAGATGTACTTCTGGGTGTGAAGGACATCGCGCTGTTTCCAGTCGGCGGTGGCCTTGACGAAGTCGGCCTTTGCGGAATCGAATTCGGCGGTGGCGAGCTGCGCGCCGAGGCGGTAATGCTCCTCGTCGATGGTGAAAAGGATCGTTTCGGGAGTCACGCGGTCGCCTTCGCGGAAGTCCACTTTCCCCGCGACCCCCGCCACGCCTCCCGCGACCGGCACTTCTTCTTTCGCCTCGACCGTCCCGACCGCGTCCACGTTCCAGGACAGCGTCGTCGTCGCGACTTTCGCCACCGTGACGCGCGCGGCCCGTTTCGAGGACGCGGGCGGCGCCGCGGGACCGGCCTCACGGCGCGGGCAACCCGCGAAAAGCGGGACGAGGAACAGGGCCATCGTCGCGATCCGGCGATTCATCGCTTCATTCCCCCGAGGAAAATGTCAACCCAGGTCTCGACCAGTTCGCGCGCCGGGCGGCGCCGGACCGGCAGTCCGAGGACATGTTTAAGGTGAAGGTGGTGCAGGGACATCCCGAGAAACGCCCGCGCCGCGGTTTCGGGCCGGACAGGGCGCAGGGCGCCCTCCCGGATCCGCCGTGCGAGATAGGTCGAAAGAAATTCGATGGCCGTGCGATCCCGCGCCTGGAAATACCGGCGGGAAAGTGACGTCCCCTCCAGGCACGAGAACGTCAGCAGCTTCATGAAGTCCGCGTCCGACTCGACCCGCCGGACGAGCGCGGCCGCGATCGAGGCCAGCACCGCGCGGTCGTCCCCGCGAGCCGCCGCTTCTTCCGGGAACAGGCCGTCGTCCTCCTCGCCGACCTTTCGTTCCACGATCTCGTCATAGAGGGACCGCTTGTCGGGGAAGTGCCGGAAGACAAGCGCTTCGCTGACCCCGGCGGCGCGTGCCAGCATCCGGGTGGTGGTCCCCGCGAACCCGCGGCGGGCGAAGCAGCGCATGGCGGCATCGGCGATCTGTGTATGGCGATCGGCGGTCTTCATGCGGGCGTGGCGGGGAGGAGGCATGTAAGTGAGTGTTTACTTACTTCAGTGTTCCCCCGCTGTCAAGACCGTTCCGCCCGGGATCATCACTTCGAATCCCCCTTGAAACCTCGCGCCCCCTTGCGCTGTATACTCCTTCAACACCATTCCACGGAGCCTCCCGATGCGCCCCTTCGCCCTCCTCCTGCTGGCCGCAGCCGTCGCCCGCGCGGGAGATCCCATCGAGATGAAGGTCGAGGACAAGCCCGGGGACACGATGGTGGTGACGGAAGAGGAGCGGATCGACGGAAAAATCCGGTACGAGGCCGTCAAGGGCAAGTCGAAGGCTGACTTCGGCAAACGCAAACAGGAATTCCTGTCGCTCAAGAAGTGGCAGTACGACCAGGATTGCTCAAAGGCCTCGGCGGAGGGGTCTGTCCGGACGCGCGACTTCGCCATGGCGACCAAGGACGAACTCGAGGACGACGGGAAGACGAAGAAGAAGACGCAGTTCCCCCACCACCAGCGCAAGGCGACGGTCGCAAAGGGCAAGGACGGCACGGCCGTCTACATCGAGGGCGAACAGCCCGAGGATGGACTTGCCGAGCAGGGCTGGATCGACGTGCTGCCACTTCTCCTTCCCAAGGATGCCGTGGCCCAGGGCAAGGATTTCGAAATTGACGGCAAGGCCGCGATGATCGCCTGGTCCCACAAGGGGTTCGACGAGAAAATGGCGAGCGGGTCGGGGAAAGGGAAGTGGACGGACACGGAGAAAGTCGGGAAGCTGAAATGCGCGAAGGTGCAGGTGAGCGTGACGATGCACGGCGAGGGCAAGGACCGCCCGACGATGGATCTCAATCTCCAGGGGTACGTGTGGTTCGCGCTGGAAGAAAAGAAGGTCATCAAGGCGGAACTGGCAGGCCCGATCACGCTCAAGATGCGCGTCAAGGACGCGCCGGACATCGGGGACCTGGACATGACGGTGTTCGGGACGATGAAGGAGACGTTCAGCGCGGACATTTTCGGGAAGTAGGC
>JAIOPR010000377.1 GCA_021413805.1 Planctomycetota bacterium
GTTGTCGGCGACGGCCTGCATGTCGTCGCGCGCCAGGATCCCGGGGCCGCCTCCGACCGTCGTGTTGTGCCGGATTTCAGCGGGGCCGAAGGCGGCGATGTTGGCGGCGTCTTCACGCTGGGGGGCGGAAGCGTTATCCCAGCAGACGTTGTCGATGATGAGGGCGCGGGGCGGGGGAGGGGTGCCGTTGTTGAGGACGAGGATGCCCCATTCCGGGAAGGCGGAGACTTCGTTGGCGCGGACGACGAGGTCGGGCTGGTGAAGGGCGTGGATGCCGATGCGCTGGCCGCCGCGGAGGGTGCAGCGCTCGGCCGCGCAACCGGGGCCTTCGAGGGCGATCCCCGCCCACCCGGCGTCCTCGACGGAGCACTTCAGCACGAGTTGCCTGTCGCCGGAAACGCGGATCGACTGCTCGAGGGCGCGTTCGAGCTTGAGGTCGCGGAGCACGCAGTCGGCGCCGCCGGACAGCCAGACGCCGCCCTTGTCGAAATCGTGGATCGCGAGTCGTGTGGCGGTGAATCGGCGGGCGCGGTTGGCGAGAAGCGCGGTGTCCGAGCCGCCGGCGAGTTCGAGGTCGCGGACGGAGGCGCCGCAACCTTCCTCGATGAGGAGGGCCGAAAATCCTTCGGGGGCGTGGAGGACGGGGTGCTCGCCGGCGGCGGCGCGGAGGAGGACGCCGGGGGGGACGGACCAGCCGGCTTCGTGGCGACCGCTCGTCAGCTCGACCACTGTGCCGGGTGGCGCGCCCCGGAGAGCTTCGGCGGCGGTGGTGTGCGTGGCGCCGGCGCCGCCGACGCGGCGGACCCGGAAATCGGCGTGAGTCGCGCCGCCGCGCGGCACGTCCACCGCCACGGTCCGCTCCACGCGGCCGTCGCGCGACCAGATCACGGTCCATTCACCGGGGGGCAATTCGGCCTTCGCCCCCGGGGTGCGGCCCATGGTTCGCACCAGCCCCGCCTTCCGCGCCGCGGCCAGCGGCGGAAACGTCTCTTCGTCCCACGTCACTCCCGGCTCCGCTTCCGCGACGTCCACATCCATCGCTTCGGCCGCTTCGACTTCCAGCACGCCCGTTCCGCGGGCGAGCCGGGTGAGTTCGAGGACCTCCTTGTCGCCGCGCCAGTCTCCTGCGGAAGCGAGGACGGAGCGGGCGCCGTCCCAGTTGTGGGCATCGAGCATGCGTTGGACGGCGGCGATGAAGCGTTTGCGGCGGGCGCGAGAGAGGCCCTCGGCGGCGCCGGGGATGGCGGCGTCCAGGCCGAGGGCGGCTTCGAATTCGGCCTGGGCGTCTTCCCATCGCTGCTGCTCCATGGCGATGCGGGCGAGGTCGACGTGGGATTCGGCCTCGAGGCGCTGGATTCTCTCGCGTTCACGGCCCTGCCACGAGGTCCACCCGATGGCGGCGGCGAGCGAAGCGGCGCAGAGAAGGACGGCGGCGACGATGACGAGGTTTCGCCGGATGGCGGTACGGACGCGGTGGGTGAGCGGCGCCGCGACGGGGCGGATGGTTTCGCCGCGCAGCCACCGGTCGAGATCGCCCGCCATGGCGGCGCCGTCGGGGTAGCGAAGCGCGGGTTCGCGCGCCATGGCCGTCGCGACGATCGTGCCGATGTCGCGCTGGAGTCCCGGTTTCCGGGACGTCACCGGCTCGGGCTCGGAAGTTCGGATGTGGGGGAGGAGTTCGGCAAGCGAGCTTCCGGGGTAGGGCTGCACCCCGGTGAGCATCCTGTAGAGGACACAGCCGAGCGAGTAGACGTCGCTTCGCGCATCGACCTTCGCGATCCGGCCGAGCGCCTGCTCCGGGGAGAGATAGGCCGCGGTCCCGACGGGTGCGCCGGGGGATGAATCGGCGCCGTCCGCGCCTCGCGCCAGCCCGAAATCGCCGACCCTCACGCGCCAGGCGGTGCCTCCCCCCTCGGGGACAATCGTGCCCGCTTCGCCCGGCGTCGCGCGTTCCAGCAGGATGTTCCCGGGCTTCACGTCCCAGTGGACCAGCCCCGCGGCGTGGGAAGCGCCGAGGGCCCGCGCCACGTCGCGGGCGATTTCCAGCGCCGTGCGCGGCGACAGTGCGCCTTGCAGGAGCAGGAGCGTCTCGAGCGACTGGCCCTCCACCAGTTCCATCGCCACATACCGCTCGTCGTCCGCTTCGCCCACATCCAGCACCGCGACGATGTTCGGGTGCGCCACGCCGGCGGCCGCCCGTGCGGCGCGCAGGAACCGCTCCGTGATGTCCTGCGATCCCGGATTTCCGGTTGGCAGCACGCGCACGGCCACGGTGCGTTTCGAAGCGTTGTCGGTCGCGCGGTAGACGACGCCGGCGCCACCGCGGCCGATCTCGGCGTGCATGTCAAAGCGCCCGAGCCGGCGCACGACCTTTTCGCGGCGGCGAATCGCCGTGTCGCTTCCGCCCGACGGCGGCGGGGCGACCCATCCGCCCGGACCCGGGGCTGGCTCGACGGGTGTCGGCCGGGGCGGTGGCGGCGCGGCGGACGGCTCGATCATCGCCCCTTTTTCAGGCCGCGGCGCCGGTTTTGGCGGAGCCGGCGGCGCCCCGCCCAGCGCCATCGATTCCTGCGGCGTCAGCAGGTCCGTGAGCCGCGCCTCGGGACGCGCCTCCAGCCCGGCGAGCAGTTCCTTCGCGCGCTCCGGCGTCAGCCGCCCGGTGCGTTGGAGGACGTCGACGAGCACGGCATCCTGCGAAGTGGCCATGGCGTGATTATAGACCCGCTGCCGCTCCGAGGCTCTTCCTCGCCCTCCTCCGGGCCGCGTGCGATAATCCCGGTGGAATATGAACTTGCTCGCCAACGCCGGCGCCGTCTATCCCACGTGGAGCGTGCTCCCGTTCGCGGCGCTTCTTCTGTGCATCGCGATCCTCCCGCTGGTCGTGGACAAATGGTGGCACCGCAACCGGAACAAGGCGCTGATCGGGATTGTTTTCGGCGTGCCCACTGCGGCGTTTGTCGCGTTCCACGACCCGGCGGTTCTCGGGCACACGGCGCTGGAGTACCTGGCGTTCATCGCGCTGATCGGGTCGCTGTTCGTGGTGTCGGGGGGAATCGAGGTCCGCGGCACGCTTTCGGGGACGCCGCTGGCGAACGCCGGCCTGCTTGCGCTCGGGGCGCTCCTCGCCAACATCGTCGGCACGACCGGCGCTTCCATGCTCCTCATCCGCCCGTTCCTGAGGGCGAACCGGAAGAGGACGGAGAAGGGGCACCTGGTGGTGTTTTTTATTTTCATCGTCTCGAACGTCGGCGGGCTGCTGACGCCTCTGGGGGACCCGCCGCTGTTCCTCGGGTTCCTGCACGGGGTGCCGTTCCAGTGGACCTTGGTGACGCTCTGGCCGCAGTGGGCGGTGGTGGTCGGGGCGTGCCTCGCGGTCTTTTCGGTGATCGACAGCGCGAAATACCGGCGTGAAAACCACCATCTCCATTCCCATTCCGCGGAAGTCACGCATGACGGGCCGCGGATCGCGGTGAAAGGCGGGCTGAACCTGGTGCTTCTGCTCGCGATCGTCGGCGCGGTCTATGCCGGGGGAGCCTGGATCAAGCCGCTGGCCGTGGCGAAGTTCGGGCACGAGAGCCCCTGGGCGGACGTCGTCGCCCAGGCGTTCCAGATCGTCTCGCTCGCCGCCGTCGCGGGAGTTTCGCTGGCCACGACGTCGCACGCGATCCGGCAGGACAACGAGTTCTCGTGGCACCCGCTGATCGAGGTCTCGGTCCTCTTCGCGGGAATCTTCGCCGCGATGATTCCCGCCCTCGGCGTCCTCCAGCAGAGCGGCGGAAGGCTGGGTTTCACCGAGCCGTGGAAATACTTCTGGGCCACGGGCGCCCTCTCTTCATTCCTCGACAACGCGCCGACCTACCTCGCGTTCCACAAGCTCGCCCAGGTCTCCCTCCCCGGGACTCTCGCCGGGACAACCGCTGCCGCCCTCGCCGCCGTTTCCTGCGGCGCCGTGTTCTTCGGCGCGATGACCTACATCGGCAACGGGCCGAATTTCATGGTCAAGGCGATCGCGGATCACGCGGGGGTGAAGACGCCGTCCTTCTTCGGGTACATGGCGTGGTCGCTCGGGATCCTCGCCCCGATTTTTGTCGCCGTGACGCTGATTTTCTTCCACTGAGTCCGCTGCGGGGCGATGGATTAGGATAGAGCGCGATGCCTGACACGCCACGCGATCGCGGGGGACAAGACCACGAATCGTCCACGGCGTCCCTGCCGCCGACAAGTTCCTGGCCCGCTTCCACCGACGCCTACCCGATTCCGCCTGACTCGACGCCGACGGGTTTGCGCGGGAACGCTGAAGCGCCGTCCACGGCTTCCTGGGGCGGGCCGCGAGTGCAGCCGTTCGACCCGGGCCGCAAGCTCGGCCGGTATACGCTTCGCCGCGTCCTCGGACGCGGCGGCATGGGGATCGTCTACGAGGCCTGGGACCCGGACCAGAAGCGCTCGATCGCGCTCAAGACGCTGAATGTCTCGGACCGCGCCGCCGATGGCACGCTGGTGGAACGGTTCATGCGGGAAGCGCGCGCCGCGGCGCGACTGCGCCACCCGGGGATCGTCACGATCCTGGACGTTGACGAAGACCAGGGCCGCCACTTTTTCACGATGGAGTACATCGAGGGCCGGAGTTTCGAGAATTGCCTCCGCTCGCCCGACGCCGGCATCGAATTTTCGCTTCGCCGCCGCGTCGAAATTTTGGCGCACGTCGCGGAATCGCTCGGCCACGCGCACCGGGCCGGCGTGATCCACCGCGATGTCAAGCCGTCGAACATCCTCATCGGGAACGACGGCCGCACCCTGCTGACCGATTTCGGCCTCGCCGGCGAAGTCGTCTCGACCGACCTCGAGCGCCTCACCCTTGCCGGCGTCGTCCTCGGCACCCCCCAGTACATTTCCCCCGAGCAGGCCTCCGGCGGCTCCCGCCGCGCCGTCCCCGCCAGCGACGTCTACTCCCTCGGCGTCGTCCTCTTCCGCGCCATCACCGGCCGCCTGCCGTTCGAAGGCGAAGGCCCGGCGGCGATCGAGGCCGCCGTGCGGGGCGTCGCCCCCTGGCCGCATGAAATCAACCCGCACGTTCCCGCGCCGCTTGAGGCGGTCGTGATGAAGTGCCTCTCGAAAGATCCGCAGGTCCGCTATCGCGACGGCGACGCGCTCGCGGCCGATCTCCGGCGCTTCCTCGAGGGCCGTCCCGTGGAAGCGACGGCGCCGCGGAGGGAATCCCCGCGGGAGCGCAGCGGAAAAGGGCTCGTGATCGGGATCGCCGTCGGCGTCGTGCTGCTCGGTGTCGGCGCAGTCGCGCTCGTGGCGCACCTGGCTTCGAAGGGGAGTCGCCCGCCCGGCGCAGGGGCGGTGGACAGCACTCCGGTCGTCAACCGGAACCCGCTCACGACTGCCGATCCTCCGTCCTCGCTCGAATCCGCGGATGCCCCCGCAAAGGCGCTTCAGGCCCGCGCCGTTGCCGAGCAGGTCCGTCGCGATTCCGCCGCGGGAAAGGATCCGTCCGTCTGGAGCGCCCTCCTGGCTTCCTCCCGCAACACGGCCCGCCAAGCCCTCCGCTCTGCACCCGGGCTCTCCGCTGCCCATGCCGCCCTCGCCGAAGCGGCCTGGGCCGAGGGTGACTTTCCCGCCGCCGCCGCCGAATTCCGTGACGCGCTCCGTGCCGATCCCGCCGATGCCCGCGCCCGTTTCGGTCTGGCCTGGACCGCGTACTGGATGGCGACATTTGAGGTCGTGCTCGAGGTCTTCCTCGATGGCAGGGCCGACACGCCCCACGCCCAGACACTTCGCCGCGAAGCCGCCGAGTCGCTGGGCCGGATGGACGTATCCGCGCTGCCTGCTGCCGAGCGCAATCTGTCGCCCGTGCTGGCCGCCGCCGCCCGGGGCGACGCGGCGGGGGTTGCAAAGCTTGCGACCGCGGCGGCCGCGGAACTGGGGAACGATCCGGCCGCGGCCGCGTTCCTGCTCCTCAAGGGTTCGATGGAATTCGGCGGGGCGCGAAGCCAGCCCTGGTTCCTCGCCGTCAATTCCTGGCCGCACGACCCCCTGGCCCGTGCGGCGGCCGCCCTTACCCTGGATACCGGGGCCAATGGCGACAACATGATCCTGAACCTCAAGGTCGCCGTCAGCGGCATGCCCCGCTTTGCTCCCGCCCACCTGGGGTTGGCGATGGTGCTGAAGCGTGTCGGGCGCGCTGAGGAGGCTCGCGCGGCCTACAACGCAGCCGTCGAATCGTGGACGTCGGATCCCGCGAGCCTCACGCTTCGCGGCATTTTCCTGATGGAGCAAGGCGACACGCGGGGTGCTCTCGCGGATTTCGACGCCGCGCTCCGCTCCGATCCCACCCGGCCGTCCGGATTCATCCGCCGCGGCGACCTCCACGCCACCGCCGGCGACTGGGCGCCCGCCCTCGCGGATTTCGACAGCGCCGCGGCACTTCTGCCCGGCCGGATTCACATCCTGAGGCGCCGCACCGAGGCCCTTCTCCACCTGAAGGAGTGGCGCCTGGCGCTCTCCGCGGCCGACGAGCAGCTGGCGGCGAAGTCGGATGACCCCGAGGCCTGGCTGGCGAGGGGCAAGGCGCATGCAGGCCTGGGCGACGAGGACGCGGCCATTGCCGATTTCTCGCGGGCTGCCGAGGTCAATCCCGCTTCACCCGACGCCTGGGAACAGCGCGCCCTTGCCCATTTCCGCGCAACCCAATGGAAAGACGCCCTGGCAGATTTCGAGAAAGTGGTGGTGCGGAAGCGCCTTGAGTCGCCCTCGATGTGGGTCCGGGGAGCGTGCCGCCGGCATACGGGAGACCTGGAGGGGGCCGAAGCCGACTTGCGATCCTCCACGGCCTCGGACCCGTCGTCGCCGATGGCGTGGCTGGAGCTGGCGCGGGTGCTGTCGTTGAAAGGCGACAAACCCGGGCGGATCGCGGCGGCGAAGAAGGCTCTGGAGGTGGCGCCCGCGGGGTGGGTGGACCTGGACGAGGCGAAGAAGCTGGCGGAAAGCCCGTAGGACGGGGTTTAAATCCTGCGCCCGATTTCGCCGCCCAGCAAGGTCAGCGTCAGCCCCACCGCGATCTGGGCGGCGACGTTCAGGGCGGCCTGAAGCGGCTGTTCGGCGCGCCCGAGCTGCGTCGTCTCGAAGGCAAAGGTCGAGAAAGTCGTGAACGCGCCCAGGAAACCCGTCGTCAGCGTCAGGCGCGTCTGCGCAGAAATCGTCCCGCGGTCGTCGGCTAACGCCATGAAAAGGCCGAACAGGAAACACCCCAGCCCGTTCACGGCCAGCGTCCCCCACGGAAATCCCGGCCCGCGCCACTTCAGCACCAATGCCGCCAGCCCGAAACGCGAAAGCGTCCCGGCGGCGCCGGCGAAGGAAAGCAGGGTGAGGGTGCGGAGCATGGGCGGCGGGAAAAAAGATTCCCCCCTTCCTGATCGGCACCCTGCCGGAGCTCCCTTCAGCCCAATCTTTCCCCAACAGGCGCTTCAGCCCCCCCAGCCGGCCGTCCGATATACCAATGTTCCGCTCTGTCCGTTGAAAAGAGGCCCCCGTGCCGCGATCCGTGTCGTCGCTCGTCAAGGCCGCCGCCCAGCTGACGTTCCTCGCCGTCGTCGGGGCCGCGCTCTATTCGTGCACGATGCGTCCTGTCCCGCGAGGGACGGCCACGTTGCCGGGGCTCCAGGGTCCGCCCGTGGTCAAGGTCGCGCTGAGCCGGCATTTCCCCGCGGCGGGAAACACGGTGGGGGTCGAGATCGAAGGGGAATACAGGGTGGCCTCGAGCCGGTCGGGCGCAGTCCTGCACCACGGGACGTCGCTGGCCGGCGCGGCGGTGGCGGTCAATCCCAAGGGAGGCATGACGGTCGGGCGCGACACGTTCCCGGAGCGCGACCTCCGCATCCTTCCCGCCTTCGACGGCACCCTCAAGGTCGGCGAGCGCTTTTACCGCGGCTCCCTTCGCGCCATGACCAACGAACAGGGCAAGCTTCTCCTCGTCAACGAAGTCCCCATGGAGTCGTACCTCGCCGGCGTCCTCGGCGCCGAAATGCCGCTCGACTACCCGCAGGCCGCGCTGGAAGCGCAGGCCGTGGCGGCCCGCACGTATGCGCTCTTCGAAATCCGCCAGGCCGAGCTCGACGGCCGCGCCGAACTTTTCCATGTCTTTGACGACACCCGCTCCCAGGTCTACTCCGGCACCCTGCGCGAAACCGAAAAGGCCCGCGCCGTCATCGCCGCAACCCGCGGCGTCGCGCTTCTCTCCGGCGGCCGCCTGTTCTGCGCGTATTTCCACTCCACCTGCGGCGGCCACACCGAGCCCGCGCACTTGTTTTTCGACGTCCCCCAGATGGCCCCGCTTTCCGGGCGGTCGTGCGAATACTGCAAAGAAGGGAAGTGGCGGCGCTGGGAGGTTTCGTTTACGAAGGCGGAGTTGTGCCAGAAGCTCGGGGTGAAGGACGTATCGAAGCTGCGGGTCGCCGAGAAGGCCCCGGGGATCCACGCGCTTCGCGTCGAGGCCGGCGGCCGGAGCTGGAACGGGATGGAGTTCCGGCTGCTCGTCGGGGCGGATCGCCTGCCGTCCACGGCGTTCGAGGTCGAGGACAAGGGCGCGAACTACGTTTTCCGCGGCACCGGCTACGGGCACGGCGTCGGGATGTGCCAGGTCGGTTGCAAGGGAATGGCGGAATTGGGGTATGAGTCGACGGAGATCCTGAAGTTCTATTACCCGAGCGCGGAAGTGCTGAAGGTCTATTAGGCTTACCGGCACGAACGGTTTGTCAGCGAACGTACGAATTTTCAAATCTCAATTTTCAATTTCCAATTTTCAATCAACGGCGTGGGACCCAGCGGGTGGCGCGGAACCCATTGATCATTGCAAATTGACAATTGAAAATTGAAAACTCGTACTTTTTTCTACGTCCATCCGCCCGCTTCCATCGTACCTTCCCCCGATGTCCACCCCGCTCCCTCCCGTTCCCGGTCCGCCTCCCAAGCGCGGCGGAGCCTGGAAGCTGCTCGTCCTCTTCGCCATCATCGCCAGCGGCTTCGTCGCGTTCCGCTTCACCCCGCTTGCCAAATACGCCAAGCTCAGCGTGCTCCAGGCGCAACTCGAGGCCTTTCGCGTTCACTGGTGGGCCGGCCCGGTCTACTCGCTGCTCTACGCCGCCGGCTGTCTCGTCGGGTTTCCGGGGACCATCGTCACGGTTCTCAGCGGTCTGGCCTTCGGCCCCTGGTGGGGAATCGTCTGGGCAGTCGTCGGGTCCAACATCGGCGTCAACGCCGCCTTCTGGGTCGCGCGGCTGCTCGGCAAAGGCTGGCTCGACGAAAAACTGAAAGGCGGCAAGCTCGACGCCCTGAACGAGTCACTCGCGAAAAATGGCCTGCTGCGCGTCATTCAGCTCCGCCTCATCCCCGCGGTCCCGTTCAATTTCCTGAACTTCGCCTGCGGCCTCACCAAGGTCAGATGGCGCGACTACGCGCTGGGCTCCTTGATCGGCATGCTCCCCGGTACCGCCGCCTACGTCTATTTCAGCGGCGTCGTCGCCCAGGCCCTTCTTTCCGGCGATTCAACCCCCGAAGCGAAACGGGCTAAATGGATCGCTCTCGGCTCAGGGCTCGTGCTTCTCGTCCTTGTCTCGCTGATTCCGCTGATCGCCCGCAAGCTCAAGCGCACCCCAAAGCCTGGGCCGGCGCAGTCCTGAACTCCCGATCCTGTCGCCGCCCGCCCTAAGCCTGTAATCTGTCCCCCCGCATGACCCCCACCGACATCTACTCCGTCTCCCACAAGGACCCTCTCGGCCGCGCCCGCGCCGGACTCCTCCGCCTCCCCCACGGCGACGTCCCCACCCCCGCGTTCATGCCCGTCGGTACCCACGCTTCCGTCAAGGGCCTCACCTCCTCCCAGGTCGAAGCCACCGGCGCCCATATCCTCCTCTGCAACGCCTTCCACCTCTCCCTCCGCCCCGGCGAAGACCTCGTCCGCGAACTCGGCGGCCTCCACAAGTTCATGAACTGGAAGCGCCCCATCCTCACCGACTCCGGCGGCTACCAGATCTTCTCCCTCGGCAAACTCTTCGAGGTCGACGACACCGGCGTCTCATTCCAGTCGCCGATTGACGGGAAGCGCCTGAGTTTCACGCCGGAGCGGGTCGTGGCGATCCAGGAAGCGCTGGGAGTGGACATCATGATGCCGCTCGACCAGCCGGTCGGCTGGCCGTGCGAAGAAGACACGGCGCGGTTTGCGATGAAGCGTTCGGTGGCGTGGCTCAAGCGCGCGGTCGCGGCGAAGACCACCAGCCAGGTGCTGTTCGGGATCGCGCAGGGAAGTGTCTTCCACGACGTGCGGCGCGAGGGGACCGCGGGGGTGCTGGAAACCGGGGTCCCGGGGTTCGCGGTGGGGGGACTCGCGGTCGGCGAAGGGCAGGGCCTGATGATCCAGGGCCTCGACTACGCGTTGCGCGGCGTGCCTCCGCAGTACCCGGTCTACCTGATGGGCGTCGGCACACCCTCGGACATCGTCGAGGCGATCGACCGCGGCGTGGACATGTTCGACTGCGTCCTCCCGACGCGCAACGGCCGCACCGGCTGGGCCTGGACGTCCGAGGGCGTCCTCCGCATCCGGAACGCTTCGTTCCGCACCGACCCGCGCCCCCTCGACCGCCACTGTGACGGCCCGTGCTGCCACGTCTCCCGCGCCTACATTCGCCACCTGTTTCTCGCCGGCGAAATGCTCGGCCCCGCCCTGATGTCGTGGCACAACATCCGCTACTACCAGCGGTTAATGGAGGGGGCGCGCGAAGCGATCATCGAGCGGAGATGGCCGCTGTACAAGATGCAGGTGCTGGACCGGGTGAAGAGGATTGGACGTTAGAAGACGGTTGATGAGTTGAGAAGTTGAGGGGTTGAGCAACCCGGCTGGCGAAGACAATTTTTGTCATCCAGTGCCAGGCACGTCACCCAACCCCTCAACTCCTCA
>JAIOPR010000298.1 GCA_021413805.1 Planctomycetota bacterium
ATATCGCTTATCTCGTGCGCAAGGTGAAGGAAGAGCTCTTCGAAGACTCCGTCGAGGAAGGCGCCGACAAGGGAATGGACCTCGTCGCGTTCGAGAAGGCGCTCACCACGCTGAAGCCGAGCGTCAAAAAAGAGGACTTGAAGCGGTTTGACGAATTTCGCAAGAAGTCATAGAGACATTTTCCGTTTCCGTGCTTCTCCGTGCTTTCCGTGTGATGCCTTTTCTTGCTCCACGAAAAAACGGCATTACACGGAACGCACGGAAACGCACGGATGCCTGATCACCGGGCACGGAGGCTGGAGCGTGCCCACTTGATCGGAAACCAAGGGTGCATCCAGAAAGTAGCCAACCCGTTCCCGAGGTATAGAATCGCAGCCCATGGGAAGACTCCTGCTCGTAAACGCGCGGATCCGTACGTTCGACGCCAACTGGCCTGAACAGGGGGCGTTGATCGCCGAGAACGGGAAGATCTCGTACATCGGAAGCGACTACAACGTCCGTTCGTCGTACAGGGACGGGGACGAGGTGCACGACCTCGAGGGTCGCTCGGTTTTTCCAGCGTTTCACGACGCCCACACGCATTTCTACCACTTCGCCATCGGCCTGCGCCGGTTGAGCCTGGACGATTCCCACTCGGAACATAACGCGCTTCAGGCGATCAAGGGCACCGCCGACCGCGCGAAACCGGGCGAATGGATCGCCGGGCGCGGGTGGGACATGGCGCGCTGGAAGCTGACCGAGTGGCCGACGAAGGCGTCGCTCGACGAGGCCGCGCCGAACAACCCCGTCGCGCTTTCGGCGAAGGACGGGCACTCGTGGTGGCTGAACTCGAAGGCGCTGGAGGCGGTCGGGATCACGAAGGCCACGCCGAATCCCGCGGGCGGCATCATCGTGCGCGACGCGGCCGGCGAGCCGACCGGAATCCTCCGCGAAAAAGCGATCGAGCTCGTCAAGCCGTTCATCGCTTCCCCGCCCGCCACCGCAGTCCAGGGCGGACTGCGCGACGCGACTGTCCAGTTCCAGACACTCGGAATCGCTTCCGCCGACGTCGTCGCCGGCGCGATGGGGCGCGACACGGAGATGGAAGATGCGTTCCGCACGTTCCAGGCGATGGAGCGCGTCGGCACGCTCGGCATCCGCATCACGATGTATTTCCCGGCGTACGACCTCGACCGGCTGATTGCGTGCGGGCTCCGCAGCGGATTCGGAAGCGACTGGGTGCGTTTCGGCGGCATCAAGCTCTACGCGGACGGCTCGCTCGGCTCGCGCACGGCCGCGATGCTGGCGCCGTACGAGGGCACGAAGGACACGGGGCTCGAGGTCATTTCCGCTTCCGAGATGGCGGCGATCGTGAAGAAAGCGGCGGAGAACGGGATTGCCTGCGCGATTCACGCGATCGGAGACAAGGCCGTGCGCAACGCGCTCGACGCCTTCGCGGCGGCGAAACCCGCTTCCGACGCGTTCGGCCTTCGCCAGCGCGTCGAGCACGCCCAGTGCGTCGATCCCGCCGACATCCCCCGCTTCAAACAGCTCGGCGTCATCGCTTCCATGCAACCCTGCCAGATCATGGCCGACATCGACGCGGCGGAATCCGCGTGGGGGGCGGAGAGGTCGAAGCATGCGTACCCGGTGCGGAGCCTGATCTCGACGGGCGCGGTGGTGGCGTTCGGGTCGGACGTCCCGGTCGAGCCGGCGGATCCGCGGAGGTCGCTGAAGGGCGCGGTGCTGCGGCCGAAGGAGGACTGGACGCCGTGGAACGAGGCCGAGTGCATCTCGCCGTGGGACGCGTTCCTGGCGTTCACGCGGGGTTCGGCGTGGGCCGCGGGAGTCGAGGATCGCGCGGGGCGGCTGGTGCCGGGGTGCCGGGCGGACATGATCGTGTTCAACGAGGACCCGATTGAGATCCCGACGCGCCGGATGGCGGATGCAACCGTGGTCATGACGGTGATCGACGGAAAGGTCGTGTTCCGCAAGAAGTAGCCGGGCCGTGCTAATCTTGCCAGCGCCATGCCATCCATCTTCGACGAGCCCGCCCCCGACCTGCTCGCGCGTTTCTCCGCAATCGCGGCGCCGCTGAACGTCCAGCGGTCGCTTCGCGCGGCTTACGCCCTCGAGCCGTCGCCCTGGATCGGGCGCACGCTCCGTGAAGCGGCGGCGACGCTCGACCTCGCGACGCCGCCGGTTGCAAAGCGCGTGGACGCGGCGGACGGGACCTCGAAGCTCCTCGTCACGCTCGCCGACGGCCGCGCCGTCGAATGCGTCCTGATCCCCGGCGTGCGCGGCGATTTTTCGCGAAAGAAGATGTCCGCGCGAAACCGGGAGGACGGCGCCCCGCGCGTCCGCCGGCCGACCGCCGCAGCCTGCGTCTCCAGCCAGGTCGGGTGCGCCGCCGGCTGCTCCTTCTGCGCCAGCGGACTCGGCGGCCTGACGCGCAACCTCACCGCCGGTGAAATCGTCGCCCAAGCGCTTCTCCTCAAGAAGGAATCCGAGTCGCGCGGCCTTCGCCTCGCCACCGTCGTGTTCATGGGAATGGGCGAACCGCTCCACAACGTCGAGAACGTCATCACCGCCATCCGCAACCTGACGCACCGCCACGCGGGGGCGCTTCCGCCGGGCGGCATCACGGTCTCGACGGTGGGAATCGTTTCCGGAATGGAAGCGCTGGCGCGATCCCACGAGCCGCCGCACCTCGCGGTCTCGCTCCACGCCCCCGACGATGCGACGCGCGCCTCGATCGTCCGCACCGCGCCGCGCCTCTGGCCGGTGGCCGAGACGCTCGATGCGGCCGCCGCCTACCGCGAGACGACCGGTCGCTACGTGACCATCAGCTACGTCCTCCTCGAGGGCGTCAACGATTCGCCGGAGCATGCCGCGCGGCTAGGCGAAATTCTCCGCGGCCGCGGATTCCATGTGAACCTCATCCCGCACAATTCCGTCGAGGGACTTACCTTCCGGGCCACGCCCAAGGAACGAGCCGTCGCCTTCTGGGAAACCCTGCGGGCCCACGGGGCCACCGTCCACATCCGCCGGCAGCGCGGGGCCGAGGAAGCCGCGGCGTGCGGGCAATTGAAGCGGCGGGAAGCGGAACGCTAAGTGCCGTGCGGCAAATCCGCTGAATTCCCAACCTAAGTGGCAATCCGGGTCGTAAGTCCTGCCGTCATCCTGCCGTTGTCCTCCGCCAGCCGTTGTAGCCCTTTGAAACCGTTTTGCAACTCGCGAAGTCGATCTCTACTTCCTCGTCATCACCACCAACCTCTTCACCTCGGTCGTCGTCACCATCACCGACGCTTTCGCCACGATCCGCGCTTCTTCCTTCCGCTCCAGCTCGAATCGCCCCAGGCAACCCGCGCTCACGTCCCACTCCCCCGCAAAATGGCCGTTCACGCGAAGCGACGACGTCAGCGCGGCGCCGCCCTTCACCTCGTCCGCCTTCGATGTGCCGGCGAAAATCGCAAAGCGCTTTCCTTCGCGCTCCTCGACGCGCCTGAGTTCGTACTCGTCGGTGTGCCGGTCCACGACATCGGTCCATTTCTCGCCCGCTGCGACGGGGTCTCTGGGCAACGCCGGGAACAGGCCCGCGAGGTCGTCGTTCAAGTCGAGCCCGGGCGAAACCTGTCGAAGCGCTTCCGCGTCCCAGACGAGCTGGCCCACGGAGTTGAGCGTGGCGCGGATTTTCCGGCCGGCGACCTCGGTGGGGTTGTCGGTAATGGGCATGGAGACGCCGAGGGCCTGCACGGTTCCCTCGAGGGAAGCGAAGGTGAACTCGCACTCGCGAGTGCCTTCGGCGGAGATCGCGGTGACGCGCAAAACGCCCGCGATCGTGAGCTGGAATTCCGTCGAGGTCGGCTCCTTCCCCGTCGAAACCTCCGCCTTCCGCCCGGAAACGACGCGCAGGTCCCACGAATCCCCGGTGGCCGCCGTCCACGCGAGGGAAACGGCCGCTTCGACCCGGGTCGGCACCGGCTCCGCTTTCCCGGCGCAGCCAGCGAGGGCAACGGCCAGGATGAAAATCGCGCGCATTCCGGTGGATCCCCGATGAGGTGAAGAGCCGGCAGTCTACCTCGCGCTTGTACCGCAGAGGCGTATGCCGCGACAATCGGCGCGTGACCTGGCCCCCCGGCGAGAAGGCACTCTGGGCCGCGACGCTTGCGGCGTTTGCGGCGCTGCTGGTTTTCGCGGGGATGCGGCGCGTGGAGATGATGGACGCGGTGGTGACGGGGCAGATCGAGATGGTGACCCCGCAGCTATCCGGCGACGCGGCGTCGTACGCGCGGCTGGCGTCCGAAACGCCGTTTCCGTGTTTCTCGACCGAGCGGGAGCCGGGGATCCTCCTGGTCGGTCGGATCGCGCTCGTGCTGGCCGGCGATCCGGAAGCCGCCGTGCTCGCGAACGCCCACGACGAGGCCGGGCGGCGCCGCGTCCTCGACAATTTCCTCGTCCTCCGGCGCTGGTCGCTCGCGCTCAGCCTCCTCGCCATGACCGCGCTTTTCGGCACCGCCCTCCTCGTCGCCGGCCGCTGCGGCGCGCTCGTCGCCGCGCTTCTCTGGGCCGACAACCTCTGGCTCTCCGTCTACGGCGTCGGGTTCCTGCGCGAAGACCTCGCCGCGACGTTCGTCCTCGGGACCGTCGCCGCCCTCGTCGGCCTTTGGCGCGTCCCCGCCGAACGGACGCGCCTCCGCTTCGCCCTCGCCGCCGCCGCCGCGCTCTGCGGCGCCGGCCTCGCCCTGACGCGACTCGAAGGCCTCGGATCCACGACGCTCCTCGTCCTCGCCTGGATCGGCGCGCGCGCCGCCTCCAGACAACTCACGCGCCGCAACGCCCTCCTCGCCGCTTCCATCGTCGCCGCTACCTGGCTCCTCGCTTCCCCTTACCTCATCTTCAACTCCTCGAAAACCGGAAGCGCCCTCCACCCGATGCAGGCCCACGCCCGTTTCTGGCGCAACCACGAGTTCGCCGGCCGCCCCGGTTTCCCCACGCGCGCCGAGGTCATCCGCAATTCCTACTGCGGCGAGCCAACCACGCCGTTCCACTACGTCTTCGGCCTCCACTCGCTCCCCGCCGTCGCCGGCCGCTACGTCGCCGGCCTCTGGACCGGGTTCACCCGCTATCTCCCGCGCCTCCTCGCCGACCGCGACTGGCTCGTGTGGCTCGTCCCTTTCGCCGTGCTCGCCCTGGGCTGGCGCCGGCGCTGGGAAGGGGCCTTTGCCGTCGCCGCGGGGATCGTCGCGCTTCTGCCGTTCGCGTTCATCCTCACGCTCGACACCGTGCTGACGCCCGAGCCGATGGCCACGGGAGTCGAACCCCGTTTCGCGCTTCCGACGCTCCCGTTCGCGTTCCTGTGGCTCGCCGGCGGGATCGGGGCGGCGGTGGAGTGGCTGAAGCGCCGCCGGTCCGCCGCCGAAGGGTTGACAAACTGACCGGGAGCGCGGACCGATCTCAAGGGGTTCGACTGACGTCCGGAAGCCCTTCATGCCCGTTTGTCAACCTACCCCGATTCTCCGGAATCCCCGCTTCCGCCCCGCCTGTATAGTGGGGCACCGTTTCACCCAGCAGGGGGTGCTCGATGACGCTCGCCCGATTCCGCACGCCGATCCTGGTGGCCGCCGCGCTCGTCGCCTTTCTCGCCGCGGTCCCGCTCTTCACCAGTGCCGCGCCGCCTGCTGTCCGCTGGTTCAGCGAGCGCACCGTCGCCGAGGTCGGCCGGACGCGCATCATCGCGTTCGGGGTTGAGACCGCGCCCGAGAAGGACACGGTCCAGGAGTGCGCGGTCGGCGATCCGACCGTCCTCGAGGTCGTCGTCGCCCCCGCCGTGGTCAAGGGCGGCACCACGGGTTACCTGCGCGTCCGGGGCCTCAAGCCCGGCGAAACCACCGTCCGCGTCGGCGATGCATCCATCACCGTCAAAGTCATGGATCCGCGCGTTCCTTCCGCTTCCCGCCCCTCCATCGTCTGCCCCGCCGACGGCGCGGTCGCGTGGGGAACATTCGCGGTCGGCGTCGAGGTCGATGCCGAAGCCGGCGGCCCCGGCGCGACCCATGTCCTCCGGCTCTCCCCGGGTGGGCAACGGATCCCGAAGCGTGTGAGCGGCCCGATCTGGGGACCGACGCTGCGCGTGCTGTTCGACATCGACGCCGCGACCCTCGAAGAAGGCCCGCTTGAAATGACGCCGGTCGTCCGCCGCGCGGACGGGACCGAAGTCTCCGGGGAAACCATCGTCGTGACCGTCCTGAAACCCGAGAGCGGCGACGCGTTCGCGATGGAAGCCGAAGACCAGCGCGACGTGAAGCGCCCCGAGCGCTTCGGCACCGCGCTGATCAACGTCGCCCCCGACCCGAAAGCG
Organism: Planctomycetota bacterium; assembly: GCA_021413805.1. Taxonomy (GTDB): domain Bacteria; phylum Planctomycetota; class MHYJ01; order WSZJ01; family WSZJ01; genus WSZJ01. Next base: position 6,341 of record JAIOPR010000298.1, read on the forward strand.
AGCGGGCAGGAATACGTGAGCGAGCCGGGCTCCGACCCCGCCGCGTGCTTTCCGTTCACGGTCGAGAAGGCCGGCTGGTACCAGGCGGCGCTCGTGGCGCGCGGATCGTTCGCCGGCGGCGCGTTCCCGACCGTCGGGTTGATCGTGGACGCGAAGGACCCTTCGGCCACCAACGTGCGCCTCGTGGACGAGAACTGGCACCGCGTCCTCCTGGGCGTCCCGGTGAAGCTCGACAAGGGCGACCACGTCCTCACCCCGTATTTCCTCAACGATTTCTACGCCGGCGGCGTGCCGGCCGACCGGAACCTCTTTCTCGACCGCTTCGACATCGTCCGCGTGGACCGGCCGAAGACGAGCGGGGGCGAGGGAAGCGATCCCGGCGGGCCGATGATGGCCGCGCCCGGCGGAGCCCCGGCGCGGGATACGTGGAGCGCGATTCGCGTCGCGTTCGCCGACATCCCGGACGGGAAAAGCGCCGCGGGGATGTTCGAGGTCAACGGAGTGACGTGGTGGCGGAAGATGGACAAGTCCGCCGCACCGAAAGTTGCGCTTCTCGTGAATGGCACCGAAGTCGCCTCCCAGCGCTCGGCCGCGCCGAAGTTCTGGGTGGACCCGGCGCAGCTCGTTGAAGGCGAAAACACGCTTCAACTCGTCGCGACGCTCGAAGACGGCACCGCCGCGAAAACGCCGCTTCAGCGCGTCGGCTGGAAAGCGCCCTGGAAGGACGCGGCCGTGCGGCGCCCGATGCCGTTCCTGCGGTTCACGATGCGCGACCCGGCGTGGGACGACGTGGCGCGCAAGGCGATCACCGCGAACGGGGACTGCCCGGAGAAACTCGCCGCGATGTTCGCGTCGAACGCGACCGCGACGCTGACGCTTCCTGAACACATGAGCGGGCCGTTCCAGGTTTTCATCGAAGGAAAGGGTGACGACTACCTCGGCCCTCCGATCGCCGAGGTCGTGCTGCACGCGGGCAAGAAGGAAACGAAGGTCGGCTCGCCGAACATCGGCGGCTGGTGGTCCCCGTTCCCCGCGGGCGGCGTCCTGCTTGAGGAGGGGCCCAAGTCGCTGACCGTTTCATTCATCAACGACAAGTACGACGAGGGAAAGGGCGACCGCAACCTCGCGATCCAGGGCGTCATCCTCCTCGGCGGCCCGCCCGCCGCCGACGGCCGCGCCCCGCGCGTCCGCGTCGCCTGGCCGCCGGACAAGGCCACCGTCTGGCAGCAGGATGCCATCGTCCTCTCCCCCGCCGACGATTACGGCGTCGCGTGGATCGAGACCGAGATCGACGGGAAGCGCACCGGCGTCCGCGCCGACACGCTCGGCAAGCTCGGGCGCTTCACGCTCCCCCTCCTGGCACGCGGCCTCGCCGCCGGCGAGCACACGCTGGTCGTCGTCGCGGCGGATACTGCCGGGCACGAGGGAAAATCGAAGGAGCGCACGTTCACGGTCGTCGCGGAAGCTCCCGAGTCACCCGGCCGATACGATCGCGCCGTTCACCTGCTCAACCGCTTCGCGTGGGGCCCCGATCCCGACGAACTCGCCGCGGTGCTGACGATGGGCGAAGAGGCGTACCTCGAGGACCGCCTGTCGCGCGGCCCGGAAGATCCCGGCGACGCGACGGCCCTCGCCGCTGCGGGAATCACGTTTGCCGGCGAGAACGGCGAGTACGACGTCATGGGACGCGACGCCTACCACGCGTGCGCTTCGCCCAACCCCGTCCGCACCCATTTCGTCCGCTGGGTGGACAACCATTTCTCGACGTGGATCCGCAAGACCGGAGGCCGCAACGAGTGGCAGGAGCGCCGCATTTTCACGCGCCTCGGCGTCGCGCCGTTCCGCGACCTGCTCTTCGCGTCCGCCACGAGCCCGTGCATGCTCCAGTACCTCGACCAGCAGTTCTCGTTCGCGCGCAACCTGAACGAAAACTACGCCCGCGAAATCTGCGAGCTCCAAACCGCCGGCGTCCACGGCGGCTACTCCCAGAAAGACGTCACCGCGCTCGCCAACCTCTTCACCGGCTGGATGTACGCGAACGAAGGCGACGGCCACAAGGCCGGGTTCGCCGACACCTGGACTTTCCGCTTCGACCCCGCCCTCTCCGACGCCCGCCCCGAGCGCTTCTTCGGCATGAATTTCCCCAAGGCCTCCCCCGGCGAACGCTTCGACCGCGCCCGCATGGCCATCGAGCTCCTCGCGGGCCACCCTTCGACCGCGACGTTCGTCTGCTCGAAACTCGTCGCCCATTACATCGCCTGGCCGCCGCCCGAGAACGTCACCGCGGATCTCGCGAAAGTCTTCCTCGAGACCGACGGCGACATGAAGGCCGTCCTCCTCGCCCTCGCCAAGCACCCCGCGTTTTTCCGCGAAGGGCTGAAGGAGCGCGTCACGACGCCCTTCGACCACGCCACCCGAATCTCCCGCTGCGTCGGTTTCCGCGTCCCCTGGCAGGTGATCGACCTCTGCGCCCGAAGCGGCGCCGGGATCTACGACCGCCCCACGCCCGACGGGTTCCAGGAGGAGGACACCGCGTGGACGTCCACGAACGCCACTCTTCAGCGCTGGAAATTCGCCCGCCAGAACGAGTGGCTCCTCTCCACCGTCGTGCCCAACACGTTCCGCTGGAATAACGCACCCGCCACCGAAGCCGACCGCCAGTGGCTCATCGACCTCGTCGCCGTCCGCCTCACCGGCCGCGTTCTTTCGCAGGAATCGAATGAAGCGGCGCTGGAGGTGCTGAAGGGCTGCAAAGGAAACCGCAACGACCTCGCGATGCAGGCGGGGAGTTTTGTCGGCCAGTTGCCCGAAGTGAGCCTGAAGTAATCCTTCAACCGAGGACCGCGACATGCACCTGACCCGCCGCCACTTCCTGAAAGTCTCGGGCGCCCTCGGCGTCTACCTCGGCATCACGCCGTTCAACGTCTTCGGCGAGGACCCGCCCGCCGGCGCCGAGATCAAGCCCGTCGCGAAAAGCAAGACGCTGGTCCTCGTTTTCATGCGCGGCGGTGTGGACGGGCTCAACCTGGTCGTGCCGTGGAAGGACCCGAACTACCAGAAGATCCGCAAGGCGATCGCCATTCCGCCGCCCGCCAAGGAGGGCGCCGGCCGCACCCTCGACCTCGACGGGTTCTTCGGCCTCCACCCGCGCATGGCGTCGCTCCTCCCCTTCTTCAAGGACGGCACCGCCGCCGCGCTTCACGCCGTCGGCCACGACAGGAACACGCGAAGTCACTTCGAGGAACAGGACGTCTGGGAAACCGGCGTCACCGGCAACACCATCAACTCCGACGGCTGGGTCAACCGCCACCTCCTCACCTCGACCGGCCACGGCCCGATCCGCGCCGTCGCCATCGGCGATGCGCTTCCGAGGATCATGCACGGGAAATGCTGCGCGTACGCGGTGCACGGGGTGGACGACCTGAGCCTGCCGGACACGAAGACCGACCGGGCTGTGGTCGGCGCGGCGCTGGAGCACGCGTACAAGAAGGATGCGAAAGGAAAATCCGGCGACGCCAGGGACCTGCTCGCCGACACCGGGCAGGCGACGCTCGCGGGAATCGACCAGCTGAAAGGCCTCGTCGGCAAGCCCTATGAGCCGAAAACAAAATATCCGCAGACCGAGATCGCCCGCCAGCTCATGCAGGCCGCGCGCCTCATCAAGGCCGACGTCGGCCTCGAGGTCGTCGAGGTCGATTACGGCGGCTGGGACACCCACCAGTTCCAGGGTGGCCCCGACGGCCCCTACGCCGACCTCGCCCAGGGCCTCGCCGAATCCCTCGCCGCATTCATGACCGACCTCAGCGACCGCGCAAAGGATGTCGTCGTCCTCACCCTCTCCGATTTCGGCCGCACCGCCGCCGAAAACGGGACCCTGGGCACCGATCATGGCTGGGGGAACTGCCTCCTTGCCCTCGGGGCTTCCCTGAAGCGCGAGGGCCGCAAAGCCGTCCTCGGCAACTGGCCCGGCCTCGCGCCCGATCAGCTCCATGAGCAGCGCGACCTGCTGCACACAACCGATTTCCGCGACGTCATTGCTGAAGTGGTGAGGGTGCATCTCGGGAACGAAGCGTTGGCGAAGGTACTGCCGGAGCACGAGTTCAAGGGCGTGGGGTTGATGGGTTGATGGGTTGATGGGTTGAGAACTGCGAGCCGTTCCTATCCCCTATCCCCTATCCCCTATCCCCTCTTCCCCGCGAAAGCCGCAATCCCCGGATATACCGCTCCACTGCCAAGCTCTTCCTCAATCCTCAGCAGCTGGTTGTACTTCGCGATGCGGTCGCTCCGGCTCGCGCTCCCCGTCTTGATCATCCCGCAGTTCGTGGCGACGGCGATGTCGGCAATCGTGGAGTCCTCGGTTTCGCCGGAACGGTGCGAGAGGATCGCGGTGTAGCCCGCCTTGCGCGCCATCTCGACGGCCTCGAGCGTCTCGGTCAGCGAGCCGATCTGGTTGACCTTCACGAGGATCGAATTCGCGACGCTGTCCTTGATTCCCTTCGCGAGGATCTCCGTGTTCGTGCAGAACAGGTCGTCGCCGACGATCTGGATCGTCTTGCCGAGCGTCGCGGTGTGCTTCTTCCAGTTCTCCCAGTCGCCCTCGGCGAGGCCGTCCTCGATCGAGATGATCGGGAACTTCTTCGCCCAGCCGGCATACATCGCCGTCATCTCGTCGCTGGTGTGCACGCTCTTGTCAGACTTCTTGAAGACGTATTTCCCCTTCTCGAAGAACTCGCTCGCCGCGACGTCGGTCGCGAACCAGACGTCCTTGCCCGGGGAATACCCGGCGCGCTCGCAGGCGTCATGGATGAGCTGAAGAGCTTCTTCGTTCGAAGCGAGGTCCGGCGCGAACCCGCCTTCGTCGCCGACGCCCGTCGCGAGCTTCTTTTCCTTCAGCACCTTTTTCAGCGTGTGGAAAATCTCCGCGCCGCAACGGAGCGCTTCGGAGAAGGACTTCAGCCCCACGGGGCAGATCATGAACTCCTGGAAATCGAGCCGGTTATCCGCGTGGGCGCCGCCGTTGATGATGTTCATCATGGGGACGGGCAGGGTGCGGGCGCCGGGGCCGCCGAGGTAACGGTAGAGCGGCAGGCGGCAGTGCGCGGCCGCGGCCTTCGCGACGGCGAGCGAAACCGCGAGGATGGCGTTGGCGCCGAGCTTGGATTTGTTCGGCGTGTTGTCGAGCGAGATCATCTGGCGGTCGATGGCGACCTGTTCCGTCGCGTTGCGCGCCTTGAGTGCCGGGGCGATGACGCCGTTGACGTTCGCGACGGCGCCGCGGACACCCTTGCCGAGGTAGCGCTTCCCTTCGCCATCGCGGAGTTCCATGGCTTCACGTTCGCCGGTGGAAGCGCCGGACGGGACGGCCGCGCGGCCGAAGGAGCCGTCTTCGAGCGTCACGTCGCATTCGACGGTCGGATTTCCGCGGGAGTCGAGGATCTCACGGGCGTGGATCGAGGCGATGCGGGCCATGGAAGGTCTCCGGAGAGGGGTCGTGTTGAGAAGAGGATAAGGGGTGGCGTGATGAAGTGGCAAGAGCGGAGTGATCCACATCTCCTATCTTGACAACCGTTCTTGATGTGATATACTTCGTCCTGCCGCGGCGCGAAGCGCCGCGCCCTTAACCCTAACCTTTCCCTTTTCCTTAACCCTCACCGGGAATCTACCCATGCCTCCTCTCCGCCATTTCGACTTCGAGAAGCTTTACGTCTTTCAGCGTTCGCTCGACCTTGCCGTCGAGATCGACCGGATCGCTGATGCTCTTCCGCCGCGTCGAGCTTATCTCGCTGACCAGATCCGCCGTGCGGCGTCATCGGTCACACTGAATATCGGCGAAGGCGCGGGCGAATTCGCGCGAAGGGAAAAAGGACGGTTCTACCGGTACGCGCGCCGTTCGGCGACGGAGACGGCCGCGGCAGTGGTCCTCATCGAAAAGCTCAAGCTCGCGGAACCGCACCTGACAGAACTCGCCCGGGAACACCTGTTCCACGTGATATCGATGCTCACAGCGTTGGCGAATGCGCAGGCGCCGCGACTGCAACGGCAGGTTAAGGAAAAGGGAAAGGTTAAGGTTAAGGGGCCGTCGGCTTCGCCTCCGGTACAACGGCCGCCAGATTCTGCAAAAACCGCCTGACATGCTCTTGCGCCGGCGCCAGGTCTGCCACTTGCACACTCTCGTTCGGCGCGTGGATATTCGCCCCCGGCCAACCCGCGCCGAAGGACACGCAGGGCATCAGCGCGCGATAGACGTACATCGGCCCGCTTGCCGGCATCAGCGGCAGGATCCACGGCTCCTTCCCGTAGGCCTCACGCGCCGACTCCACCGCGGCCTTCACCACGGCCGAATCCACCGGCGTCCTGGCGGGCGGATACCCGTGCACTTCCACCAGCTCCACCCCGAACATCGCGAGATATTTCCGCAACGCCGCCTCGACCTCCACCGGGTCCTGGTCCGGCACCAGCCGCACGTCGAACTTCGCCCGCGCCTCCTTCGGCAACACTGTCTTCGAGCCTTTCCCCTGGTACCCGCCCATCAGCCCGTTGATGTTGATCGTCGGCTTGAAAACCAGCGCCTCCTTCAGGTCTTCCCCGCTCACCCCGCCGACGAACTCCTTGATCCCGTACAACTTCTTGCGCGCTTCTTCGTCGTAGGGCATCGCCCGAAGCGCCTCCCGGTCGGCGGCATCGGCGCGGCGCACTTTGTCGTAGAAACCGGGGAGCGTCACGACGCCGTCGGGCGCGCGCAGGCCCGCGAGCGCGTGGACGAGGCTCCACGCCGGGCTCGGCACAGCGACGCCGACGGACGAGTGCAGGTCGCGCGAAGGGCCTTTCGCGACGGCCTCGGCGTGCAGGATGCCTTTCACGCCGCAGATGATGTCGGGGCGTCCCTGCTCGTCTTTCCCGCCCGTTTCCCAGAGGCACGCGTCGGCGGCGAGCAGCGCGCGGTTCTTCGCCACGAATCCCTCGAGCGAGGGCGACCCGACTTCCTCTTCGCCCTCGACCGTGAATTTGAGATTCACCGGCAGGCGGTCGCCGAGCGATTTCAACGCGCCGAGGCGCACGGCGAGGTTCGCCTTGTTGTCGGCGACGCCGCGGGCGAAGAGTTTTCCGTCGCGCTCGGTCGGGACCCAGGGCGGGGAGATCCACTCGTCGAAAGGTTCGGGGGGCTGGACGTCGTAGTGGTTGTAGACGAGAAGAGTCTTCGCCGCGCCCGGTGTTTTCTTTTCGGCGAACACGACCGGGTTCCCCGATGTCTCGATCACCCGCGCTTCGCACCCCAGTTCGCGAAACGTCTCGACCAGGAGCGCGACGGCCTCGCGCATCCCGGTTCCCTGGGCGCTGACGCTGGGAATGCGCAGGTAGCGGTCGAGAAAATGGCGCGTCCAGCTCACTTCCGGAGTCCCTTTCTAAGCACCTGCGTCTCCCGCTCCACGTCCCCGACCCGTGCGATCTTGACGGAGTTCGTCGCGCCGGGGGCGGTGTTGGAGCCGAGGAGGAAGATCACCGTGTCACCCGGCTTCGCGATGCGCTCTTCCAGCAACTGGCGTTCGCCGAGGGTCAGAAGGGCCTCCGTCGTTTCCATTTCCTCGACATGGCGCGGCCGGACGCCCCAGTAGAGGCCGAGGCGGTTGAAGGTGTCGTCGCCCGAGGTGAAGGCGATGATCGGGGCCCGGGGGCGCTCGTCGGAGAGAAGGCGGGCGCTGCGGCCGCTTCGCGTGAACACGACGATCGCGGCGGGGTTGCATTCGCGCGCGGCGTGGCCGGCGAGTCGGACGACGGCGGGGGTGAAGTCGCCTTTTTCGGTGGCGGTGGCGGGGTGGACCGAGCGGCCGAAATCGAAGAGATTCTCCTCGGTGGCCTCGGCGATCGCGGCCATGCGCTTGACCGTTTCGACGGGGTATTTACCGACGGCGGATTCGCCGCTCAGCATCACCGCGTCGGTCCCGTCGAGGATGGCATTCGCGACGTCGGTGACCTCGGCGCGCGTCGGCGTCGGGTTGTCGGTCATCGACTCGAGCATCTGCGTCGCGGTGATGACGAGTTTTCCCGCGCGGTTCGTCTGCTGGATGATCCGCTTCTGGAAAACCGGGATCATCTCCAGGCTCACTTCGACGCCCAGGTCGCCGCGCGCCACCATCGCGCCGTCGGCGGCCGCGATGATCTCGTCGAGCGCCTCGACCGCCTGCGGCTTCTCGATCTTCGCGACGATCGGCGCCCATTTCCCCGCCTTCTTCATCAGCGCGCGGAGTTCCTCGATATCGGAAGCGTGGCGGACGAAGGAGAGGGCGATGAAATCGACGCCGAGGTTGAGGCCGAAGAGCGCGTCCTCGCGGTCCTTGGCGGTGAGTGCGCCGGCGGATAGGGCGGCGCCGGGGACGTTGATGCCCTTGTGGGACTTGAGGAGGCCACCGTCGATGACGTCGCAGACGACGTCGCTCCCCTTGACCTCGCGGACGCGGAGTTCGAATTTGCCGTCGTCGAGGAGGATGCGGTCGCCCTTGCGGACGTCCTTGGGCAGATCCTTGTACTCCGTCGAGACGACGCCCTTCGCGCCGTCGCAGGTTTTCGTGGTGATGGTCAGGCGCGATCCGGTGGGGACGTCCATTCCCGGGTCCGGAATGTTCCCGACGCGGATCTTGGGTCCCTGCAGGTCCTGAAGGATCGTGACCGCCCGCCCGGCGCGCTTCGCCGCTTCGCGCACCATCCGGTACGCCGCGGCGTGGGAATCGTGCGTCCCGTGCGAAAAATTCAGGCGGACGGCGTCGAGGCCGGCGGCGAGGAGGGCGTCGATGACTTCCGGCGTGGACGTCGCCGGACCCAGCGTGGCGAGGATTTTGGTTCGGCGCATGGGGAACGTTGTATCGCGGCGAAACGGCGAGTGGAAGCGAAGGTCACTTCATTTCCGTTTCCTCGAACCCCGTGATCAACCACTTGTCATTGACGAGGTGCATGGTGACGGCGTGGCGGCGCGAAACGAGCGGGATCTTTCGCTGGTCGATGACCATCCCGGATGTTGCGGGCTTGGTGTACTGGATCCCGACGAGCTCGGCGGTGTCGCCCGAGATCGTGAGGCCGCCGCGTTCGTACGTGATCATGACGTCGAGCGGCCGGACTTCGTTCAGGATGCCGCCCTTGACGAGCGCGATGTAGTCCTGTTCCCGCGCGTCGAGCACCGACGACATCTTCGCGCCCTCGGAATTGGAGCGCAGGTCGGCGAGGCGGGATTTGTACCAGGA
>JAIOPR010000299.1 GCA_021413805.1 Planctomycetota bacterium
CGCATTCCCTACCTGATCGTCGGCGCTTTCGGGGCTCGCGGGCTGGAAAACGTGGCGCGGCTACTCTTTCAGGGTCGCCCGCTTCTCGCCGCCTTGTTGACCGCGACTACCGCCGGGTGCGTCACCTTGCGCTCGACTGAGATCCCGTAGAACCGCTCGACGATCTCCGGTGCGCGGCCGATCACGGCGACTCCATGCTGCCGGCAGACCTCGCGCTCGACCAGCGACGGCCCCGCGAACGCGCCCCTCCCGGCCTGTGCAAACGTCTTGAGAAGCGCGGAGTCCTCGAACGCGCCTACGATCCGGGGCCGGACGCCGGCGCGCTGCCAGAACTGCTCAAGCCCGCGCGAGAGCGTGGTGTTTTCGAGCGGAAGCAGAAACGGCTCGCGGTCAAGCGTCCGCGGGAACCCTCTGCGAAGAGCCTTCGCCCGTGCGGCCGGGGCGAAGAACGTCACTCCGCACTCGCCGAGCAGGTGGTTGTAAGCACGCACACTCACGGTCGGCGGCACCGGCGAATCCGATATCACCAGGTCCAGTTCGTGCACCGACAGCCTCCCCAGCAGCCAGTCCGGCCGGTCCTCGTACACCTTCAGTCGCACCGGCTCCTTCATCGCCAGCACCGGCGCCAGCATCCGGTACGCCACCAGCTTCGGAATCGAGTCCGCCACTCCCACCGAAAACTCCAGCGCCGCGTCCGGCGCGCGGCCGCGAAGGGCCTCGAGCAATTCACGGCCGGTCCCGAAGATCTCGTCCGCATACCGGAATGCCACCCGCCCCTGGTCGGTCATCGCGAGCTGGCGGCCGGCCTTCTGGAAGAGCTTCACGCCGAGATCGCGCTCAAGCGTCCGGATCTGGCCGCTCAGGGTGGCCTGTGTGCGGTGAAGGGTTGCGGCGGCGCGGCCGAGGCTTCCCTCGCGCGCGGTGAGCCAGAAGTACTGCAGGTGGTGGTAGTTGATCCAGTCCACGGTGTGGAAGCTTAGAGTTTTTCAAAGTGTTCTTCAATCTTTATCAAATAATCGAACTCTTCGAAGCAGCGTATAAACAGGCGGACGGACAGCGACACCCTCTTCTCATTGAAAGGAACCGGCCATGAAGATCCGCCTGCGCAGCCGCGGCCTCCCGCCCGGCACCGATTTCCGCGAGTTCGTGCAGCTTCGCCTCGGCACCGCCCTCGCCCGCTTCTCTCCCCGGATCGAGGACGTCTCGGTCCGCCTGGAGGACGAGAACGGCCCGAAGGGTGGCGTGGACAAGTCGTGCCGCATCAGCGTGGACCTGGGGCGGTTGGGGACGGTGATGGCGGAAGACGTGGACGCCGTGCTGGAAGCGGCGATCTGCCGCGCGGCGGAGTGCGCCGGTCGGTCTGTAGCCCGCGCCCTCGAACGGTCCGGCCGCGGCCGGCGCCGCTTCTCAAGGGAATTCCTGCAGCAGCGCACCTGATTTCTTCCCCGCCTGAAAGGAGACATCCATGGGCTCGACTTGGCTGTACGCCTCCTTCACCGCCTTCGTCGCTCTCATGCTGGTGATTGACCTTGGCGTTTTCCACCGCAAGGCCCACGCGGTCTCAGTCCGTGAATCGCTCAGCTGGACCGGGGTCTGGGTCGGGCTGGCCCTCCTGTTCAACGCGGGCCTCTGGATCTGGCGCGGTCCCGAGGCGGGGGTTCAGTTCCTGACGGGCTACCTCGTGGAAAAGTCGCTGAGCGTCGACAACATGTTCGTGTTCCTCATCGTCTTCTCCTACTTCGCGGTGCCCCGGGACCTGCAACACAAGGTCCTGTTCTGGGGAATCATCGGCGCCGTCCTCCTGCGTGCCGTCATGATCGCAGCGGGGGCGGCCCTGCTCGCGAACTTCCACTGGGTCATCTACGTCTTCGGCGGGTTCCTCATCCTGACCGCCGTCAAGCTGGCCCTCCAGAAGGAGGAATCTCTGCGCCCGGAATGCAACCCGGTCGTCCGGATCTTCCGACGCCTGATGCCCGTCACCGATGCGTTCGAGGGCGGCCGCTTCTTCACGCGTCGCGCCGGAAAACTCGTGGCCACGCCGCTTTTCCTCGTCCTCCTCACCGTTGAGTTCACCGACCTCGTGTTCGCCGTGGACTCTATCCCCGCGATCTTCGCGATCACCCCCGACCCGTTCATCGTCTACACCTCCAACATCTTTGCCATCCTCGGGCTGCGTTCGCTGTACTTCGCCCTGTCGGGAGTCATCGGGCTCTTCACGTACCTGAAACCCGCCCTTGCCCTGGTGATGGGGTTCGTGGGGGTGAAAATGGTCTGCTCGGACTTCCTGAAGATCTCGCCGCTGGTTTCACTCGGCGTCATCTTTGGGATCCTGGCGGCAGCCGTGGCCCTCAGCCTGCTCCGGCCGCGGCGGCCGGCACCGGCTCCGCTCGGGGCGAAGGGAGAACTTCGATGAACCTTCTGCGCCGCATCCGCTGGGGTTACCTCGTCATCCTGGTTCCCGTCGCCACCGACTGGATCGACGCGGGGCATTTCCCGCTCCACCCGCGCGAGGTCGTCACCGAGGTCATTGTTGGCCTCCTTCTGGGCGCCTTCGTCGGGGCCCTCTACCGCGACGCCGACCGCTACCGCACCCTCTCGGAAACCGACCCCCTCACCGGCCTCCCCAACAGGCGCCGCTTCGAGGACGACCTCGCCCGCGAAGTCCGCAGGGCCGGGGAAGCGCCGCTGGCCGTGGCGTTTGCCGATGTGGATGCGTTCATGGAAATCAACGACACGCGGGGACACGAGGCCGGCGAAAGCAGGCCGGAAGTTGGCGACGACAGGTCGGAAGCGGCGCCAGTCCTCCATCTGTAATCTCCCGCCCCCCGCGTCCGTCCGGCTAACATCCCCCCATGAACCTCCCCCGCACCCTCGCCGCGCTCCTCCTCATGGCGGCCTCCGCCCTCGCATCCCCGCCCGAGCAGAAAACCTCGGGCAAAGGTCTGACCTACCAGATCCGCCTCCCGGACAACTACACCAAGGGCAAGCACCCGCTCGTCTTCGCGCTTCATGGGGCCGGCGACAACTGCGCGGACTTCATGCGGTGGATCAGCAGCCCGGAATCGACGCTTCCCAAGGAAGCCATCCTTGTCGCTCCCCAGGCGCTGAAGGACGGCGCGTGGGACAAGGAGGACCTGGAGCCGCTGGCCGAGCTGATCCGCGACATGAAGGCGGCGCACGCGCCGACGCGGACGATCGGGTTCGGGTTTTCGCGCGGCGCTTACTACACGTTTCACCTCGGGACGACTTACCCCGAGCTTTACGACGGCGCGATCCCGCACTCCGGCGGACTTCCCGGCGCCGTGCCGGACACCGAGACGATGCGGAATCTCCCGTTCTACGTCTGCCATGGCGACGCCGACAATGTGGTCCCCGTCGAGCAGAGCGAAAAGGCGGTCGCGGCGCTCGAGAAGGCGAAAGTCCCCGTCAAGTTCGACAAGATCGCGGGGCTGAAGCACACCGTGGACTGGCAGGCGGTGAAGCGCGGACTCGAGTGGATCAACGGGATTCTCGACGAGCGGCAGAAGAAGCTGGACGACGAGGTCGCGGCGAAGATCACGGCGCTGGAGAAATCGCTGAAGGACAAATCGTGGGAAGCGGCCGCCGCGGGGTTTGCGGCGATCACGCGCGTCCCGGCGAAGCTCGCGCCGAAACTGGCCGCGCTCGCCAAGGCCCACGCGACTTCCGCCGAGGAGGCCGTCGCGCTCGCCGCGATCGCCGCCGCCGGGCGCTGCGGCGCGGACGGTGTCGCCGCGCTCAAGGGAATCCCGGGCACGAACGAGAAGCTCGCCCCGGCCGCCGCCGCCGCCCTCGGCGAAACCGGCGTGCCCTCCGCGACCGAAATTCTCCTCGCCTACCTCAAGACCAAGTCCGACGCCGTGGCGACCGCCGCCGCCGAAGCGCTCGGCAAGATGGGGGGCGACGCCGCCACCGGCGCCCTGGTCTCCGGCCTTTCCAACTGCGAGGCGCTTCTCCCGACCAGCCCGCGCAAGGGCGCCATCCTCGAAGCGCTGAAGAAGATCACCGGTCAGACGTTCGCGAAAGCTTCTGAGTGGAAGAAGTGGCTGGCGGAGAACGCGAAGAAGTAACGGAGGAGTTCGGAGACGGGAGTGACGGGGGCAGGATCGCGCGCGCTGGTAGGATTGGGGACCATGAACCCTGCCGATCCCGTTTCCTGCACGGCGGACTTCATCGTGATCGGCGCCATGAAATGCGGCACGACGAGTCTATTCGGGTATTTGCGCAACCACCCCGATATCTGCATCTCGAAGCCCAAGGAGCCGCACTATTTCAGCCTTCCTGACAACTTTGACGGCAAATGGGGCCATGGGCCGGCCTGGTACGCGAGCCTGTTCCGGAAACCCTCGTTGCTCAAAGGGGAAGGCTCTACGGGATACACGAAGTTCCCGATCGACCCCGAAGTCTCGGATCGCATTCACGCCGTCAATCCCCGGGTGAAGCTCATCTACCTGATGAGGAATCCCGCCGATCGATCGTCCTCGCATTACCTTCACAACGTCATCGCCGGCCGCGAGTCCCGCTCCCCGCGCGAGGCTTTGTTGCAGGACGAGCAAAGCACCTATCTTTCAACGAGCCGATACCCGCTTCAGCTTGGGCGGTACCTGCGCCTGTTTCCGCGAAGCCAGTTCCTCCTCGAAACCGCGGAATCCCTGCGGGGGCGCCCCGAGGAGGTCGTGAACAAGGTTCTGGAGTTTCTTGAAGTTCGTCCCTTTCCCGGCGCGTTGAAACTGGATAGGGAGCGCAATGTCACCGCGGTGCGTGGAAGCGACCCGCAACGACCGGACGGCGAGGCGCCCACGCCGATTCAACTTCAGTTGAGCGAGGCGATCGGGAGGTGCCGCCAGCGGCGTGAAGGCGAACCTGGCGCCGGGGAGATCCTCGCCGAGTTCGGTTTCTCAGGGAAAGACCGGGCCTGCCTGGAATCCCTGTTTTCCAGGGACATGGATGAAGTGCAGAGTCTCCTGGGGCGCTCCGTTCCTGAATGGGCGAGCCCGGGCCGGGAGGATTGAGAGCCGGCGGTAGCTTCTGGAGTTCGGAGACGGGAGTGACGGACCTGGGGCGCGCTCTGGTACGATTTTGGGCATGGAGCCTGAGTCTGCGCCCTACTCCTACGACGGCGGGGAAGGCATTCCGCCGTCAAGAATGGGGCTGGTGATCGTCATTGTCGGCGCGATCGTGGTCGCGCTTGCGGCGGCGGCCGTGGTATCGGCTCTCCGCTCGGGATTCTCGGGGAGCAAGGACGCGGCGCGGGTTTCCTACACCCGGTCGATCGTCCAGGACCTGAGCGTTGCGTTGAAGGCTTACGAAACCGATTTCGGAACGTATCCGCCCTCGGGAAATGCGGAGCTTGTCCGGGTCCTGCAGGCGCCCGGACCGAAGAACACTTCGTATTTCTGGTTCAGGTCGGCCGACGTGAACGCGCAGGGCGAGTGGTTGGACTACTGGGGGCACCCCTACCATTACGAGCGCATCCCCGGCGGCACATTTCTATTTTACTCGCGGGGCCTCAACGGCGAGGACGAGCACGGTTCGGGAGATGACATTGTTTTCCGGAAATGAGGTTGAGGAGTTGAGCGGTTGAGGGGTTGGGAACGGCGTTCCTTCCCAACTCCTCAACCTCTCAACCCAACAACCCTCCTTCCCCCCGCGCTCAAGCCGTCGGACGCGCCCGGCGTCCCTTCTCGCGCAGCCGCTCGACCTTCGCCACGACGGTTGCGATCTCCGGGCAGATGTCCGCATACGGCCCATAGGGCTTCTTGCCGGAACCATCCGTCACGGGAAACCCGCGGCAGACCGCGGGGTAGTCCGGCGAGTCGTGCAGCGAGCACGCGTTGTCCACGAGGAAAACGCACTTCCCGCCGCGCCTCCGGGTCCGCCACTCGTTCCAGTGCGTCAGGTACACCGCGCCCTCCCCGTGCGAACGCAGCAGCCGCTTCGCCTCCCCCGGGGTCAGCGACGTCCCGTACGCGCAGCACGCCGACTTGTGGGGGCACGGGTAACAGGGAAGCGGCTGGTCCTTCACGCGCTGGACGATGGCCTGGTGGAGAAGTTCGATGGCCGGGGTGGTCACGGGGTTAACGACACCGGGCAGAAGAAGCTTCGTTCCGGCTCGCAAACGATCGATGAAGAGTTGTCACGCGCGGCATACTGACTCGGAATCCGTGGGCGGGCAAGCATGCTGTCGTGACGCGGGGTGATTTTCGCTTCGAAGCGGGCCGTCACGGCGGAGACCGCCATTCTTCTCTCGGAGATCCTCGGAACTTCTCCCGAGTTCGGGATGAACTTCCAGATGGCGTGCGATCTTTTTGCGGCGACGCACTGTCGGCGGGCCAGGACAGGGTAGGGGCGGAACGAGGCTGACGAATTCACCGATGGCCTGTCGATGTCCGGCGGGCGCCGTTTCCCAACCCACCAACTCATCAACCCCTCAACCCGCCCTACCTCTTCACGTAAGTCCCGCCACTATCCGCCGCCAGCCGCTTCAGCAGCTCCTCGGCGTGCTTCCCGATCCCGATGCAGTGGATGCGGATCTTGCGGGTCACGTTCCATTTCTGGACGGTGTCCCCGATCACCTTGGGGTCGATGCTCTTGCCCGTGGTGGGTTCGCCGTCGGTGAGGAAGAAGATCGTGTCGACGCTGAGCTTGTAGTTCTCGTCCATCTGCATCGCGCCGCCGCCGGCGATCTGGAAGGCTTTTTCGAGGGCGTCGTAGATGTTGGTGGAAGCGTCGGGCTCGAGGGTTTCGGCGAATTTCTGGGCCTGGAGCTTGTTGGGCTTGGTGGCGACGATCATTTTCTGGGGGGAGTAGACTTTCACGTCGGAGGAGAAGACGACGATGTTGAAGCGGGCGTCTTCGGGGAGGAGGCCGATGGCCTTGGAGAGCTCGTAGCGGGCGATGTCGATTTTGCGTTTGCCCTTGGGGCCCTGGCCGGCGGGGGCGCCGCTGTCGGTGACGGGCTGGCCGGTGGCTTCCTCGGCCATGCTGCCGGAGATATCGACGACGAAGATGAGGTTCTTGGACTTGGTGGTGATGCCGTAGAAGGTGACGGTGGTGCCGCCGGGCGCCGGGGCGGCGGCCGGGTCGCCCGCGGCGGGATCGCCGGGCGCGGGGGCCTTCGGTTCTTCCTTCTTCGCGAGGGCGCCGCTTTCCCACGCGGCCTGGTTCGTCTGCCACCAGCCCTTCCAGCCCAGCGGGTCGCCCTGGAACGTCAGGCCGGTGATCGCCTTGAGGGCGCTGTCGATGTCCTCGCGGAGGCGGCCGGCTTCGGACTGCATGTGGGTGATGAGGGGGCCGACGGTTTCGCGAAGGGCTAGTTTCCCGAGGGCTTCGGCCGCCGAGACGCGGACCTGCCAGCGTTCGTCGTCGAGCGCGGCGAGGATCGCGGGGGCCGCGTCCTTTGCTCCGCGGCGGGCGAGCGCCTCGATCGCCGCGGACCGGACGCGCCCGTCCTTGTCGGCGAGGGCGCCCTGGAGCGCCGGGTTGGCGAGCGCGTTTTCCGCCGGGACGAAGCCCAGCGCGTAGCCGACCGCCGCGCGGGTCCGCCACGACTTGTCCTTCAGTGCCTCGTCGGTCAGCCATTTCACCGCCTCAGGGTCCCGCGTCTTCGCCAGCGCTTCGCCGATCGCGTCAGGGACCGCCGAGAGGGCATGGACCTTCTCGTTGAGGTCGGACATCTGCTTTTCTTTTTTCTGGAAGAGCTCCAGCTCGTTGACGGC
>JAIOPR010000304.1 GCA_021413805.1 Planctomycetota bacterium
CTTCGCCGAATGCTCAATCGCCCGGACCACGGGGGCCGGCGCTTGGCCGAGGATGAGCGGGCCACAGGACCCGACGAAGTCCGTTTACGGGTTGCCGTCGGAGTCCCAGACGAACGTGCCTTTTCCGCGCACGATGAAACGCGGCGTGCCCCCGACGGAGCGGAACGCGCGGACCGGGGAGTTGACGCCGCCGGGGAGGATGCGGCGGGCACGGGCGAACAGCGCTTTCGAGCGGGATGTTTTCATGGGAGGAGAATTCTATTCCCGGCGTCCCTCGCCGTCGAGCGACCCGCTATTCCTTGACCTGGTAGTCGTGCACCTGCGACCACTCCTTCAGCGCCTTCGCCTGCGCGTCCGTCAGCCGCACCGTCTCGCCGACGCGCTTCTGCATCTCCATCGCGATCGCCAGCTTGGCCGCGACGTCGTCGTAAGGCTCGCCGGCCTTCTTGCGGATCGCGGCTTCCTTCTGCACCGCGTCGTACGAGCGCATGTAGTCGTCGATGACCGGCCCGAGCGACGTCACCTGCCCGCCGTCCAGCCCCAGCGATTTCGCCATGTTCGTCGAGATGTTCGCCTTCACCGCTTCCCGCGGTCCCGCCCCGTCCCACACCCCCTGGTACGGCGCGTTCGGCGGCGGCAGGTTCAGCGACGCCATGTACGCCGTCTGCTCCGGCGTCCCGAGCGGCGTCAGCTTGCCGAACATGTCGAACTGCAATTCGCGAAGCGCCTTCGCCCGCTCGAGCGGCGAAAGGTTCTCGCGGCCGGCGACGTACTTGTCCCACGCTTCCCGCGACCCCACGAGCGCCGCGTCGAACGCCTTGCGCTGCTCCTCGGTCATCGGGTAGGGGGACGCATCCAGCATCGACTGCGCGAACGCCGGGTACCAGTCCGGCGACATCATCGCCTCCTGGATCGGCAGCCCCATGTCGTCCGCCACGAGACCGATGAGGGCTAGGAGCGGCCCGAAGTACTTGTCGCCCTTGATCGGCGTCCCGGAAGCGTCCGCATCCCGTTTCGCCTGCGCAATCAACCCGGTGAGCTCGCGCCATTTCGCAGCCCGGTTGACTTTCGATTTCGCCGTCCCTCCCGCCTTCTGGGCTTCCTCCAGTTGAGCTTCCAGCTCCCGAACTCTCCCACGCAGCGTCTCGACCTCGGCCCGAGCCGCGGTCAGGTCGGCAGGGGTGGAAGCGGCCCCGGTCCCCGCGCCGGCCTTTCCGCCGCTGGAGCCCGCCTCGGGCACTGGCGTCGGGACCGGTTCGCCGGCGCCGTTCCGCGCCTGGAGCAATTTGAACGCGATCCCGGCCAGCAGCGCGCCGGCCAGGAAACCGATCAGGAGACCTCTGGTCATGGGGGGGGATTCTACCCACCACCCTTCACGGGTACGAATGCTGAACGCAACCAGCCGTTCCTATCCCCTATCCCCTATCCCCTATCCCCTATCCCCTATCCGTTGCCGTTGCCGTTCCTCGCCGCTGGCCGCTGGCCGCTCATCACTCATCACTTTCCTTACTCACACGTCAACGCAATCCATAGAATGCGCCCCACATGACACGCAAAAACATTTTCTACTACGTCTCGGGCCACGGCTTCGGGCATGCCACTCGCTCGTGCGTCGTCATGAACGCGCTTCATGCCATCGATCCGACCGTGTTTTTCCACATCCGCTCCAACGCCCCGCGCTGGCTTTTTGCCAAGAACGTCGTCGCGCCGTTCGAGTACTGCTTCGTCGAGGTCGACGTCGGCGTCGTGCAGCGGACGATTTTCAACATCGACAAGATGCGGACGTTGCGGAATTGCGAAGAGCTGCTGGAGCGCGAGGAGAAGGTGCTGAAGCAGGAGCTGAAATTTGCGCAGGCGAATCCGCCGGCGCTGATTGTTTCGGACATTTCGCCGATGGCGTTCGACGTCGGGCACAAGCTGGGCGTGCCCGCGGTCGGGATCGCGAATTTCTCGTGGGACTGGATCTACGAGGCGTACGTCGAGGAGATGAAGCCCTTCAAGGCGATCGTGGATTGGACGCGGCAGTCGTACGCGAAGGCGGAGCTGCTCCTGAAATTGCCGCTCTGCGGCGAATTCCCCGCGTTCCGGAAGACGAAGGCGATCCCGTTCATCGCGCGGAAATCCACGGCCGACCGCGCCGAGGTCTTCGACACGCTGGGCATCCCGAAAACGAAGCAGAAAGTAATCCTCCTCGCGTTCGGCGGCGTGGACGGCGCGGGGTTCATGATGGACGGGATCGAGCGCAACCCGCAGTACCTGTTCGTCATCCCCACCGACCAGGCCATCCCGCGCCTCGCCAACGCGGTGAAAGTCCCCGAGGTCGTCCACGTGCGCTTCCAGGACCTCGTGAAATCCTGCGATCTCGTCATTTCCAAGCCCGGCTACGGCATCGTCAGCGAGTGCGTCGCCAACCAGACGCCGTTCCTCTACACCTCGCGCGACGATTTCGCGGAGTACGACGTGATGGTGAAGGGCATGAAGAAGTGCCTCCCGACGGCGTTCATCCCCAGGATGTACCTCGTCATGGGCGACTGGGACATCCACCTCGAGGGGTTCATCGGGGCGAAGCACGAGTGGAAGGACGTCGGGACGGACGGGGGCGAAGTGGCGGCGAAGATCCTGAAGAAATACCTGAAAGGGTAGGCTCTTCCCTCAGCCGGAATTGATGTGACAAAGCTCTTGACTCGAAATCACCCTCCCCTAAGATGTCGCTTCGTACTTGAACGCCGGGCGCGTTGCCCGGGCATCAAGGGGGGGCCCTAAGGCCCAGCTTGCAGGAGGAAACGATGTTCAAGAAGCTGCTCCTCGTTGCTTTGCTTATGTCGTCCGCGGCCCTGATCGGCTGCACGTTTGATGGCGAGCACAACAAGCACCACTGGTGGGCGTTCCGCCAGGACGTTCACGAGATGCACCGGTTCATCGACCGGCATTTCCTGAACTACGACGAGCGGGATCCCGCCCGGTACTAGAGGTCAGGTCGTCTCCGAAAAGCCGCCCCGTCCTACACGGGGCGGCTTTTATTTTGCGCGGCTGGAGACGATTCAGGCGGTCCGGATGCGCGGCAGCATCGCCTTGCGCACGGCCGTCAGGAAATCCCGGGTGTCCTGGCGCGCATAGTCGGGGTAGGTCCACGGAAGCGGCTGAAAGTCCCCGTCGCGAAACGTGAGCGTGATCTCCGCCCAGATCCCTTCCCCCACCCAGACGCGGTGGCCGCTTCGCTTTGTCGAAGCCAGCGTCAGGTTAAACGGTGCGAGGAGCCCGGGGTCGATGTTCACGGGGCGCGCGACCGGGGCGCCGGCCTTGAACGTCTCCTCGATCTCGATCGCACGGCGCTTCAGCGCGGCGAGCCGGTCCACGGGGACCACGGTCGCGAACCCCAGGAACTGCCGAAGCAGGCCGCTTCCCATCTCCGGCGCGTAGTAATCGCTCTCGGTCCAGGGCCGGGGAACGCTGGCCAGCAGCACGCTCCCCCACTCGCGTTCGAGGGAAGCGCGAGTGGAGGTGAGAAGCGCCTCGGAGCCGGCGAGGACGCCGGCAACGAGGGCGGCGGGCGGGGGCGAGGTCAACCCATCTCGTCCATCAGGCGGTCGATGGCTGCGCCGAGCCGCTGGGATTCGTCGTAGGTCCCATTCTCGATGGCCTTCCGGATCGCGGCGACGCGGTCAACCCGGATGTCGGGAACTCCCCGGAGCTGGGCCTTGAGGCGCGCTTGGGGTGAGATCTGGACGCGGTCGGTGGAGCCGTCCGAGAGCGCGGGAGGCGGCGGCAGGGCAGACGCACGCTGGGGTCGAAGCGGAAATGGGCCATCGACCCTGTTGATATCCATAGGAGTGGGGTTCCTTTGGAATAGAGGGTAAAGAGAACATCGGCGCGGGGGATGAGGCGCTTGAGGACTATTTCATTTTGAAATAGATTTTCATTTTGAAATACCGCCGACGAAAGCTTCCCCGCCAAATCCGCTTGCGCCCCGTTTCCGGGCGCATACACTTGCCTCCGTGAAAAGGCTCGCTCTCTTCTTCGCCGCCTGCCTCGCGCCACTCTTCGCACGCGCGGACGTCCTAGTCCTCCGAAATCAGTCCGAAGTCTCCGGGACGATTTCCTCCGATGACGGCGAATCGGTCACGATCCGGACAGACGGGCCCGAAGGGTCGGCTACGTACGCGTACGCTGATCTCGCCACCATCAACGGACTTCCCGCAGCCCGCATCCAAGCCCTTCGGCGCGAAGTCACCCGCGCTACTTCAGCCTTCGCGGCCCGAGGCATCGCCCCCGCGAACGGCCTCGCCATCCGCGTGCGGGCGGCCGGCACGCCGCCCGAAGTGACGACCGGGGAGCCGTCGCTTGCCGCGCTTGCGGCTTTCGGGCTGTCGGCGGGTGGAAACGCCAACGCCGAAGGCCTCGCCTCATGGCTTGCAGCCCGTCGCTACGCCCGGGCCGACCTTCGGGGGACCCTGTACCTCCTCGTCACCGAAACCGCCTTCACCGATCCCTCCGCCCCGTTCTGGAACGCCGCCGGTTCGCGCCCGGAAGCCTACGCCGTGACCCGGGAATACGGCCTCGCGGCACTCGATGCGGCGATTCCCGCGGCCCGCGACGAAAGCCGCCGACTCGCGGGATCGTGGTCCGACGCCGCCCTCGCCCTCGAAGCCGCACGCACCGGCGTCGCCGCGGCCGTCTCCCTCGACGCACTTCTCGATCCGCCGGGACTCGCCCCGGACCAGGGGGACGAAGCGCTGGACCTCGTGGCACTGGGGGACGCTCCTCCGCCGGCCGACTCGCCGCAATTTCTCGTCGCGTGGCGGAATTTCCCGGAGCGCGAAGGGGCCCGGTTTGCCCGCACCGCAAGATTCGCGGGAGGATGGCGGCTCGCGGTGCACGTGCTCGACGACCCGCCCGACTCCACCGAGCAGGTCATGCACCCGGAAAAATACTTCGTCGAGCGCGACTCCCCCTCCGTCGTCACCCTTGCGGACCTCCCTCTCCCCCGCGGCGCCGAAGGTTTCGGCGTCGTCGCACGCGGCACGATGGGCGAGGCGATGACCCTCGAGTCGCTTCGCCACGCCGGCGGGCCGGGCGCCCCCGGGATCGACGAGGAACCCGCCCGGCGCGCCGCCGCGGGATGGGACGGCGACGCCTGGATCGTCCTCGGCGCGAAGGACGGCGCCCTCGCGCTCGTCTGGGTCTCCACGTGGGACTCCCCCGAGGACGCCCGCGAATTCGGCGAGGCCGCCGCCGCCGCCGGGGCTCTTCGCCACGGCCGGGGAAAGACTTCCGCCGACGGCACCCGCATCCGCATCGAGTCCGCCGGCGCCCGCGGCGTCGCCGAATGGAAGGACCGCGTCTGCGTGGTGATCGAGGGAATGCCGACGGACGAAGCGGCGGCAGCGATGGCGGAATCGGCGTGGCGCGCAATCACCGTGAAAGAGGACCTCTCCGCGCCGCTCGTGACCGCTTCGCGCGAATCGATCGCCGCGGCGATGGCGACGACGGACGCGCTGGCGAAAGGCTGGACGACCGATCCGCCGCACCCCGAACCGCTGGGCGGACGGCTCGACCGCGAAGAACGCCCGGGGCACATCCTCTTCCACGCCGCCGGCGCGTTTTCGCTCGAAGTTCCCGCGGGCTGGGAAGCGCGTTCCGACCCCGCGGCGCTCGTCCTCACGCCTCCGGGCGCCGGGCTCAGCGTTTCGTTCTCGTTTCACCGTCTCCCCGCCGACGCGCCGCCGGCCCTTGTCTTCGCGCGCGCCCGTGCCCTCGCGCGACCCCAGGGTGACGCCCCGTTCCTCCCGTATGCCGCCCGCACCGCCGACGGCCACCCGTGGTGCCAGTTCGCCGTCCCCGGCCTCGACCGCCGCACGCACATCGCCTGGGCCGTCTCGGGGCGCAACGCGGTCCGCATGGAAGCCACCGCTCCGCTGGCCGGCGCGCCCGACGAAGTGAAAAAGGCGCTTCAGGCCGCGCTGGGAAGCGTGACCTTCGACCGCTGAGAGAAGATAATTCCCGCTCATCCACGAAGCCGCCTCACGCCACGGCGCGCCCATCCGTACACCAGATGCAGATTTTCCACTCTCCGAGCCCGAATCACCACAGGAGTCCCCGATGAAGCCCTTGCTGTCGCTGGTCGCCGTGCTCGCCCTCGGTTCATTCGCCGTCGCGCAGGAAGAGGAAAAGGCCCTCGACGCGAAAGCCGTGAAGAAGCTCCAGAAGATTGTCGAGGAAGAGCGCGGGATGAAGTTCAAGCACCCGGTGAAGGTGCAGATCCAGAACGAGAAGGACCTGAAGGCGATGGTGCAGAAGAGTTTCGACGAGGAGTGGCCGGAGGAGAAGGCGAAGAAGGAAGAGGCGGCCTACAAGAAGCTCGGGCTCATCCCGCAGGACATGGACCTGCGGAAATTCATGGTCGAGCTGCTCACGGACTCGATCGGCGGGTACTACGACCCGAAAACGAAACAGCTCTTTCTCATCCGCCGCAGCGACGGCGCCAGCAATCCGATGAACGAGCAGATGAAGCAGATGTACGGGGTGGACTGGGACACGATGGCCACGATCCACGAGATGACGCACGCGCTCCAGGACCAGTACTACGACCTCCAGACGATCCCGACCGACATGGAGGGCGAGGACGACCTGACGAAGGCGATGCAGTGCGTCTTCGAGGGCGAGGCGAACTACGTGATGTATGACCACGTGCTCGGCGCGAAAGGAATGAAACTGCGGTCGCTTCCCAGCCTCAAAATGTTCCTCGCCGGCGGCGCGCAGGGTTCGGAGAAGATGAACTCGGCGCCGGAAGTGCTCAAGCGCGGGCTGGCGTTTCCCTACATGGAGGGAATGGTTTTCGTCCACGCGGTCCTCGTGAAAGGCGACGCGTGGGAGAAAGAGGAGGAGCTGTACACGACCCTCCCCCTCTCCACGGAGCAGATCCTGCATCCCGAGAAATACCTGACGCCGGACTGGCCGCAGACGGTGCGGATGCCTGACCTTGCCGGGGCGCTGGGGAAGGGCTGGGAGCGGCTGACCGAGAACACGCTGGGCGAGCTGAACGTGCAGGTGCTCCTGGGCGAGTTCCTGAGCCGCAAGAAGCAGCCGAAGACGATCGCGAAGGCGGCGGCAGGCTGGGACGGCGACCGTTTCGCGGTCTACCAGAAGGGCGAATCGCTGGCGCTCGCGTGGTACTCGACGTGGGACAGCGAAGATGACGCGAAGGAATTCCAGAAGGCCGCGAAGAAGGCGCTGAACAGGAAGCTGGCGGCCGAGGGGACCGACGACGGCGAAGACCTGACGCGCTGGGAGGGCGGCAGCGTCCTCGAGCGCCACGGCAGCGACGTCCTCTGGCTGGAGACCGCCGGCAGGGGCTGCGAGAAGGCGCGCGCCACCATCTGGCACGGCACAACCAAGAAGGAAGTCTCCACCGTCGAGCGCAAAAAGGTCGAGAAGACCGAAACCCCCGACAAGCCCGATCCGAAGGAAGGCGCCCTTGCCGAGAATGACCTCTTCCGCCTAACCAAAGGCCCGAAAGGCGCCGGCTGGAAGGTCGAAGAGGACGGGAACGACGTCACGATCACCTGGAAAGGCCTCGACGGCGCCGTGTCATTCCACGTCGTCTCCAAGAAAGGCCGCGACGCCGAAAAGGCGCTCGAGGAAGCCGTTGGCAGCGCCAAGGACGAACTCGGGGACGGCAAGCAGCGCTCCTGGGAAATCGAAGGGCTCGACTCACCGTCCGCCGGCGTCGTCGGCAAGAGCGAGGAACTCGGCGATGTGAAAATGGGAATCATGGTCCTCGACGCCGGGAAGAGGTGGGTCGTCGCCCGGCTCGCCTGCACGAACAAGCAATGGGAAAAAGCGTCGAAGGAATTCGAGCGGATCCTGAAGGGCTACGAAGCGAAGTAGCCCGCAGTCAGCCACGAAACGGACGCAGGCCCGGGGATATCCCCGGGCCTGCTTTGTTTCTGGAACATCGCCGAACGCGCTACCGCTGCTCTTCCCCCGCCGGCCGGATCCCATGCTCCGCCGACAGTGCACGGTTCCTCTGCATCAGGAACGCGATCAGGAAGATCACGGTCGTCAGCGCCAGCCCCGCGGCCACGCTCATCAGGATCAGCCGCTGGTTCTGGAGCGCGCGCACCTGCTCCTTCAACACGCGGATCTTCAGCTCCGACTGGTCGGGCCTGACCTTCATCCCGCCATCGGGCGGCTTCGGTGCCGGCTGGGGCGCCTTTTCGGACGGCCGCTCTACGCGGGCTTCCGCGGCAGCCTTCATCACGGCGGCCGGCGAGGCAAACGGCGCCATGGTGTGCCCGAACCCAGCGGGGGCGGACGGCGCGGGCGCCATCTCGATCCCGGCCCCAGCCGGCGCGGCCGCAGCGACCTTGGCCGGCTCCGTTGACCGGACCGCAGCCTTCGGCGCTTCAGCCTCGTCCATCTCGAAGCTCACGTTGATCTTGCCGAAGCGCACCGCGTCGCCGGACTTGAGCTTCCCGACCTTGATTTCGGCGTCGTTGATGCGCGTGCCGTTGCGGCTTTCGAGGTCGTAGATTGTCCAGGCGCCGTCGGCAAGTTCGACCTTGGCGTGGGTGGAAGAGACGCTTGCGTCGTCGAGGCTGACCTGGTTGCGGCGGGAGCGCCCGACCATGGCGACGCCGGTGAAGGAGAAGATCTCGATATTGCCGTTCTCGTGGCGCCGGACGAAACGGGGCACGGGGGGGTCTCCCTGAGGTTAGGGGGCCTAGGATAACACAGGGGATGACGGGGGGCGAGCGAGCGGCATTTCGCGGGTGGACGGGAGGGGAAACGGCAAAGACAAAAAGGAGAACCCGCAAGAAAACGACAAACCGCAAACGACAAGTCAGGCAGCGTCGTCGAATGGGTTGCCGTGTGGCGTCATCCGTGATTTTTTCTTCCGTTTTGCCTTTGGCGTTTGGCTTTGCGTTTCGCGGTCTTGAGTTTGCCTCTTCGAGGCCATGGCTCGCGCTTCGCGGCCGAACCCTGAACCAAACCCGGTGAACAATCCACCTCCCCTTATCGTTAAATGTATAAGACCTATAAAGGAGGCAAAACATGCGCACCCTCGCCCTTTTCCTCGCCTCCGGCGCCGCCCTGCTTTCCCAGGACCCCACACCGGACTCCCCCGACGCCCCGCAGCCGTCCGCCACCGTCGTCCCCGCCGCACCCGAGCCTTCCGTCGAGCTTTCCGCCGCCGGCAGCAAGGCCGCTTCCGCCGGCATCAAGTGGCTCCTCGCTTCCCAGAACGAAGATGGTTCGTGGGGCGAGGACGTGAAATGCGAAGCGGAAGTCGCCTGCACCGCGATGGCGGGCCTCGCGATCCTCAGTTCGGGCGACACGGGCCGCGACGGGCCGGGCCGCACCGCCGTGGCGAAGGCCGCGCGGTGGACGACCAAACGCGCCCTCGCCGGCGGCCGCTCGATGCGCGGCGCGCCCTCTTCCATCGAAACCTACCTCGGCGCCCACATCGGCGAATACCTCGCCTGCGCTTTCCTCGCGGAGGCCGCCGGGATGGTCCCCGAGACCGCCAAGGACGAAACCACCGGGCAGGCCCTCCGGCGGCTGGTGAAGCGGATCGAGTCGTGGCAGAAGCCGGACGGCTCGTGGAACGACGGCATCGAGCCGCTGACGACGACGGCGATCGCCTACGTCGCGCTCCGCGCCGCCCACAACGCCGGCGTGACCGTCAAGGATGCCTCGCTCGACCGCGTCATCGAGTACGTCGAGTCGCGCATCAACACCGCCACCAAGGTCCTCACCGATCCCGTCCACGGCGAACGCGAACGCTTCACGGGCGCCGCCGGAGCCCTCCGCGTCATCCTCGGCCTCGGCCGCGAGTCCACCCCCGAGGCCCGCACCGCTTCCGCCATCCTCCAGCGACTCCCCTTCGGCCGCGATTACGGCGACGAAGTCAGCGGCGAGGATTTCTTCGGCGGAGTGCTCGCTTCCCATGCCATGATCCACGACGAGAACGACGCCTGGCGTGCGGTATTCGGGAAAGTGGAGAAGGTGCTGGTCTCGTGCCAGAATTCCGACGGGTCGTGGACCGGGCATCACTGCATTTCGGCGAG
>JAIOPR010000305.1 GCA_021413805.1 Planctomycetota bacterium
ACGTCGCCCTGCCGCTTCGCGAACTCGAAAAAATGACCGAGGACGAAATCCTCAAGACGGTGCGCCAGAAGCTCGACCTGGTGGACCTCGACAAGGTCGAGCACAAGATGCCCAGCGAGCTTTCAGGCGGCATGCGGAAGCGCGTCGGCCTCGCCCGGGCGATCTCGCGCAATCCCGAGCTCGTGCTCTACGACGAGCCCACGAGCGGCCTCGACCCGATCGGGACGGCCGCCATCGACGAGCTCATCATCAACATGAAGAAGAAGCTCAAGGTAACCCAGGTCGTCGTCACACACGACATGGCCAGCGCGCGCCGCATCGCCGACCGCATCGGCCTCCTCTACGACGGCCGCATCTATTTCACCGGCACCCCGCAGGACCTCGACGAGACCAAGGACATCGTCGTCCACCAGTTCGTCCACGGCGAAGTCGCCGGGCCAATGACGGAGAAGAGCGGGGAGACGAAGCGCTACAAGCGGATGAAACCGCCGGAAGGGGGCATGATTCCGCCGCCCGCGCCGCCCGCGGCGCCCGCGGCGCCGCAGAAGGCACCTTCGAATCCGCCGAAGACGGCGGAGACGCCGCCCATGGACGGAAACACGTCCGAAATGACCTAGTCCGCTATTTCTTGTCCGGCCGCTTGATCAGCGGGTTCCGCTTCGAGTCCATGTCCTTCACCCACGCCTCAAATTCTTTTTGCAGCTCGTCCATGCTCTTCCCCATCGCCTTTGCGAGCGCCTCGGGGGATTTCGTGTCGCCCTTTTTCAGGTAGTCCTGGTACGCCTTGCGGTAGGCGCGATCCGCTCCCTCCAGGAAGAACTTGTGCGTGGCGGCGCCGAGGCAATAGATCGTGCCCTTGTCGGCCTGCTTGCCGGTGATCATGTCGGTGAGCTTGAACCCGCCCGGGTCGATGACGGCGCCGCGGATGACCTCCCAGCGATAGAGATGATCCTGGAACGGGACGTCGCCGGTGCACTCAAACGTCGTGGCGATCCCTTCGCCGAACCAGCCCTCGCCGTCCTGCCGTAGGTAATGGGCCACGAACTGGTGGCCGCACTCGTGGCGCGAAGTGAACGAGGACCCCCGCAGTTTCTCCATGTACCAGAGGACCGCGGGGCGGAACGTTTCTCCGTGCTGGTAAACGCCGTACGCGCCCTTGACCGACCCGGGAGCCTCGTCGAACTCCTCGTGCGTGTTGTAGACGACGATGTTGTGGAGGGTCTTCTGGATCGGGTGGACGTCGAACGTCTCGCAGTAGGTGTCCCAGAAGCCGTCCATCATCGTGACGAGCTTCTTGTCGAATTCTTCCGGCGTCGCGGCGACGTTCGTGACGAGGCGGTAGCGCTTGCCGATGTACAGGCGCCACCCCGATCCGTACTTCGTCTGGATCGCGGCGTCATCTTTCGGGTCGTGCCGCTTCGACTCGGCTTCTTTTTCCTCGCGCTCGAACGCCGCCTTCTTTGCCGCGGCCTCGTCGAGGTCCTTCTGGAGGACCCACTTGCCGTCGCGAAGCACGAATCCTTTCGCGCGTTTCACGTCATCCGGCGCGAGCAACTTGCCGTCCACGTACTCCCAGCCCTGGTCGAGCTTTTCGTTCTCCTCTTTCGGGATCCACTTCCCTCCCCGGAGGACGTGCCCCGTCGCCTTCTGGAATTCGTCCGCTTCCAGCCATTTGCCTTCGAACAGGCGGTGCCCGAGGGCCTCATGGGCGGGTTTGCAGGAAGCGTCCTTCTCGACGGCGGCAAGCCAGGACGACCGGGCCTCGGCTTTCATGCCGTGGTAGGCCGCCCACGCTGCGGCGTCGCAGAACGCAGCCGCCGTCCCGGGCTTTCGGCGCTTGAGAATCTCTTCCTTCGCCGCGTTCTTGTCGGAGAGCTCCACCCATTCGACCTGGTCGCGCTTGATCAGGACGGATCCGCCTCCATCCATGCGGATCGTGACGTCGCCGTTCGGGTCTTCCGACAATTTGGACGATTCCATCGCCTTCCCGGTCTTCAGGTGGACGATGTCCGCGGCCGCGCCGCCGACGAGGAGAGCGGCGGCGATCAGCACGCCGAGCGCCCGGCGGAGGCTACTTGGCATTTCCCGCCCCCGGCGGCTTCGTCCCCGGCGCCCATTTCGGCTCTTCCTTGTCCCGCCGCACGTCCATCTCCTTGATGAACTCTCGGTACTGCTTTTCCAGCTCTTCGATCGTCGTGCCCATTGCCTTCGCCAGCGCGTCCGGGCTGTCGATCGAGCCCTTGCACATGAACTGGATGTACTTCTTTTTGTAGAGCCCGTCCTTGTAGTTCAGGAAGAAGAAATGCGTCGCCGCCCCGCGCGAGTACTGCTGGTTCGCGTCAAGCGAAGCGCTCTTCTTCAGGAGGTCCGCCATCGAGATGTCGTTCTTGCCCTCGAGCACCTGGAGGCGGATGAAATCCCAGCGGTACGGGTAGAGGTAGTACGGGATGTCCGGCTCCTGAAGCGCCGCGATCCCCTCCTGGAACCACGGCCCGCCGTCGCCGCGCACGTAGAACGCGACGAACTGGTGGCAGCATTCGTGGCGGCCGGTGAACAGCGTGGTCCGGACGTTGTCGTCGATCCCGGCGACCTGGCGATACCAGAGCGTGGCGACCTGGAACGGGTGCCCGTGAAGGTAAGTCCCGAAGGCGCCTACGCCCGCCCCCCCGGCGTTCTTCTTGAGCCACTCGTCATACTCTTTGCTCGAGGGAAGGACGAGGATGTTGTGAAGTTTCTTCTGCTCGGGGTTTTTGTCGAAGAGCTCCAGGTAGTGGGACCAGTACAGGTCCATCGAGTCCACGAACTTCTTGTCGAAGTCCGGGTCCTTGTCCACGCAGTTCGTGATGAGCCGGTAGTGGTAGCCCGAGTGAAGGCGGAACCCTTTCCCGAAGAGCGCGCTGATCGCGGCGTCTTCCTTGTCGTTGTGGAGCTTGGTGGGATCGCCGACGGGCTTTTCGGCGGGTTTGTCCGGGGGCTTTTCGGTCGTCGTCCCACCGCCCGGCTTGTCACCGGCGGGCTTGTCCCCCGCGGGCTTTTCCTTCGGCGGCCCGTTTTTCTTCACCAGGTCGTCGAATTCCTTCTTCGTCACCCACTTCCCTTCGTACTCCATCAGCCCCTTCGCCCGCTTTGCGTCGTCCGGCGAAACGAGCTTGCCGTCCACCCATTCCCACCCTGCGTCCATCCGGTTCTTTTCGTCGGCGGTCACCCAGCGGGACCCGACTTTCACGTGGCCGGTCAATTTCCTGTACTCGTCGTCCGTGACCCACTTGTCCGCGAACTTCTTCCGCCCGAGGCCTTCATTCGCGGCGGCATTCTGGGGATCGAGCTTGATGGCGGCCATGAAGGCATCCTGGGCCTGGTCGCTCATCCCGTGGAATTTCGCCCAGGCGCCGGCATCGAGAAAGGCGGCCAGCGTGGCTGGCTTGCGGCGCTTGTCGAATTCCGCCTTCGCGGACTCCACGCTCGACCACTCGATCCAGTCCACGTCGGCGCGCTTCACCTGCACCTGCCCGCCGCCGCTGAGCTTGAAGGCGAACTCTTCGCCCTCCTCCGTCACCGCCCTGCCGTCCATGGTGGCGCCGTTTTTCATGTGGAGGACGTCGGCGCCGGCAATGAAAGGAACGGCGAGGAACATCAGCGCGATCACCTGGCGCATGGAGGATCTCCGGGAGGGGAGGCCGATTGTAGCCGCCGGAAGGCCGCGAATTTCAGGAACATTCGCCGCGCCCCCTCCCGCCCTTGCGCCACCCCCGTCCCGCGGCTAGAGTGCCGCCCTTCGCCATGACAGAATCCACAGCAAATAACTTCAAGGTCGGCTTCGTTTACTTCACCTTCCTCATCATCCTCATGGTGGCGACGGTGACGTTCGGGAAGCTGGATTTCTGGAAGAAGACGTACCACCTGCGGGTGGAGTTCAAGAACGTCGGGGGCCTGAAGGACGGCGACCCTGTTCGCGTGTCGGGGCTGGAACTGGGGCGCGTGGACCGGCTGGAGCTTCATCCGGGCGGCGTGCTGGTCTCCCTGAAAATGCACGGGCCCATCGACCTGCGCGAGAATTACCAGATCGCGGTGACGATGTCGAGCCTGGTGGGCGGGCGGCATGTGGCGATCGAAGCGGGAGATGCCGACCGGCCGTCGATCGACGCGACGGCGATCCTGCATGGAGAGCCGCCTTCCTCGGCCATCGACGAGATGGGCGAGATCCTGAAGGAAAACCGCAAAGCGGTGCGCGAATTCATCGCGAACCTGAACGACATTTCGGATTCGCTGAAGAACGGCAAGGGCACGCTGGGCCGGCTGCTGAAGGACGACACGCTCTACACGCAGGTCACGGACACGGTCAGCGAAGTGCGCGGGGCGGTGGCCGAGTTGAAGAAGGCCGGCGAAGTGATCGGCAAGGTCAAGGACCAGCTGGACAAGGGCGAGGGGACGCTGGCCAAGCTGCTGATGTCGAACGACGTCTACGACAGCCTGAAGGCGTCGGCGGACCGGATCTCCTCCATCCTGGCCAAGGCGGAGCGCGGCGAGGGAACGCTCGGGAAGATCCTGAACGATCCTTCGATGTACGACGAAGCCAGGGAACTGGTCGCCCAGATGAAGGACGCGGTGGCGTCGGTCCAGAAGGTCGTGGACAAGATCAACAACGGCGAAGGCACCGCCGGGAAGCTCCTGAACGACGAAAAACTGGCCCAGGACCTGATGGACACCGTGGCGCAGGCCAAGGAAGTCGCCGGGTCCATCAAGAACATCACCGAGAAGATCGATAAGGGCCAGGGAACGATCGGCAAGCTCATCAACGAATCCGGCCTCTACGACCAGGCCGAGTCGGCGCTCGGGAGCCTGGACAAGACCCTCGGCGCCGCCACCCGCGTCAAAACCTACGTCACCATCGGCTCGCGCTACTACATCAATACCAAGCTCTTTGCCCCTTACGGCGCCCTGCGCGTCTACCCCAACGAGGACCGCTACATCGAATTCGGCGCCGTCGGCTGGCCCGCCTCCACCAGCACTCCCTGGGATTACCCCGAAAAGGACAAGCACGACAAGGGCAAATTCTTCATCAATTACACCGGCCTCCTCGGGTTCACTTTCATGGACGGCCGCCTGGACGTCGCCGGCGGCCTCCTGGAGGGAAAACTCGGCATCCGCGCCGGGTACCGCTTCACCATCCCCAAGCTCGACCACGACGTCTCGGTTGTCGCCGAAGTCCGCGGGCCGTTCGACGACAAGGACAAGCTCGACGAACGCACGGGCGCCGTCATGGCCCGTATCTACCTCGACACGAAAGTCTGGCGCTGGTTTCACGTCCAGGCAGGCGTTTCCAGCCTCGCCCGCCACCCCGAATTCTTTGCCGGCGCGTCGTTCACCTACGAAGACGAAGACATCCGCACCTTTATCAGCCTCATCGGCCTCGCCAAGTAGCCCCGCCGCGCCAATTCCGGTTGACTCCCGTTCTTCTCTCCCTACAATGCTCCGTCCCGCTGGGGCACCTGCCCGGCGCTCAACCCGGACGTCCACGAGAGAGGCTCAGTCATGCACCCGATCATCCGCCAGCTTGAAACCGAGTTCCTGCGCAAGGTCCTTCCCCGCTTCGACATCGGCGACACCATCGAGGTGCACGTCAAGATCACCGAAGGCGACAAGGAACGCATCCAGCTCTACACCGGGATCGTCATTTCCCGCAAGGGAAGCGGCTCCCGCGCGACGTTCACCGTCCGCCGCATCGTCCAGGGCGAAGGCGTCGAACGCGTCTTCCCGCTTCATAGCCCCAAAGTCGCCGACATCGTCGTGAAAAAGAAGGGCATCGTGCGCCGCGCGAAGCTGTACTACTTGCGCGGCCGGGTCGGCAAGGGGACGAAGGTCCGGGAGAAGATTGGAGCGCTTCTCGAGGGAAGCGGCGCGACGTCGTCGCCGAAGCCGGAAGCGGCTGTGCCGGCGGCGCCGGCGAAGGCATAATGATCCTGTTGCGGGCCGGGAACGCCAGGCCCGTCGAAGGCGTCAAACACAACGGCAGAGCGGCGTTCCGCGCCCTCTGCCGCTTTCGTTGAGAGGAACGGCCCATGTTCCAGTGGTACCACAAGAACTTTAAGAAGTACGAGCGGCTGATCTTCGCGATCTTCCTCGCGATCATCGTGATTTCGTTCGCGGCTTCGGGCGTGTCGCAGGAGATGAGCACGGTCATCGGCGGGAAGGACAAGGCCGAGAAGGACCTGGCGGTGGACACGCCGGTGCAGAAGTTCACGCGCATGGAATACGAGAACCTTATTTTCCGCTGGAAGCACGGCCTGACGGAGCAGGGCAGCATGCTGCTGTCCTTCCTGATGGCGCACGGCGGACAGATCTACCAGGGCGACTTCCGCAAGAACCTGATCATGTACGCCTACGGCCAGGACACGCGCGAGCTGGACCGCGTGATCGGCGTGGACATCTGCGTCCTGATCGGCGCGGCGAAGCAGGCCGACATGCGCGTGACGGACCAGGAAATCGCGGCGAAGGTGAAAGACACGCTGTCGCGCGACGGCGGGTTCGACATGGACAAGTACACGAAGATCCTGTCGATGATGGAGATGGAAGCGGAAGACTACGAGAAGACGATGGGCGAGTTCCTGCTCGTGGACAAGTACCTGAAGACGCTGAAGTCCAGCGTCTCGGTCGCGACGGAAGACGTCTTCAACGAGTATTTCAAGACGGGTGGCCGTGCCAAGGCCAAGTACGTGTTTTTCGACGACGTGAAATACCGCACGCAGGCGAAGTCCCGCGTCAGCCAGAAGTCGCAGGTTGACATGCTGCGGATCAAGAAGAGCTCGTTCGGGTACAGCAAGCAGCCGCAGGCGCGGCTGGAGTACCTGAGGATTCCCTACGAGCCGCTCCTGGCGGGGATTCCGGCGCCGACCGAAGACGAGATGAAGGCCTATTACGAAGGCCATAAGTCGGACTTCCCTGTCCCGACGTGCGAAATGCCGCCGCCGGAGGCGTTCTTCGTGCCTCAGACGACGATGGTGGCGCAGAAGCGAGGGGAAGAAGAAGAGAAGCCGGCCGACAACGAGCCGGAGGTCCGATACACGAAGTACGAGGACGTCAAGTACCGCATCGGCGACAAGGCCAAGATTTCCAAGGCCGAAGCCTTAGCGGCCGAGACGATGGAGAAGATCACCGCGCGGCTGTTCGAGATGCGCATGCAGGGCATCGCCAAGCCCGACTTCAAGGCCCTGGCGCAGGAATTCAAGCTCGAGGACCCCGGGTCCTCGGCGTGGTTCGAGGAAGACGATTCCAAGGCGCTGGACGATTCCCTCGGCATCCCGAAAGCCGGGAGCCCGGGCTGGTACACGTTCTTCAGCGACAAGCCCGAGACCGCCCGCCCCGGCAAAGTGCGCACGGATAAGGCGAGCTTGCTTGTGAGGCTCATCGAGAAGAACGACGGAAATTCGTTCCTCTTCACGCAACAGGTCCGGAGCAAGGCGATCGCAGACTGCGCTACGCGCGACGCCAGCCTCGTGGCGCGCAAGGAAGTCGAGAGCATCATGAAGGATTACCATGATCGCTTCGACAAGGCGTACGCCGAGAAGATCAAGGGCGGCGCTTCGCCCCCCGAAGAAGAACTCACGGCACTCCGCTTCGACACGTTCACGACGATCAGTGCCGAGCGCAAGCTCACCGTGAAAGAGACCGATTACATCACCCGCGCCGACCAGGTCGCCGACGTGGCCGACGATCGCCAGTTCCTCCAGGCGATGTTCGAGATCGAGGCGAAGGGCGACGTGCACTCGGCGTTCGGGAACAGCGGCCAGTACCTTGTGCAGCTGGTGGAAAAGCGGGCGCCGAAGGCCGACGATTTCCGCACGAAGCGGACGCAGATCCAGAAGTCGCTCCTTTCCGACAAGCAGGGAACTTTCCTGGCGGCGACGCTGGCGCAGTACAAGAAGGAAAACTGCAAGATTGCGGCAGATCTGCAGGAAAAGGAACTCAAGTAGGACGGGGCGCGGGGGGGCTTTCAGGGAGCCTTAAATGGGCAAAGGTGAAGGCGCCGTTGCGTTCGCGGTGATGGCCGGCGGGATGTTCCTGGTCTCGATCATGGGGCCAATCTTCGTGTACGCATTCCAGCCTGCGGGACAGAGCGCACTCCTGCTCTGCGGGTTTGCGGTGATGGGACTCGGGGTGTCGGCGTCCCTTTACGGGATCTCCACCATCCTCCGGGCGCTCGACGGTTCCCCGGTCGCGGTTTCCCAGGGCGCTCCTGCGCCGGTGCCGGACCCGCGCGCTGAACTCATGGGCGGCGCGGCCAAGGACGGCAAGGCTTACGCCTCCCCCCAGGAGCTCATGTCGAGCGTCCGCACGCTGATCGAGCTCGAGAACTGGAAACTCGCCCACCAGCGGGCGTTTGAGCTGGTCGAGGCGTACCCGGAGAGCGACGAAGCGGTGAAGGTGAAGAAGAACCTGGAGTATCTGCAGAAGAAGGCGACGGCGTGAGGTGGGGGGGTTGAGAGGTTGAGGAGTTGAGGGGTTGGG